>CAMWTP010000010.1 GCA_947177165.1 uncultured Lachnospiraceae bacterium
TAATATGAAGAAGAAGTTCTATTTTTATGGAAGATAATCTAACGAATAATAATAAAAGCTATTATTACAAGCATGTATCGCCCAAAATCGGCAGCAGGAAAGTGCAGCAGATTGAACGCAGGGAAATATTGGCACTCCAAAAAGAAATTGCAGAGGACTTATCAGTATCAACCTGCAATACTGTTTTAAAGATGCTAAAGGTAGTATTAAATGATGCGATACAAGATGCGGTTATAAGCAAGAGTCCTGCAGATGGTATAAAATCGCTGAAAGACACTGACACAAAAGCATCAGAGACATATCACAGGGCATTAACGGAACAGGAGCAAAAGGACTTTATGCAGGAGATGGCGCAAGACTATTACTATGAGTTTGTTGCACTGCTTTTGTGTACAGGTATGAGGTCGGGCGATGCTTACGGTAAAATAAGACTAAAGTTAGACAAACCCAGTAAATACAAGGGTTTGAGCTGATTTAGTCCTTTCTCAAAATTGCAACGAAGCAAGGTATTGACGGAGGCAGCGCTGTTTTTAATCAAATATCTCACAAATGTCCATGGCGCATCGGGGTTCCGGCGGGAATATATGTCATTGGGTAAAAAAGGAGTGAAGATTGTTTTTCTGATGCAAAAATATATGGAAATTATTTAGGCAGGACTAAATTGGCTCTCAAAACGGATATTCCGTTTGTACATTGCTGATCTGGTCCTGCTTTTTTGTTTGAAAGAAGGAGGATTCATAGATGGGAATTACAAAGAGAGAGCTGATTGGGTTCTTTGACAGTCTGACAGAGTTAGTCAGTGAAGAAAACCGAAAGGAGGCTGAGTTTTTAATACAGACATTTATGGATGGTTTTGAAAAAAGCTATCAGTATGAAACAACAAATTATACGGAAAAGGAAACAGTATTTTTTCCAGCCTGTTATGTGGCAGTATTGCCGGAGCCCATACAGCAGGAGATCAGGGAGGAAGTCAGCGCACGTCTGAAGGAGACCGGAAATTACAGTCCTGAAAATGTGGAGCGTGCAATGGACTCGAAACTCTGTGACCTGGAGGAACTTCTGGATATTGAAAAGTATGCCGGAAAACTGGAAACACAGCATACAAAAATGCAGGAAAGGAGCAGGGGAGGAAGATGACAGCAGCAGATGGTCAGAATGCAGCGGCAGGGATCGGTGTCAGAATACAGAAACCTGGAAAGCGCAGGGAACTGACCGCCTTTGAAGTAAAGGTGGAAAAGGATATAAAGCAGTGTATGCAGTGCAGTTTTTTTTACGGCAGTAGCAGACAATGCATTGCGAAGGAGTGTGTAAAGAAGCTCCGACAGAAGGAGACCGTTAGAAACAGCCAGTGTGCGGGCTGTCCGTACAGGCAGTCTGAAAACTACTGCTTCCCCTGCATGAAGAAGATACTTGGAGGAAAGAAAGAGGAGGAAAAGAAAGACAATGATGGATAAGCATATTGAAGTGATCGGCATTGACCACGGCTGGTCAAACATGAAAACAGTAAGCAGCATATTCACGACCGGGGTTAAGGAGATCACAACGGAACCGGCATTTTATGACAACGTTGTGGAATCCGGCGGTGTTTTTTACAAGGTTGGCGGAAAACGGCTTGAAGTACGGGATACAAAGGTGGAAAACGACAACTTTTACATTCTTACGCTGGCATCGGTGGCAAAGGAGCTGAACAGGCGCGGAATGAGGGATGGAAACGTGCTCTTATCGGTCGGGCTCCCGCTCACCAGGTTTGGTGCGGAAAAGCAGGATTTCATAAGATACCTTTTAAGGGACAAAGAGGCATGTTTCCGCTTTGAGAAAGTAAAATACCGTATCAGGATAGCAAGGGTGTCCGTATTCCCGCAGTGTTATGCGGCAGTGGCAGACCGCATCAGGACACTGCCGGAGCGTGCAGTGATCGTTGATATCGGGAGCTGGACGATAGACATCATGCCCATTTACCAGTATTATCCCAATGAACCGGAGTGTACCACAATTCCGCAGGGGCTGATCCGCTGCATGAGGGAGATTAATGAGGAGTGCGTGAGGCAGATCGGGCAGGAGCTTGACGAAAACATCATACAGGAGGTCATGGCTGGAGGAAAGGGCGTCCTGCCGCAGCAGTACATGGAAATCATAGAAGGATGCCTTGAAAAGTTTGCGGAGAAAGTCCTTAACATGCTGAAAGAGCACGGATATAACCTTGATGTGACACCGATTATCTTTGTAGGCGGGGGCGCGACGGTGATGAAGCTTTTCGGGCATACCGGCAGTGGGAATATACAGTACATTGAGGATATCAGGGCGAATGCAAAGGGGTACGAATATCTCGGCAGGGCATACCTTTTGTCGAACCGGAAAACAGTGGAGGCGGGGATCGGATGATGGCGAAACAGAGCATTATCAAACATTGCCTGCGACTGAACATGCAGAATGAGCAGCACCAGAGGATACAGAAAGTGCTCGAGGGGCTGAATAAGGATATCCATAAATCTGAAAACCAGTTCATCATAAAGGCGGTAGATTTTTATATCCGGAGCTTTGAAGATGACGATATCATGGAAAAGCTGCACCGGAAGAAAAAGCCGGAATATGTCACAGTGGAAGCCCTTGAGGATATCCGGAGGGAGCTGGAAAGCAGCATGAAAGACGAGATGATACGCCTGCTTGGTACGGCCATTACGGGAGGCATCACGGTCAGGACGGCTGGGGGCACCGGTCAGGACAGCCGCCGGGCGGAGGATCCGGAAGCGGACAATCCGTATATGACAGAAGCGGCAAACAGATGGGGATAGGGAGAAGGAGCGGCAATGGCAGGGACTATTATAAGGAAAATCGGTATCGTGCTGGTTACGGTATTAAAGGTATTGCTGCAGATCATACTGTTTTTGTTCAAATTTAGCATGACAGTAATGAAAGTGATACTGATACTGTTTACACTTGTGCTGAGGATATTTCTGGTCATGATGGGAGTATCCATAAGGGATTAGGAAGGCATTAAGGCACCAACGGAGATAACAGGCTGTTACAGGTCTGTTATTTTTGTGTATTATTGACTGTGTGCAGAATACGTTTGTCCGTCAGAGCCGGGGAGGAGAAAATAGTTGAAATATCATAAGAAATTTATTGCAGGGGACAGCCGTACAAAAGGCAGCCTCTTTTTTTACGCCCGTCCGCCACCGGATACGGGCTGTGGAAACTGTATGAAACAGGACACATACAGTGATAGGTTTACACAGTTTCCTAAAGCAGACACATTCAAGGCAACAGTCCCAACATGGGACGTAAAAAATTAATGAAAATAAAAAGGAGACGGATATGGGAAATCAGTTTAATTCAGGATACCTGAAAAAGCATAAGATCGCGTTTATTGCTGCCGCTGTCTTAATCGTTGTGCTGTTTACAGTACTGATTGTGGCACGCTCTAATAAAGTGAAGCAGAACGGGCAGGAGGCAGCCATCGCCGAACAGGATACAGCAGCGGCGGGGCAGAATCATACGGAACAGGAGGCCGCGGAAATGCAGGAGACCGCGACGGAACAGGAGACTGTGGCGCAGGATCATACGGAACAGGACATGCAAAAAAAGCAGTCCGGAGCAGACAGGGAACAGCTTGCAGCCATGGATGCCTATCTTGGTGAGGCAGACCGGACGGTCATGGAAAACCAGGAAAGCCTTGCCAGGGCAGGCCTCATGCAGGCAGAAACACAGCAGATGCTCTCTGATTTTTCAGAGAGGATATCAGGAATGGAGGACAGCCTGTTATGCGTGGAGAACCTGATTGACAGGCATGCTGAAGGCCTTGCAGGCCAGAACGGGGAGATGGCAGCGTCCATTTCGGAGCTCGCCGCAGACGGGCAGGATACCATTTCACAGGTCAGGTCGCTTGGCTCATCAGTCTCATCATTACTGTCTGACATTAAAACATCAGGCGCAGAGAATTTTGCATCGGCGTCAGGGAAACTGTCAGCCCTGCAGCAGTCGCTGTCAGAAGCGGAGAAAAGCACAAAGGAGTACCATGACAGCCTCACGAAAACAATCAGCCTCTTACAGAAAGAAAGCGGCGGGGAGCATAAGGAGATCGTGCTGGCCCTTGATGATGCACGGAAGGAAACTGCCAGTGTGCTGGAAAAGGGATTTTCAGGGCTGGAATCACAGCTGGATCAGGAATACGGCGGACTGATGGAAAAAATGGGAACCCTCCATGACCAGATTACCAGCACGAGAAAGGACATTTCCGGACTTGTGGAAATGATTGAAGAGTCCGGCGAAGAGAGGCAGGAGGAGATCCGGAAGGCTTTTGCAGCAGTTACCGCATCGCTTGCGCAGATCAGGGCGGATTACGCTGATGCACGCCAGGAAATCAGTATCCTCATCAGGACGCTGGAGGAGACGGAGAACGCAAACCACGCAGAGACGCTTGCAGTGCTTTCCGCAATGGAAAGCAGCATGGCGGAAAGTTCCCTGAAAAATCTGGAAAATATCACGGCGTCGGTGCAGGGTATGGAGCAGAATTTCTCTGCCACCATCAGCAGCATGCAGGGTGAGATGGAACAGGGATTTTCCGGCATGGGCAGTGAGCTGTCGCAGCTTTTGTCAGAATACAATGCTGCCATGATGGAACAGTTTGACCGTCTTGACAGGAGGATTGCAGACAGCGGGCAGGACAGCTTTGCACTGACAGCCGGCATGCGGGAAGAGACGGCGCGGTATTTTTCGGAACTGGAAAGCAGGCTGGCGGAGCAGTCTGATCGTCTTGACCAGGGGATTGCCGAATGTAATAAGCTTCTTAATGAGATGGCGGACAGACATGACGTGGAGGACAGGCTGGACCAGCTGTATGAGGAGCTGCAGCAGGTTTTTCAGTATGTGAGTGATGGCAAAAGCAGACTGGCATCCGCATTGCTCACAAAAGGAATTTCCATCAGGGAGGATGCCTCATTTGACGAGATTTACAGGGCGGTACTGGATATCCGGCAGGAAAACAGCACTGGTGACGGCACTGGAACGGGAAACTTGGAAAATGGACAGAAGGAATCCGGGGAGTCCGCAGGGACGGCTCCGGAATCTGAACCAGCGGAGAGCGGAGAAAATACGGAAAAATCTGAACCGGAGGAGACCGGGGAAAGCACGGAAAAATCTGAACCGGAGGAAGGAACCGAAGAATACACAGAAACTGACGAATCAAAGGAGGAGACCGAAGAAGAAACTTATGAATCAGGGGAGGAGAGCGAAACAGAAACACATCTGGAGGGCGTGCAGGAATAATGCCCCTCTTTAAGAATCCCGGAAACGCAGCAGCCAGGATCAGGTATTCTGTTGCTGTGTTCCGTATATATCAGCTGCAGTGTAAATTTACATTTTTATGGCGGAGCTGGAAAATCACCACGGCGGTTTACCGTGCAGAATGTCGCTGGTGCAGCAGGAATATTAACTGCTGTGCCAGTGGTGGAAAGGAATGAAATTAAAAATGATGGATTATGAGATATTTAAAGAGCTTGTGAAAGAACAGTTTTTAAACTACCTGCCCGCAGAATTTAGGGATTTCGGGATAAGGCTGGAGACTGTCCACAAGACAAACGGGACGCTTGACGGGCTGGCTGTGGTTCCGCCGGCAGACAGGGCAGGGGAGGTATTGCCGACAGTTTATTTGGACCATATGTATGATGACTACGTGCTGGGTGAGGATTTCCGGCAGGCGCTGCAGAATGCGGCGGAGAAATGGGTTGAGGCCTATGAGAACGTCCCGGAAGCGTGCAGGGATTTCAGTCTTTCCGGCGCTGAAAAAAGGCTCATGATGGAGCTTGTCAATACGGAGAAGAACAGGGAGATGCTCGCAGGGATGCCGCACAGGGAATTCCATGATCTTTCCGTTATATACAGGCTTGTAACAGGCAGTGACAGCACGGCGGTGTATTCCTCAATGGTCAGCAGCAGCATGGCGGACCTGATGGGGATGGACGAACAGCAGCTGTATGAGGCGGCGTTTGCAAACACAAGGGAAATGTTCCCGACGGAAATAAAGACCATGACGGAGATCATGCGGGAGATCTTTATCTCGGAAGGAAATCCGGGGGAGCTTGCAGACCTGATGATCGGAGAGCCGGAACCCGTGGAGACACTGTATGTCATCACAAATGAGAAAAGGACATTCGGTGCGGCGGCCATGCTGTATGAGGACGGGATTCATGAGCTTGCAGAAAATATTGGTACAGACCTGTATGTCCTTCCCTCGTCAATCCATGAAGTGATTGCAGTTTCCACCTCAATGGGCAGCGCGGAGGAGATGGCGCGCATGGTCCGTGAAGTCAATGCGGAGCAGGTCGGCCCCGAAGAACGTCTGTCCGACCAGGTTTATTTTTATGACAAAAACTTAAGACAGCTGGTTCCCGCGCTGGCAGCACCGGACAGGCAGCTTAACGGGACTGCCGCACGAACGCAGCCAAAATGTGAAGCAGGCCGTTCAAGATAGGAGTGCAGATGGAAGGGGAAACAGGGACAGAAATAATGGTGAAAACACTGGAGGAGATTAAGGAAGTGATCCGGTCGTGTGATGGTGAGTTTATCATCCATGTGGAATTTGGAAAGGAGGACGGCGATGGGGGAAGGGTACAGCCTTGACGTGGTATCAATCCGCCTGGTAAAGGATGCGCCCATCATGTCGGACTACAGGCTGGCCGGAGCGGAGGATGTTGCCACGCTGATGGGAGACGTGTTAAGGGATCTTGACAGGGAGGTTGTCTGCGTCATCAACATGAAGGCGGACGGGACACCCATAAACTGTAATTTTGCAGGCATGGGAACCGTAAACCGGAGTCTTGCATGCCCAAGGGAGCTATTCAAGAGCAGCATCCTGTCAAACGCAGCGATGATGATGCTGGTCCACAACCACCCATCGGGGAACCTCAGCCCCTCGAAAGAGGACATTAACCTGACAGGTCAGCTGATCGTCCTCTGCGACATGATGGAGATACCCCTGGCAGACCATGTGATTGTCGGAGGGGACAGCGGCCAGTATTTCAGTTTCCTGAACAACGGGCTGATGCCGGACGTCCATAAAAAGGTTTACACGGACTGCAAAAGCCTGCAGTTTACGCCTGTGGGCAGTGGGCAGGGCAGTGAAAAAAACGGGCAGGAGGAAGCCTGCTGGAGCAGTAAGGTTCCCGCCCCGTCAACAAAGAAGAAAAGAACCGGCGTACCGGTTTCTCCGGACGTGGATGATAACGGGAAAAAAGCACAGTCTACGGCAGTTGCGGAAAGGAGCAGGAAGCATGGAACAAGGTAGGTTCAGCAGCGAGGAGCTGCGTGCAGCAAAGGAGACAGACCTGTGTGATGTGGCAGGAAGGCTCGGCTACACCGTAAAGCGGATCGGACATTACCATACCCTGGAAGAGATGGATTCGATGCGCATTTATAACCGGAGGAGCTGGTTTAGGTGGTCAAGGGAGCATGACAGCAGCGGGCGCGGCGGCTCGCAGATTGATTTTTTAAAAGAGTTTGCAGGCATGGGGACAAGGGAGGCGGTATTCTGGCTGCTTGATTTTGCAGGGTATGGCAGGGATGTACCGGGGACAGGCAGTTTGGGATTAAGGCACCAGGCGCAGACGGTATCCGGGGAAGGGAAAAAAGAATTTGTCCTCCCGGCGCCGTCAGGCGGTAGCAGTTATCTGTACCACTATCTGAATAATGAACGGGCGCTCGGCAGGGAAGTTGTTGACCGCTTTGTAAATGCAGGACTGGTTTATGAATCTGCAGGATTCCACAACGTTGTCTTTAAGGGAAACGACAAAGACGGGATTACCAGGTCTGCATATATGAGGGGCGTGCATGACAGGAACGGAAAATCTTTTAAATGTGACGTGGCAGGCAGCGACAAGAATTATGGCTTTAATATATTTCACGAAAAGAGCAGTGAGGTGATGGTATTTGAGGCTGCCATTGATGCAATGAGCTACGCGGATATGTTTCCCGGTCATGAAAAAAGCCTTGTTGCGCTGGGAATGCTGTGGGACGCGCCGCTTGCGACGTTCCTGTCGGAGCACCCGCAGGTGCAGTGCATTACATTCTGTCTTGACAATGACGCTCCCGGGCGGAAAGCATCGGAGTCACTCATGGAGAAATATTACGGAATGGGATTTGACGTAGGCGAAAAGCGCCCACCGGAACAGTACAAAGACTATAACGAATGGCTGAAGGCAGTCAGAAAACCAGTGTCCATGATCTGCAGGACAGAAAAGGCAGGAAATACTGTGGGCGCATCCAGTGGAACAAAAGCGGGAAAAACACAGTCTGCCGGGAGATGCCGTTAAAAAGTGCGGGCATTTATGAAAAGCGGTGTCAAAAAAAGACGGCATTTCGCGAATGTGCAGTCAGAAAACGGCGGCACTTTAAATTATATTTTTTCGGATTGGTTTTTCCAATAAAAAAGTGCAGTCAGAAAATGACAGTCTTTTAGAAAAATGCAGCCAGAAAATGACAGTCTTTTCCCAAAATGCAGCCAGAAAGTGGCGGCATATGTATATATAAGGGGTTTTAGGGGATTTTTCCCCTAACCAGTGCACTTTGTAATACAAAGTGCGTATCTGGCAAATTCCCCCGGAATTTGAATTATGGTCCCGCGGTCTGGAAAAAGACACGGTTAAATGAGACAGACAGGAGCCCGCGATGGACAGACTCACGGGAGAATGAAAGGGTACGGTTAAAAGAAACGGGATCTGGCTGCATTCCCAAAAGGAAAACAGCCTGTGAACGAAAGGCATGGAGAGGAGGTGCGGCAGCTGGGCAGGGACAAAAATACAGGGATGATGCCCGTGCAGGATGGCAGCGGGCTTGTATCCCTTATGGCGGATATTTTTCCAATGACGGCTGAAGAGGCAGACGTCCTTCTGGGATATGTGGAGGGACACGGGTATGCGCTTGCAGGAAAGGACGGCAGGCTGTACCGCGGTGATATATGCGGACAGCCGGAGAAGACCAGCTGGGAGGAATACGATATAGAGGATTTGGTCGATGATGCCAATGAATGGAATTTTGAAATGATGCAGGATTCGGAGAGGCTGATGGATGAACTGGAATCTTATGATGACTACCAGCTGGTATCTGAAAGTTATGAAGCAATGCGCCGTGATGAAAAAATACTGGACGGCCTGTTTGACCGAACAAAATACGGAAAGGAACTGGAGGATATGGCAGTATGCATAGCAGACGGGATCATCAGCAGCCTCAGCGCGGGGAAGGATATTGACAGTGCCATCGGGCAGTTAAAGGAGGGGATTGCAGGAATGCGGGAAAATTCCGCGGAAAAGGAAAAAGGCACACAAAAAGGGAGAAAAAGATAGATGGCAGATAAAAAAAGAAACGTTATAAAACCTTTCCGTATGACACAGCATGAAGCGGAATACCTGAAAAAACAGGCGCAGGAAAAAGGGATGAAGGAATCAGAATACCTGCGGCTTCTGGTCACACAGCAGCCCAACGATTATCCGGAGATCCGCCTCCTCTTAAAGGAGCTCATCAACGAGGTCAATGCCATCGGGAACAACATCAACCAGATCACAAGGAATTACAATTCCAAGCTGTACCGCATCGAGGACAGGGAGCTTTTAACGGCTTACATGAAAAAGCTGAACCTGCTTGTCAAAGATGTGGTATCGGCGGTGGAAGGGATGTAGTTATTTTCGCAGTTCATGGTGGTAAAAGATGTCTGTATATTAAAGGCCTGTTTGTGAGGAAGGGGGTGATAAAAAAGTTTGGCAATCAGCAAGATACTCTGCATCGGCAGCTGCGGTTCGGGATATCCGGGAAAACACCTGCGGCAGGCGCTGGACTATATCACAGCGCCTGAAAAGACCGGGAACGGGGAATGGGTGGCCGCCTTAAACTGCCAGAAGGATGATGTTTATGGCCAGATGCGGCGCACAAAGGCAGCTTTTGGGAAACTGGACAAAAGGCAGGGATACCACCTGATCATATCCTTTGTGGAAGGAGAGGTTGATGCCGGAACTGCATTTGAGATTATAGGAAAGTTTGCAGACGAATATCTCGCGAAGGATTTCGAAGCGCTGTATGCGGTGCATGACAATACGGAGCATATACACGGGCATGTGGTATTCAACAGCGTCAGTTTCCGTGACGGCAGAAAGTACCGCTATGAAAAGGGGGACTGGGCGGAAAAGATACAGCCTGTAGTGAACCGCCTCTGTGGGGAATATGGACTGTCCACGATTGACATTTCACCGGACATGGAAAAAAAGCCTGAAAAGTATAAGGAATGGAATGATTCAATAAATGGGAGCTTCCTATGGAAGGACATGATAAAGCGCGACATTGATGCGTGTATCTTGCAGTCCCCGTCGTATGAATCATTTTTATCCATGCTGTCGGGGCTGGGATATGCTGTAAAAAATGCGTATGAAAGAGACGGGAAATATCTTTCCATTAAGCCGGCGGGCATGGCACGCTTCAAACGGTGTAAAAGCCTCGGCGCTGATTATACAAGGGAGCGTATCAGGGAGAGGATCCTTACAGAAAACCTGTCACAGTACCGTCCGGAATCAAATCCTGCGCCTAAAATCATGTGGTGCAGGGTAAAAAGATGCCGCAGGACAAAGATGTCCGGCATACAGAAACGTTATTTTGCGAGGCTCTACCGGACAGGGCTGCTGAAAAAGAGGCCATACAGTCAGGCATGGAAATACCTCGATGATATCCGTATGATGAAAAAGCTGCAGGAGGACTATCTGTTTTTAAACAAATATCACATCAACAGCACAGCGGACCTTTCTGACGCCGCAGATTCCATGCGAGGGAGAAAAAAGGAGGCATCACACAAAAGGAGACAGGCCTGTAAGGAGCGTGCCCGGTTCAGGCCGCTGTTTGATGCGGCGGACGAGATGAGGGAGCTGCAGGAGTGCGAGAACTGTTACAGCCGCGGCGGGACATTATTTGAGCCGGAGCATCAAAGATGGCAGGAATTAAACCGGATGCTGTCGGGGGAAGGATACACGCCGGAACGTATGGAATCCCTGCGGCAGCATTTTGATACCATGGTTGCGGCGGCCGGGAGGGAGGAGAGAAAAGCGGCGTGCGAAGAACGTACTGCAGCACGTATTTTAAAGGAATGCATGGCAGACAGTGCTTTAAGGAAAAAGGAAGAAAGGAGTGAAGCAGCTCCTCATCAGGAGATGGGAGGAACGGCCTGGCATGACAGGTCATTGCGTGGTGCGCTGTCTGACAGTGAATCACCAGATGGCAGAAACGAAAGAACAGCCCGTCATGACAGGCTGTTTCATGATGCATTATATGACAGCAGACCATCAGATAACAGGAAAAAACAGGATAAAGGGAAGGAGGCGTCAGAATGCAGGAGAGAAATGCGATGACAAATATGGACTTAAAAGTCTACATGGAAAGCCTGAAAAATAACCCGCGTTTCACGGACGCAATGCTGTGTCTTGTGGAAGAAGATTTAAAGTTCGGGCTCACGCCGGAGGAGACGGAGGAATATACGGCAAAAAAGCTTGATTACACGCAGATGAAGGTTTATTCACAGTGCCTGCGCAACGGTTACAGCCGTGACATCAGGGACATTATTACAGGAGACGGGCTGACCGGCGAGCAGATGGCGGTCGCGCTGGAATTTTATGAAAAGGGCGTGGCGGCTGAGACTGTAAAGGAGATCACCCGGAATACCAGTCAGACCGCCTTTGTAATGAAAAAGCTGTTTCAGGATGTGATGGAAAAGCTGGGTGACACACAGAAAAATACTGGTGCAGACGGGGCATATGCGGGGGAGCTTTTAGGGAAGATCAGGGAGACCGTAGAAAAGATAGAATATCAGGAAAAACGCTATGACGCGCTGAATGAAAAGTTAAAAGAGCTGCAGGCTGAAAAACAGGAGACTGCCGGACAGGAATACCTCCAGTCGCAGCTTGCCGACAGGGACAGGCTGCTCGAAAGCCAGCAGGACCAGATCAATGCTGCGAGGGCGGAGATCGCAAGGCTGAAAAATGAGATTGAAGTATCCGAAAAGGAAAGGCGTGTCATGGAAAGGAACAAAAACCTGGGCAGTCCCAATGAAAATGAAAACAGCAGCCCCTATGAAAATCCGACGGTGGAAAAACAGGCGGCAGGCAGAAATATTAATAAGGCAGCAGCCCCTGTTAATGACATGGCGCCACCAGACACGGATAATACGATGGCCCGGCACATGGAATACCGTGCAGCCCTGATTGATGAAAACGGCAGGATCATACAGATGGTTCCCATTGAGCGCATGGAAAAGAAAAAAGAAGGCGGAACCTTTGGCGCACTGTTTTCACGCCTGTTTTTTAAACGAAAAATGGATATCGTGAAGCTTGTGGCGGAAAGCGGGCTGGAAGCGGAACAGCTCGTGCAGGTCAGGAGTGCACTCGAAAAAGGACTGACAGAGAAACAGCTCATGGTGCTCATAAACTGCCGCCTTCCGTCAGAACAGATGGAGGAGATCATAGGGATTGCGGTTTATGAAAACAGAATGAAGGCAATGGAATGACAGGATTTTATTTTGGAAAGTTAATTTCCCCATCTTTTTGCAGCTGGTTTTAACCAGGCAGAACAAAAGGAGTGTATGAAGATTTTATAGTAAGGAGTGAAGAAGAATGGGACTTAATGCATTACAGCAGGCAGTGGAAAAGATCATCCACATGGGGGATATTCTGTCCGGCGCGGACAGGGAATACGTGGTGCAGTTTGCCTTCCAGACAGGCGACACGGAGCTGACGGAAAAGCTCCTTGACGAGCTGTCACAGCCGGAGGCGGACAGTGAGGCCGTATACAGCCGCTTTAACACCATGACGGATTTTAAGCCGGACTGGATCAGGAGCATCGAGAACCTGCTGGTATCCATTGAGATGTACCGGATACAGGAAGAAAAAGCAGTACACACGCTGGCGGAGATCCTTTCTGCGTTCGGAATGGGGTTATCGGAACAGGAAGTGAAGGCACTGGCACCGGAGAAGATCCGGGATCATACAGCCGTCCTGAAAAATAATAAGGAAGGGGGACACCATCTTGGCGGAAGAGATACAGGAAGCGGTGCAGATCATACGTGTGGCTTATGACGGGATTGATATCGCAATGAAGATCGGGAGCGGGACGCTTAACCAGGTGAAAAAGGCCTTTGACCTGATTGCGGCACTTCTTGACCGCGAAAAACTTGCAGGAAAGACAAACATGAGAAAGCTCCTGCTCAAAGGGGGAGACCTGCAGGTGCTGCAGTTTGCCACGGGGGATATGGAACAGATGGAAAAGCTGGCGAAAAAATACGGGATACTTTACAGCGCACTGCCGGATATCAACAAAAAGGACGGCATGAGTGAGATTCTTTTCCATACGGAGGCTGTCCCGCGGGTGAACATGATGCTCCAGAAATTAAAGACGGGCAGGATCGCCACCATTGACGATTACCTGAAAAACGGGGACGAAAAGGAGCTTGACAAAGTCCTTTCGGTCTTAAAGGGGCGTAAAAAGGGAAGCGGAAGCCTCCACACTGAAACATTGTCTGAACAGGAAAAAGCAGACGGACTGTCCAATGGTCTGTTAGAGAGGGCAGGACTTTATGCAGTTGAAAAGACAGATATCAGTGTGGAGGAGATTTCGGAGAAATTTAACATTACCACCGGGCAGGCGGGGGAGATTCTGGAAATGCTTGAAAACACAGGTGTGCTTAAAAGGACGGAAGAAGGGAGGTATCAGCCGGTTATAGACAAAAATGAGTTTGCGGAACGAATCAGCCGGTACAAAGAAATTTCCGGGCGGGTGCAGGCAGTGTCACAGGCGCAGAATAAAAACCTTTTAGATATTTCGATATCAAAACAGCTCATCGCGGAGGAGAATGACCATGCAGTGAAGACAAGGATTCCCGGCACATGGGGAGAAAACGCGAGATATCTCTGGATTGAAAAGGAAAAGGTTACGGAGATCCATTCAGGAAAGAGCATACTTACCAGTCTTGATAAGGATAAAGAATACAGGCTGTATTCCAGTGACAACAGGGTGGCCGGCACAATGAACGGCGGGCAGCTTTATGAGAACCATTATGACCGCGTGGAGGCGGAAGTGAGGAGACGCCATGCGGAGGCGAAGCAGAAAGCGGAGGCGCAGAAACGCCTTGCGGCTGCAGAGAGGAAAGCGGCGGCCGTGACGGGAAAACTGTCCGCATCTGCCGGGAGGCGCCTGCCATGACACCAAAGAAGAGGAAAGTATCACTGTGGCTTGTAATAACGGGGGCAGTTTTGAGCGGTTATGCGGGATACCTGTTAAACGGGGCGTGGGAGCCGGGCATGGACCTGAATGCATTCCTTCTCTCTTTTAACCGTGTCTGTGCAGCGCCCTTTGCGGATTATTTTAACGGGACAACCTTAAAAGCTGTCACTGCGGCCCTCGTGGTCTATGGGATGGCCCTCTTAATGTACCTTACCAGCCAGAGGAACTTCATGCCGGGAAAGGAGTACGGCACGGCAAGGTTTGAAAGCCCGCAGGCAGTAAACAGGGCGCTTGCAGACAGGGATGAAGGGTTTAACCGGATACTGAGCCAGAACGTGAAGATGTCGCTGGACTTCCGGCGGCTGAAACTCAACGGGAATATTTTAATCTGCGGTGGTTCCGGCGCGGGAAAGACCTTTTACGAGGTAAAACCGAACCTGATGCAGATGCCGCACCACTGCTCCTTTATCTGTACCGATCCCAAGGGGGAGATCCTGCGCAGCTGCGGGCAGATGTTAAAGGATAACGGTTACAGCGTGAAGGTCATCAACCTGCTTGAGATGGAAAAGTCGGACTGCTACAATCCCTTTTCCTATATCCGTGAGGAGACGGACATCGTGAAGCTGATCACAAACTTAATATCCAACACCACACCGAAGGGAGCCACGCCGTCCGATCCGTTCTGGGAGAAGGCAGAGGGGCTCTTTTTACAGTCCATCTTCTATTACGTGTGGATGGAGGAGCCGCCTGCAAGGAGGAACTTTGAGACCGTACTGAAGCTTTTAGGAGAAGCGGAGGTCACGGACCAGGACAGCCCGTCGAAGCTTGACCAGCGCATGAGGTTTTTAGAGGAGAACGGGAAACTCGGGGCTTCGCACCCGGCAGTCAAGCAGTACAACAAATGTATGCGCGGTGCGGGCGATACCGTCCGTTCCATCATTATATCCGCAAATTCCCGCCTTGCATTCCTCGAAAACAAACAGGTGCTGCGGATGCTTTCGCGGGACGACTTAAAGCTTGCGGAGCTGGGGACCGGCGTGGACGGGGACGGCGAGACAAAGAGCGCGCTGTTCTGCGTGATACCGGATTCCGACAAGTCCTACAACTTCATCATCGGCATGCTCTACACGCAGATTTTCCAGGAACTGTATTACCAGGCGGACTTTAATTGCGGCGGCAGGCTGCCGGTTCATGTGACATTCTTACTTGACGAGTTTGCGGTGCGCTCGTAAGCGGAACCCATTTGTTCCGCGCGGGCTTGTTTGTAATCTATCTTTAGCAAGATAGTAGGTTCAATGTGAGGGTTTCATTTGAAGCCTAATTCCTATCATCAACCGACTTATCCAAGAGGGAAACCCGACGGGGAGTATAGCATGTCGGTAACGGTGCTATTCAGCCAGTTATCGGGCTGTGAACGGGCATCAAGATGAAATGTCATGTATGAGGTTAAACAGCTACACTGCTTAAATGACAGCCAGAGGGGCTTTATCGTCAGCACTGACGGAAGATAGCTATTATACGTCAGGCAGTGCAGGGTGTACGCAGAGTTTGCGAACTGCGTCTACACATCACATTCCGCACTGACCAGCCGCAATAAGCGGAAAACGGCGAACGTCATAGCCGACAACATGACACGCTTGTACAGACAAGTCTAAACGAGGATAGCCTAAACAGGAACGCTTACCATTTTAAGCTATGGCATACAGTGCCTGAATATCCTGCATGGCTACGGAGTCTCCATAGTAGTCCGAGGCGGTAATACCGTTCACATGGCGAAGGGAGACAGCTATACGACTGAAATAATTTAGGAAAGGTGTGTGAGACACTATGAGAAGTCCAAAGATTATTTTGGAGAATCTACAGAAACACTCGAAAGAGGAAAACTACAAGTACGAGAGACTGTACAGGAACCTTTATAATGAGGATTTTTACTTGCAGGCTCTCCAAAACATCTACGCCAACAAAGGTGCAATGACACCCGGCATAGATGGGCTGACACTCGACGGTTATGGTAAAGAAAGAGTGGAGCGGATTATCCATGCGGTGAAAGACCACAGTTATCAGCCGAACCCTGTCCGCAGACAGTATATCAAAAAGAAAAATGGAAAAATGAGACCGCTTGGGATATCGTCGTCAGACGACAAACTGGTGGAGGAAGTCATTAAGATGATTCTTGAAAGTATTTATGACCCGACATTCTCCAACTATTCCCACGGCTTCAGACCAGGCAGGAGCTGCCATACGGCACTCTTACAGTTACAGCAGAATTTTACGGGTGTGAAATGGTTTGTGGAGGGGGATATAAAGTCGTACTTTGATACGATAGACCACCACAGCCTTATAAATATCCTGCGCAGGCGGATTAAAGATGAAGCCTTTATTGAGCTGATTTGGAAATTCCTCAATGCAGGGTATATGGAGAACTGGGAGTACAATGCCACTTTCAGCGGCATAGCCCAAGGCTCCGGCATCAGCCCAATCCTTGCTAACATCTACCTGAACGAGTTCGACCGATTCATGGAGGACTACAAAAAGGAGTTCGACAAAGGGACGGGCAGAAAGAGAAACAATGAATACACCAGAAAGCAGTCGCACCGCCAAAGGTGCAAAGCAAAAATCCGAAAGGAATGGGACAGCTACTCTGATATGGAAAAACAGCAGGCAGTACACCGCCTGTCAGAATTAAAGAGGGAGTTCCAGAAAATCCCTATGGGAGACCCAATGGACACAAGCTATAAGCGGATACAGTATGTGCGTTACGCCGACGATTTTCTTATCGGAGTAATCGGAAGTAAAGAGGACGCTGAAAAGATAAAGTCAGATATTGGGAGATTTTTTGAGGAAACGCTGAAACTGGAATTATCTGCGGAAAAGACACTCATCACGAACAGTGACGACAAAGCGAGGTTTCTCGGATATGACGTTACGGTATGCAACGACAGTGCGCTGAAAAAAGCCAAAGGAAAAGGGACAGTCAAAGCCTACACTGGCAAAATCAAGCTGTACCTGCCTAAAGAGAAATGGGTGGGGAAGCTGTTAAATTACGGTGTGCTGAAAATCGTGTCAAGGGCAGGGGAAAAGGAAGTCTGGAAGCCGTTACATCGGAACGACTATATTTTCCTGCCAGTGCATGAAATGGTACGGAAATATAATGCACAGATTCGGGGGATATACAATTACTACCGTCTTGCAAGCAATGTCTCCGTATTAAATAAGTTCCACTATGTCATGGAGTACAGCCTGTATAAAACCGTTGCGGCAAAATACCGTATCACAATGACAAAAGCAAAGCTCAAATATACCAAAAACAAAGAGTTTAAAGTGCCGTACAAAACACAGAAGGGTACAAAATATGCAGTCCTCTACAATGAGGGATTCCGCAGGGTGAAGTATGCCCTTGGGAGTTATGCAGACATCATACCCGAATATGAGCAGATGAACAAGCCGAAAGAACTGTTTTTCAGGTATAAGGCGAATGTCTGCGAAATGTGCGGCGTATATGTGCCAGCGGCTAAGGTGTATCAAGTAAAGAGTATGAGCGACCTTGATGTTAATACAGAATGGGGAGCGATTATGAACAAGAAGAAAAGAAAAACGCTTGTAGTGTGTGGAGACTGCTATGACAGAATCCATAAATAAATAACTGTAGAGGATGTATAGTGGGGAGCCGTATACATCGAGAGGTGTACGTGCGGTTCCAGGGCGAGGGTTCGGAAACCTGCTGTCGTGAGACAGTAAGGCGCCGGATTCTTAGCCTACAATGTCGCACTGCCCGATGACTACTGCTCCCTGCTGTCAACCATGCGGTCGAGGGAGATTTCGAGCATCATCATTATCCAGAATTTTGCCCAGTTAAAGGCGCTTTTCAAGGACACATGGGAGACCGTGCCAGGCAACTGCGACACATTTATTTATCTTGGCGGCAACGAGCAGAGCACGCACAAATATGTCTCGGAGCTGCTGGGGAAGGGCACGATCGACAAGAAATCAAGCGGCGAGACGAAGGGCAGGCAGGGAAGCTCCTCGCGCAATTATGACGTGCTGGGAAGGGAGCTGTTCACGCCGGACGAGGTGCGCAAGCTGGACAACAGGAAATGCATCATTTTTATCCGTGGTTTTGATCCGGTCATGGACAACAAGTTTGTCCCGTTTTCCCACCCGGCATTTTCCCAGACGGCTGATGGTGGCGGAAAACCGTATGTGCATACACCGAAACAGGGAGGGGATGAGGCAAAGCCATACCAGCTGCTCACGAAGAAATCACTTGCCTATTATGAGGAGCTGAAAAAAAAGGGCGGGAACGTGTACATTGACAGGCTGGAGTATGGGGAGCTGGGACTGCTCACGGAGCTGGAAATGAAAAAGCGGTTCCTGGGGCAGGGACAGCCGGGAGAAAATCCCCGTGCAGGGGAGGCGGACAGGAGCCGGAATATACAGAAAGTCTGTCTGGATAAGAAAGAATGCCGGACCAAAACGCCGGATACTGGAAAAATGCCTGCACAGCGTGAGGAGTACCGGGGACATCAGGGTGCGCAGAAAATCCCTGCACGGCGGGGGAAACTGCCAGGGGATGATACCATCGTAAACCGGATGGCACAGTGGCGGTATACGCAGGAGCAGAGGGATGAGCTTCATAAGATGATGGATATGGGAATGCCGCAGGAGGATATTCTTTCTGTATTCTATCCGGAGACGGGGGCAGAAGAGATGCACAGGTTTCTGCTTGCATTCCAGTCAGGACGGGGGACAGGTGATTGAATGTTCCTGCAGCCCTGCGGAGGGGGAGTTTCACTGGAGATAGAATTGGCAGGATTGGGTATTAGTGACTGTCATGAACGAAGTATCAGATATTTCAGAATTACCAGCCGGTATCTGATTATCAGTAATTATGGGTGTGAAAACAGGCAGTTGAAAGTATTCAGTCCGTCTGTATTGGAAGGGGGCGGTTATAGCAAATCTGTCGGGGAAAGCCTGGCGGAACGGCACTGTGGTAGCTTCCGTATCGTACAGAACCAATAAATTTATATATGGAAAGGGGGCGGTTGCAGCACACCATGCCGGGGAAAGCCCGGCGGAACGGCACTGCGGGAGTTTACCGTATAAACAAAAAAATAAAAAGGAGAATGTTTTATGCAGAGAAATCAGGTTACAACAAAGAAAGAGAACGGAAAAGGAAGATTTGGAAAGGCAAAAAAGTTTGTCACGGGAGCCTGCTGCGCGGGATATATGGCGTTTGCCTCCATGCCGGCGACGGTGTTTGCGGCATCTGCCGGCCCGGCCTCCATCACACAGCCGCTTGACAACCTCAAAACGATTGTGATCTCGGTCATCGGTGCAGTGGGAGTTATTATTCTTGCAAAGAATGTCATGGAGTTTGCGCAGGCGTACCAGCAGCAGGATTCCTCAACCATGAACTCAGCGTTGAAGGGAGTCGTGGCAGGAATCATGATGGCAGGCATTTCGACAGTGCTCACATTCCTTGGATTTTAGGATATGTACAGAAAGGACAGGCGTCTGAAACTGCCTGTTTTTTATGCACACGGGCAGGGGAAAGGCTTTTCCCCTGTTCAATTGAGCACGTCTTATAAAAAATCTCAGCCAGATTAAAGAGGAGGGAAACAAGTGGATATTTTTAAGCTCGGGGACAAGATCCTTGCACTCCTGGAGATGGTGTTCGGTTTCTGGAACAGCCAGGTCGGGCTCGTATTCTCCATGCTGGGGCAGTCCCCCGTAAATTTTAAGGGCGGTGGGCCGTGGGCGGTGGTAGAAAGTGTGCAGCCGGTTTTTGTGGCGGTCGGCGCCTCGCTCGTGGTGTTGTTCTTCGTGATCGGGTTCTGTGCGGAGAGCGTGGACGTCAGGGAGGAGATGCGCTTTGAATCCATACTGCGCATGCTGATACGCCTGATCCTCGCAGAGTGGCTTGTTATCAACAACGTCACCATCATGAAGGCATTTTTTGCGACAATCGGAAATCTTGTAAATACGCTGTCGGCAGGCAGTTATACCACGCTTTCCATCGATCCCGCGCAGGCAGACGTCATCAGCGGGCTCGGGTTCGGGGAGAGCCTGATCATGCTGGTACTGGCGGCGCTTTTGAGCGTCATCGTCATTATCTGCGGCTTTTTCATGCTGTATACCGTATATTTCCGGTTCTTAAAGCTCATGGTCATCGTGCCGGTCGGTTCCATTGCCTTTTCAACGCTGGCAGGGAACCGCAGCGTGGCAAATACTGCGGCTTCCTACGCAAAGTATTTCCTGTCAGTGGTATTTGAGGCAGTGACGATGGCGCTCGCAGTCATGCTGTGCAATGCCTTCATCAGCTCGGGGCTGCCGTCATTTACGGGAAATTATGCGGACTGGGTAAAGACGCTGATCTATCTGTGCGAAATGACCTTTACCATCTCGCTGACGGTGGGAAGTGTCAAGGGTGCGCAGTCATTAACCAGCAGGGCGCTGGGATTATAGGAGGGAATTTAATGGAGACAGGAATGCAGGATGCAGGGACAGTACTGGAATTTAAGACAGATTTTGGGACCGCGGAGCAGCTGGAGGTTGAAGCCGGCGCATGCCGGAACGATGGCAGCCTTTATGTGGCATTGACGGCGGTGGGTGACGGTTATCCGGAGCCTTACGGTAATCTGACGGTGAACCTTGAACAGAAAATACCGCCGTACTGTGCCTTTGTGGACACCAACAACATGCCGGAGGCGGAGGACTTCCTGGTAAATAACGGGATTGCTTCATTTACGGGGCTGGTGCAGGAGAGCGGTTACTGCACATATCCCCTTTACCAGTTTAATGCGGAAAAATTAAGGCGGCTTTGTCCCGGAGGCATGGCCGCATATGAACAGGAAAACGGACTGGCAAAGAAACCGGCAAAAAAAGAAAAGTGCAGATAAAGTAGATTATTGAAAATCCAGTCATGGGGAGGTATTGAATGGTTATTGAGATCAATAAGGACATCGACCGTTACAAGGAGACGGTCATCATGGGACTGACAGCAAGGCAGCTTATCTTTTCAGTGCTGTCGGTAGCTGTAGGGGGCGGGATCATATTGTTTTTCTATCCCTTAATCGGCATGACGCCCAGCGTCTACCTGGCAATTCCGGCAGTTGCGCCGGTTGCATTGGGAGGGTTTTATTCCTTTAACGGAATGAACTTTTATGAATACATGGGAAGAAAGCTGAGGATGCTTTTTGCAAACCGCCCGCTCGCCTATGTATCAACGGAAAACTGGGAGGTCATAAACGAAATCAGGGCACGGGAAACAGAGAGAAACAGCAGAAAAAAACAGGGAAAAGGAGAGCATTCATAATGAAAACAGCAGGAAAAAGGAAAACGAAGTTTTTTATAACTGCAGCAGTCCTGTCATTTGTGGCGGGCACTGCCGCGCTTATTTATAAGGTGAGGCACAGCAAAAGCCTGCATAAAGTCAAAAGACAGTACTGGCAGTAAACAGCTATAACAGGGATGGTGTTTCAGACCTGAATCTGAAAAATCAAAAGTGAAATGGTTTTGAGCCATATGATGCAGGAAGTATGGCATTAGAAGGTTTCAGGACTTCTCCATCTAATGGGTTTACAGGTTTATGCCAGGACTTTGGTGTAACAGTCAGTATGAGGCCGTATTAACTATTGTCTGATGCACTGGACGGCCTGTAAAACAGTCCGGTGCATCAGGGCAGGCCATATATGTTTTAACAGGACAGGTTTATTATATTTTGTGATGCCGCAGGGCACGGATAAGGAGGCAGTATTGGGATTATTTACAGACGGTTTTAAGGAGCTTAAAAAGGCGGACGAACCGCTTTACAGGACGCCAGCGTCCATACAGGAAACGATAGAGATCTTAAAGATTTCAGAAAGCGGCATTTTTGAGGTCTCAAAAAACAGGCACTCAAAATGCTACCGTTTCCAGGACATCAATTATACAACGGCCAACGAGGAGGAGCAGATCAGCATCTTCGAGCGGTACTGCAGGTTTTTAAATTCGCTGGACGTGAATTTCAAGATTACGGTTAACAACAAGAACAAGGACATGGAGGAACTGCGCAGCAAGGTATTTCTGCAGCCGCAGCCGGACGGTTTTGATGATTACCGGGGCATCTACAATGACATCATGGAGCAGAAAATCCGTGAGGGCAGGCAGGGAATCCAGCAGGAGCGCTATCTTACCATCACCATTGAGCGCAAGAATTTTGAGGAGGCGAAAGCGCAGTTTGCAACCATCGAGGCATCGGTCCACAAGGCGTTTAACGAGCTGGGGGCGGGGATCGTGCCGCTTTCGGGGAATGATCGGATCAGGGTGCTGTATGACTATTACCACCTTGGGAAAGAGAACGGGTTTGACTTTGACATCAGGGAGGCGGAGAAAGTCGGGGCGGATTTCAGGAATGACCTGTGCAACGGGATGCTGCAGTTTTTCCCGGATTATTTCAGGGATGAAAATAAATTCTGCCGCGCGCTTTTTATCAAAAAATACCCGTCAAGCCTGTCTGACAGGTTTTTGAATGAGATTGTGTCCCTTCCAATCCATTCCGTCACCAGCATTGACATCGTACCGATCCCGAAGGACATGACAACAAAAATCTTGCAGAAGAAATATCTCGGCATCGAGTCGGACATCATCAGGCAGCAGCGGGTGCGGAACAAAAACAATGATTTTTCCTCGGAAATCTCCTACAACAAGCGTATCGAGAAAAAGGAGATTGAGGGCATCATGGACGACGTGAGGGAGAACGACCAGTGCCTCTTCTATGCAGCGGTGAACATGATCCTCATGGCAGACACGAAGGAGGAGCTCGACAGCATGACAAAGACGGTGGAGACCATCGGCAAGCGTCATTCCGTAACGATTGAGGAGCATTACCTGAAACAGAGGGAGTCGCTCAATACCGTACTCCCGATCGGCGTAAGACAGGTGGAAACCATGCGCACGATGCTGACGCAGAGCCTTGCGGCGCTCATGCCCTTTAACGTGCAGGAGTTAAATGATAAGGGCGGCAGTTATTACGGTATCAACCAGGTCAGTAAAAACATCAATATCGGGAACCGGAAAAAGCTGATCAACGGAAACGGCTTTGTGTTCGGCGTGCCCGGTTCCGGCAAGTCCTTTTTCTGCAAGATGGAGATGGGGAGCGTGTTTCTGGGCACGAAGGACGAGATCATCATTATTGATCCCATGAATGAGTATTTCAATATCGCTCACACTTACGGAGGTACAGTGGTCAACATGAGCACCTATACGGAGAACTATGTCAATCCCCTCGACATGGATGTGTGGAGCCTTGACTTAAACGACAGTAAGGGAATGATACGGGAGAAGGGTGAGTTCATGCTGGGGCTTTGTGAACAGTGCATGGGCGAGGGGCTCAATTCCCGCCAGAAGTCCATTATTGACAGGTGTGTCAGAAAGCTTTATATTGACGTCGCAAAAAGCAGGGAAAAGCATATTCCCGTGATGTCCGACTTTTATGATATCCTGATGGCACAGCCGGAGGAGGAGGCAGGCGACATCGCGCTTTCCCTTGAGCTGTTTGTCAACGGATCCCTGAATATTTTTAACCATCATACGAACGTTGACGTGGATAACCGCTTTACCGTTTACGGCATACGTGACCTTGGCACGGAACTCTCACCGGTCACGATGCTTGTCATGATGGAGAGCATCCAGAACCGCATCATTGCAAACGGGAAACGGGGTATTGCAACATGGCTTTACATTGACGAATTTCATATTCTCTTAAATTCCGAGTATTCCGCAAAATATTTACAGCAGCTCTGGAAAAAAGTGCGGAAGCAGGGCGGTTTATGTACCGGCATCACGCAGAACATACTTGACCTGCTGCAGAATTATACCGCGACAACCATGCTTGCCAATTCCGAGTTTGTGGCGCTCTTAAAGCAGGCAAATACGGACAGTTCGCGTATGGCGGAGGTCATCGGCGTGTCGGAGGCGCAGCTGCAGTATGTCACAAACACCGAAAGCGGGAAGGGACTGTTGAAATGCGGGAATGTGGTCATACCTTTTGATAACACCATAGGAAAAGGGAGCAGGCTCTACAACCTGTATAATACCAATATCCACGAGATTGCGGAACAGGAAAGGAAGGACAGGTTTTAACAGAATAACACACAGTTGACAGCATCTAAGCCATAAAGGTTTAGGTGCTTTTTCTGTGCAGGCAGAAATTATTTGGAGGTGGCAGAAGTGGAAAAGACCATATTTAATGTAGTCTCGTACTCCGGGGGAAAGGATTCGACGGCGATGCTTCTTAAGATGATCGAGCAGGGAATGCAGATCGACTGCGTCCTGTTCTGTGACACGGGGCTGGAATTTCCCCAGATGTATGAACACATCGACAGGGTTGAGCGTGATACGGGCCTGGACATAACAAGGGTAAGGCCGGACATGCCCTTTGAGTACCTGATGTTTGACAAGCCCATAAAGAGGAGGGACAGTTCCCCGGTCAAAATAAAATACGGAGCTGGCATGACCGGGCACGGGTGGCCGGGACCAAAAATGCGGTGGTGCACCAGGGCGCTGAAAGACACGCCGAGGGAGCGCTTCCTGAAAGCATTCAGACCTTATTACGAGATGCGGTATTATGTGGGGATTGCGGCGGACGAGACAAAAAGGCTGGAGAGAAAGACCAACCAGAACCCGGCTCACGTACATCCGTTAGTGGAATGGGGAATGACGGAGGCGGACTGTCTTGAATACTGCTACAGTAAAGGATATGACTGGGGCGGGCTGTATGAGCTGTTTGACCGCGTATCATGCTGGTGCTGTCCGCTGCAGCCGCTGGAAGATTTAAGGAAACTGCGGGTGCATTTCCCTGAACTGTGGGAGCAGTTAAAGGGGTGGGACGACAGGAATTTCCGCACGTACAAGCCGGATTACACTGTCCGGGAGCTGGAGATGCGTTTCCAGTTTGAGGAGGAGTGCATACGCATGGGAAAACCGATACGTGGAAAAGAATTCATGGCAGAGCTGCGGGAGCGGCTTGACGCAGGCAGAGACGGCAGAAGGGAGGCGTGACAGCATTTTTAGCGTTATGACCGGATCAGACAAAGTTAATTCAGCTATATATGACAGGGGAAGGATAAGGCTCTGCCATGGTGATTTCCTGGATGTTGTAAAGGGGATGGACAGTGACAGTATAGACATGGTATTCACCGATCCGCCGTATGGACTGACAGGCGGCGGTATGAAAAGCGGGAAACTGGTCTACCCGGACAACGGGGTGTTCGGCAGCTGCGGGTTCGACACTGGCAGTATTGCGTTTGACGCGTGGATCCCGGAGGTTTACAGGGTGATGAAGAATGACAGGTACTTTTATGTGATGTCAAATGACAGGAACCTGTTTTCAATCCATGATGTCTGCACGGACAGCGGGTTTAAATTCTGTGAGCTGCTGGTGATGGACAAGAAGATGACCGTCCCGTCAGTATATTATCCCAAAAAGGCCGAGTTTATCCTGATGTACCGGAAAGGAAAATGCCGGAAAACGAGGTTTACGGGTGCGACAGTGATGGGGGCGGCGCTGCCGCGGGGGAAAGAAAAGCGCCACCCGACGGAGAAACCGGTATCCGTGATCAGCCACTTGATCAGGTGCTCCACATTTGAAAACGAACTGTGCCTCGATCCCTTCATGGGGAGCTGCCCTGCAGGGGAGGCGTGTATCATGACGGGACGGAGGTTTATCGGAAGCGAGATTGAACAGGAATGGTATGCAGTTTCACGGGACAGGATACCTGGGCTGCTGCAGACAGGAAAAGAATAATCGGAAGGGGTGATTCAGCTGCAGGTCAGGAGAAAAACGGAGAAACCAATGGTGATCCATACAAAGGAAAAAACAAGGATCCATGCGCGGGGAAAACAGGAGACCAGGATCAAAGGGCGGAATTTGCTGACCATTACACGGTGTCCCGGAGTACCACGGAGCGTGGCGGCACAGGCAGCGTATGGCAGACAACGCGCGGAAACATTATTGTCAGCAAGGCACAAACGGAATATGGGGCACTGCAATCCGGGAGGCGGGGGACGTATCGGTCAATCTTATGCAGCACAAAAACCAGTAAGAAAAAGAGGTTCCTCTGCCCTGCATATGGCAGGAACCGCCAGCGCAAAAACAGCTTTAGACCAGATGGAGGGAGGAGATGTATTTTATGACGCCTGCATGACTGCGGATTTTCTTGCAAAACCAGTAAGGAACACATCACAGCCGGTAAGGCGTGCAGGAAAGCGGATTAAAAAAGTCATCCAGTCTGACAACAGGGCATCCGGGAAAATACACACCAGCGATCTACCGGCTGAAAATATAAAGAATATCCGGCAGGTTGAGCGGTTTGCGCCCGGAATGGCGCGCAGGGTACAGCATCCGCCCACTGCACAGAATCTCTCTGTTTCCTGCATTCATAAAAGGGATGCAGGAGATACATTTTTACGCGGCGCAGGAAAGGAGACAGGAGCTTTATTTCCGAACAAAACGGGTTATGGTGTACAAACCGTGTCAGAAAAACCAGCGTGGGAAAATATGCAGGGATTGGCGGGGGAAGTTTCTGAAAGGACCGCAAAAGAAAGTGCTGCCAGGGCTGCAAAAAAGAATACACAAAAAACTGCACGCCGGACCGCCCATAAAGCTGTAAAAGAAACCACCAGAAAGACTGCAAAAAAGGCATCGGAGGAGACGGCAAAAAAAGTGACAAGGGAGGCAGTGAAACAGACAATAAAGGTGACGGCATCTGCGGCGGGAACAGCTGCATGCACTGCCACGACCGGCCTCCTTACAGGCATTGCGGCAGGGGAGGCGGCCGGCATCAAGCTGGACAGGCACGACATGAAGGTCTCCACGAAAAAGCGCATGATACAGCTCTATATTTCGAAGCTTAAGCAGGATGAAAACCACGACAGTATAGCAAAGGCAGTGAGGGATATCGTCCTGATGCGTTTTTTCACAGCCGCAAAATATGTAACAAAATACACGGCGCTGTCCCTTGCGGGTGTGTTCCTGATGGTGGCATTTCTCACAGTCCCGGTGATATCCACGCTCGCAGTCATTTATAATTCGCCGCTTGCAGTCCTCTTCCCGTCCATCTCATCGGCGGAGCCTGTGCAGGAAGTATTGTCGGGGTACGTGGCGGAATTTAACAGGGACATAGAAAATGAGATGGGGAACACCAGCGGATATGACAGGTCTAAAAAAATATATGCAGGTTATGATGACAGCAGCGGTGTGCCGGATAACTTCTGCGATATCCTTGCGGTCTACATGGTAAAGTATGGAAACGGCGATACTGCAACAGACATGACCGGCAGGGCAAAACAGAACCTGAAAAAAGTATTTGACGACATGTGCAGCTACGGCACATCCAGCGGGACAGAGACAGAGCAGGATGAAAACGGGAATGATGTTAATTACAAAGTAAAATATGTAAACGTGACACTCAGAACGTACCAGGACATGATAACCGCATATGGCTTTGATGCCGGGGAGCAGGCGATGCTTGACGAGCTGATGAAACCGGAATATCTGGCATCCCCGGTCTATCAGGATACAGGCAGCAGACAGGAATTAGATCCGGAGAGATACCATGCAGTCCTGGATGCGGTTTCTGATGCGAACGGGAGAAGGGTGCTGGAGTTTGCGCTGTCAAAGGTCGGATACCCGTACAGCCAGGCGCTCAGGGACGACGGGGAGCACTTTGACTGCAGTTCGTTTGCCTATTATGCATGGCGGCATGCAGGTGTGAGCATTTCCTACCAGGGCTCGTCAACAGCGGCCTATGAGGGAAAGCTCTGTTATGAAAATGACTGGCTGGTGCATTATGGCGACATGCAGCCGGGAGACCTCATTTTTTACAGCTATGAGACGAACGGGCGGTTCATGGATATCAGCCACGTTGCAATTTATGCAGGGGACGGCATGGTCGTGGAGGCGGCAAACAGACGTCTCGGCGTCGTATACCGTCCAATACAGGGAAAGGGCAGCATTGTCATGATCGGGAGGCCGAGATAAGAAATGTGTTTTCGTTCCCATAAGGGAATTTTGAAAGTGTTGGATGCAGTACAGCAGCTTTACGGCACAAGGAAATAAATTAATTTTAGAGAAGGAGAATTTGCAGATGGCAGGGAAAGAAAACAGGAACAGGGATGCATCCACGACAGAGATTATTAAAAATATGGAGTACCTGGTTAAACTGCTCCATAAGGAATGGGGGCGCAGCGGCAGGACTACGGCGGAGGCAGTCGTAAAAACAGGCGATTTTCCCATGATTTCAAAAAGGACAGCCGCCGTCATTATGGAAAAACAGGAACGGCTTGAAACAGCGGAAATGACCTTTAAGCAGAGTATGGAGCTTTCGAGGGAGAACTTTATATTGCTGCGTCTTGCACGGAAAATAGAAAAAGCAGACAGGCGCGCAGCGAAAAACGGCGCTGACACAGAGATTTGTATTGAACTTGACAGGGAGGAGCACAGATTTCTTGTGAAAATCATGGGGATACAGGAGGGATAAATATTGGGAAAAAAGTACAAAGCGGTATACGCGGATCCGCCATGGGCTTACAAAGTCTACTCCAAAAAGGGCGAAGGGAGGAGTGCGGAAAACCATTACCATACCATGGATATTGAAGAGATACGGTCATTACCGGTGGAATCTATTGCCGATGATGACTGTATCCTTTTTTTGTGGGTGACGTTTCCCTGCCTCCTGGAAGGGCTTTCGGTCATGAAAAGCTGGGGGTTTACCTACAAGACCTGCGGCTTCAACTGGGTTAAGCGCAATAAGAAATCAGACACTTTCTTCATGGGGCTCGGTTTCTGGACACGCTCCAATTCCGAGCTCTGTCTTCTCGGCACACGGGGCAGGCCAAAGAGGGTGTCAAAGGCAGTCCCGCAGGTGTGTGATGCAAGGATTATGGAGCACAGCAGGAAGCCGGACGAGATCAGGGACAGGATCGTGGAATTATGCGGCGATGTCCCGAGGATAGAGCTGTTTGCAAGGCAGAGGCATGAGGGATGGGACTGCCTTGGTAATGAGATTGACGGAAAAGATATCAGGGATGCGATACGGGAGGTTATGGAATATGGGGGCTGACAACAGGGTAAACATGCTTTATGACGAAGCGCTGCGCAGGGTTTCCGGCGGACAGGAGCAGTGGAGGGAGGCCTGTAAGCTTGCAGGGCAGCTGTACCGTTATGAGTTTGACAACATCCTCATGGTGTACATGCAGCGTCCGGAAGCCACACTTGCAGCTGACTATGACACGTGGAAGAAAGTCGGGCGGTATGTAAAACGCGGGAGCCGTGGAATCGCAGTCTTTCCATCAAGGGCGCTGAAAGCGGAAGTCCGTTATGTATTTGACATCAGTGACACAGGGGGCCGGGAACAGGAACTGACATGGAGGCTTGACGGTTCCAGTATCCCGGCATATGCGGATTACTTACGAAATGAAGGCTCATGGAAAGAAAAAGCGGACAGCGGGAAAAGTCCCACGGAAAAAGAATCGGATCTGGAACTCATAAAATCCTTTACAGACGGGCAGATCAGAGTCATAATGGAATCAGAGTTTACAGACAGAATTAGTAGGTTTGTGGATTCGACAGGTAAAAAAGGCAGGATTGCAGTGGAGCTGCTGACAAGGAGCGTCATGTCCGCAGTATATACAAGGTGCGGTTTTGAGATCCCGCCCAAAGTGCAGGACCTCTCCCTGATCAGGGAGTTTACTCCCGGGGAGGCAGCCTGCATGGGAAACCTTGTAAGCGACATATCCTGTGAGGTGCTGAAAGGCATTGCAAGGGATTTGAAACAGACTGAAAAGAAGGAAAGGAGTGCTGCTTATGGAAGAAATACTGCTGACATACCACGAGGGGGAGGACGGGATGTTCTACCCGGATCTGGAACTCCCGGTGGAGAAAGTGTCAATGACAAAGCTGGGGAGGTTCGCATTCCGGGCGGCGGAATATCTGAGGGAGAACCACAAAGACCGCTACAAAACGCTGGTGCGTCTGGGAATGCTGGGAGAGACAATGCAGGCGCTGGAGGAGGAGGCTTACAGAATGATGGAGCTTCTGGAAAGGGATTACCTGGAAAAGAACCCGCTGCAGGATCCGGAGTCCACAATGGAGATGTGGCAGCTGCGGGAACAGGCACGGATGCAGGCGGAGGAGACCGTAATGTCGGAGATCGTGATGAAGTACCACTAAGCGGGGATGCGTCAGGGGAGGATGCGTTAAATGAAAATTCAGTAATGGAAACAGTATCAGACGGGGAAAAGGGAAGCTTCAGGCAGGCTTCCTTTTTCATTGCACCAGATGGCAGCGTGGGAATGCCCGAAAAAGCAGAATCTGTCCTCAACGTCCCCCGTGAGTGCATAAGACACGCACTCATGAGCGACAGCGGTTTTTCCTATGGAAAACGGAGGATTTATGAGACCTTCCATCAGACTTCCGGCACGGCGGAGCGTATCAATGTGGTAAAAAGGCTGTACGGGGAGTCCGGGCGCTCCATTGAATGGAACGGGACGGCGCTGGGCTATGACACGTACTGTCCGGGAGGAATGCATTTTACATGGTCTGAAAATGGAACCGCCAGAGAGGGGTATGTAAACTGGGATGCCATTATTCGGGAGCTGGACGGGCTTGTCAGGTCAGGGGAATATTACGTCCCGCCCGCAGATTTTGATCCGGATAAAGTATCTTCCCGTCTCTGGCAGGAACCGGCAGACCAGTTTTTTAATGGATGTTTCTGGCAGGCGTTTCCCAACACCGCGTTAAAGGAAGTGATGCAGCAGGATATCCCCCTGAGCGATAAAATGCAGTTTGTGGAAAGGGTGTTTACGGATAAAGGCCTTACTGTAAGGCGCATTTTTGAAAACCAGTATGGGAAGTGTGAAGTGGAACGCGACCGGGACGGTATCACCATTGATTTCCCGGACGGAGACGGGAAAAAGTGGCGGGCATCACTGGACTGGCAGGACTGCGCCGCATACATCAGCGACATGGTTTCATGCGGCGCGTACCATACAGAATGCAGCTATGCACAGTATGAAGGAAGTGATGCGGATAAAAAGGACAAAAAACAGGCGGACGGACTAAAGAAGTACACACAGGAATTTTTTGCAGAGACACCAGAAATAAGACAGCAGCGGCGTGTGGAACTGCTCAGGCACGTACTGGAATCTGCAGGGGCCGCCGGCATAAGCGCGGCATGGAACGGGGATTTCGACAAGGCTGCCATATGGAACGAAAACGGCGAGTGGCACGGCAGGCGCGCCTATGAATATATCGTGGAAAACTGTCCCGGATTAAAAATCTGCATCAGCAGGGAGGAGCTGGAGCAGTTCCGGCACGATGCCGCCGCAAGCCTCAACCTGAACAAGGAACGCTTCCTGTACAGGAAAAATCCTGTGGAAATACCAGACGTACCGGATAAGGATGATCTGAATGAGGAGCAGCTGTGGACCGGGAGACTGATGCGCTATTTCAGGGAAGAGCCCGGCTATACCGCGGTACAGACACTGGTCTATGATATTTTTACCACGAACCTTGACATGAAGATAAAGGCGGATTTCCTCGCCGACATATACGGCAGGCCGCATGAAGGATTTGCCAGGCTGGAGAAAACGGAAGGGACCGGCGACAGCATCAGGAGGGACAGGGACGGCATAACTGTTTCCTATATAAAGCCGGATGGTACAACAGGGGAGCACAGGGCGGATTATGGGTACTGTGCGGCACTTGTCATGCGCATGATCGAGGAAGATGAATATCTTGGCGAAGGCATTTATGAACGCTTCCAGGAGACGCCGCAGTCCTTCATGGCGGCGGACTGGTTCATGGAGATTTATCACAAATATCAGGAAAAGATGGAGGCGGAACCAAACTTTACAGTGCTGCAGATGCCGGAAACGTGGGAAGATCCTAAAGTGTTATCGGAGACGGAAACGACCAAAAAATTTGAAACGGTGCAGTCTGATATTGCAGAAGCAGGAGAGACGGAAATAAGCCAGCCTGCAAGAACAGTATCAGGACAATCGGAGGCAGAGCCGGGACGGCCGGAGCCAGAACCAGCCGTGGAATCCTCAGCAATGCAGCCTGGCGCAGAATCAGAAAGTCCGGATTCCATGCATATAGAACCGCTTCCGCCGGAAAACCAGCCATCAGGTGAGAATTTCCATTTTGATGGTTCCGACATAAAGAAGTCAAGCCTTCCAAAGGGCGGGAAGGCTGGCCAGAAAACCAGATACCAGTGGAACGTGGAAGCTGTCAGACTTTTAAAGAAGATCGAATATGAGGAGCGTCCCGCCACACCGAAGGAGCAGAAGATTCTTGCGCGGTACGTTGGCTGGGGCGGTATCCCGCAGGCATTTGACGGAAAAAACGAAAACTGGCAGAAAGAATATGCAGAATTAAAAGAACTTCTCTCCGACGGGGAATACAGCGATGCCAGGGATTCCGTCAACACGGCATTTTACACCGATCCCGCCATTACCGGCGCCATTCATGCAGCACTGAAACAGTTCGGCTTCAACGGCGGCAGTATCCTGGAGCCCGCGATGGGCACCGGGAACTTTTTCGGGAGCCTGCCCGGTGAATTTTCAGACAGCAGGCTCTATGGCGTGGAAAAAGACAGTATCTCAGGCAGGATTGCGAAACTTCTCTATCCGAAAGCGGAGATCAGTATCTGCGGTTTTGAGGAGAAGCAGTATCCTGACAATTTTTTTGACGTGGCAGTCGGCAATGTGCCCTTTGGTGATTACAGCCTCCATGACAAAAGGTATGCAAAGCATAAATTCCGTATTCACGACTATTTTTTTGCAAAGACACTCGACAAGGTAAGGCCGGGAGGCATTGCCGCCCTTGTCACAAGCAAGGGGACGCTCGACAAGGCAAACCCTGCGGTACGGAAATATCTTGCTGAGCGCGCGGAGCTCCTCGGTGCCATCAGGCTCCCAAATACTGCATTCAGGGACAGTGCAGGAACAGACGTGACAAGCGACATCCTGTTTTTTCAGAAACGGGAGAAAAAGACTGTAATAGAGCCGGACTGGGTGTATCTTGGATATATAGACGACGGGATTCCGGTCAATTCCTATTTTGTGCAGCACCCTGAAATGATGCTCGGCACAATGGAGTATGACAGCCGCATGTTTGGAAACGGGAGTAAATATACCAGCTGCGTCAACCATGACGAAAGCTTTGACCTGAAAACGGCACTTGAAAAAGCAGTGGAAAATCTGGAAGGCCGAATCACGGATGTCATTGGGCTTGTAGACGGTGAAGAAAAGACAGCGGACATCATAGATGCCAGCCCGGATGTGAAGAATTACACCCACACCTTTGTGGACGGAAAGCTCTATTACCGCGAAAATTCAGTCATGTACCGGAAGGAAGTCCCGGCAGCCATGGAGGAGAGAATCCGCCAGCTGGACGAAATCAGAAATGTCACAAGACAGCTCATTTTCATTCAGACAAAGGGATGCAGCATGGAGGATTTAAAATTCCAGCAGGGGATACTGAATCAGAAATATGACGCTTATGTGGAGGAGTACGGACCGCTCACGGGGCAGGGGAGCATGCGCGCCTTCCGCGACGACGCGGATTACCCGCTGCTGTGTTCCCTGGAGATTGTGGACAGTGACGGAAAGGTGGGGAAGGCAGACATGTTCCATAAGCAGACAATCCGTCCCAATATTACGCCGGACAGGGTGGACACGGCGGCAGAGGCGTTAAATGTCTCTGTCTGTGAATATGGAAGTGTCAATATCCCGTTCATGCTCAGCATTTATGAACCGGATATCAGCAGAGTGTCAGAAAATATCCCGGATCGGAATGCACTTTCTCCCGAAATGGAGGCAGAGCTGAAACGCGCCGTTTTAGTGAAGGAACTGGAAGGGCTTATTTTCGCTGATCCGGCAGAGTATGACAAAAATAATCCCTGTGCGGGGTGGAAGACGGCAGATGAATACCTGTCAGGGAATGTGAGGGCAAAACTGCGGAAGGCGAGAACCCATGCACAGGAGAACGCGGAGCTGTTTGCGCCCAATGTGGAGGCGCTTGAAAAGGTGCAGCCCAAAGACCTTGACGCGTCGGAGATCGCAGTGAGGATCGGTACGGCATGGATCGAACCGGAGGATTACGAGGCATTTATCTATGAACTGTTAAAGACACCCAGAAGGGCGCAGGCGTACCGGAGCCCGTTTAAAAGTTCCGGCATACAGGTACACTTAAACCCTTACAGCATGGACTGGTTCATTGAGAACAAGTCGATGGACAAAAAGTCGATAGCGGCGTCGGAAACATACGGGACTTCAAGACTCGACGCCTACTCCATCTTTGAGGAGACGCTCAACCTGCGCACCGTGACCGTGCGCGACAGGGTTGAGGACGCAGACGGGAAGGTATCCTATGTCATCAATAAGAACGAGACCATGCTTGCAAGGGAAAAGCAGGAGCAGATGAAGGAGGCGTTTAAGGACTGGATCTTCCGTGATCAGGAAAGGAGGCAGAAATATGTAAAGTATTACAATGAAACCTTCAATAACATCAGGCTGCGCACGTATGATGGTTCGCACCTCACATTCCCGGGCATGAACCCGGAGATAAAGCTCCGCGACCACCAGAAAAATGCCATTGCAAGGATTCTATACGGAGGCAACACGCTCCTTGCGCACTGTGTCGGCGCGGGCAAGACCTTTACCATGATGGCGGCCTGCATGGAGCAGAAACGGCTCGGGCTTGCAAATAAAAATGCAATTGTGGTGCCAAAAGCGCTTGTCGGACAGACCGCAGGGGAGTTCATGCGTCTGTACCCGTCAGCAAATATCCTTGTTGCCACGGAGCGTGATTTTGAAAAGGACAGGCGCAGACAGTTCATATCGCGCATTGCAACAGGGGACTATGACTGCATCATCATGTCGCACTCGCAGTTTGAGAAGATTCCGGTCTCAAAAGAGCGCAGGGAGCGGATGCTGGACAGGCAGATTGAGGAACTTGCCAATGCGATTGAAATGACAAAGGAACAGAACGGGCAGCGGTGGACGGTCAAGCAGATGGAAGGTCAGAAGAAAAAACTGGAGGCGCAGCTCAGGGAACTGCTGGACGAAGAGAGGAAAGACGACCTCATAAACTTTGAGGAGCTGGGCATCGACTCCGTCATGGTGGACGAGGCACATATGTTCAAAAACCTTGCCATCTTTTCTAAAATGAACAATGTCGCAGGCATTTCCAGTTCCGGTTCACAGAAGGCAATGGACATGTTCTTCAAGTGCCAGTATATAACGGAGACCAGCGGGAACCGCGGGATTGTTTTTGCCACTGGCACGCCGGTATCAAATACGATCTGCGAGATGTACGTCATGCAGCTCTACCTGCAGAAAGACGCGCTGGAACGCATGGGGATCCGCCATTTTGACACATGGGCTGCAAACTTCGGGGAAGTGACGACGGCGCTGGAGCTCACGGTTGAGGGCAACGGCTTCCGGTTAAAGAGCAGGTTTAACAGGTTTACGAATCTGCCGGAATTAATGAACACATTTAAAGAAACGGCGGATGTCATAACCTCCGACATGATAAGCCTGCCGGTGCCCAGACTGCGCGGCGCAAAACCCATCATCGTAAACAGTGAGCCGGGGTGGTTCGTGAAAAATGCCATGGAGGATTTTGTCGTCAGGGCGGAGCGCATCAGGAACGGACAGGTCGATCCGCAGGAAGACAACTTTTTAAAGATCACCCATGAAGCAAGGCTGCTCGGAACGGACGCAAGACTGCTTGAACGTGATGCACCGAATGATCCTGACAGTAAGCTGAATAAAGTGGCGGGGAACGTAGCGGCTGAATATTTTTCAGGGAATAAAGATGGAAAAACCGGCTGCCAGCTTATTTTTTCCGACATCGGCACACCGAAGGCTTCATGGAGCCCTGACTGGGAGGAAAAGTTTAAGAACGGGGAGAGGGAGTTTGATATTTACAATTATTTAAAGACGGAGCTTGTAAAGGCAGGAATCCCGGCGGGAGAAATCGCCTTCATACACGATGCCGCGACGGATGCACAGAGGGACATTCTTTTTAAGGAAATGCGCGCGGGAAAGAAAAAAATTCTCATCGGTTCCACCGATAAATGTGGGACAGGTGTAAATGTCCAGACACACCTGACTGCGTTACACCATGTGGACTGCCCCTGGAAACCCTCATGTATCGAACAGAGGAACGGCCGGGGCATCCGGCAGGGGAATGAAAACGCGGAAATTGCGGAGTACCGCTATGTGACAAAGGGAACCTTTGATGCATACTCGTGGGCGCTGGTGGAAAACAAGCAGCGCTTTATCTCACAGGTCATGACGAGCAGGGCAGTCTCGCGCACCTGCGAGGATATCGACGAGGCGACGCTTTCCTACGCGGAAATCAAGGCCGTGGCTACCGGGAATCCCAGAATAAAGGAAAAGATGCAGCTTGAAAACGATGTGCAGCGCTTAAAAGTCCTAAAATCCAGCTATGACAGGCAGCACTATGCCCTCGAGGATAACATCATGATCCATTTCCCCAAAAAGATCACGGAGGCACAGGGACGGCTTACCTGTATGCGTGAGGACATCGCAGCGGCGGAGGCGGCATTTCTGGCAGAGCCGGATTTTTCCATTACGGTAGGGAATAAAAGATACACGGAGCGTGCGGAGGGCGGCAGTGCAGTGATGGAGGCAGCCTGCGAATGTGAGAAGAAAGAGACTGTACATGCGGGAAAATACAGATGTTTTGAACTTTATCTGGAAAAGGATGCTTTCGGAAATAAAAGCATGATCCTGCGCGGAAGGACAGACCACCGGACAGACCTGTCGTCAAGCCCTGTGGGAAACATGGTAAGGCTGGAGAATGTCGTAGAGGGCATGAAACAGACCGCAAAAGACCTAGAAATAAGGATTGAGCAGTACCAGCGCGACATGGAGCAGTCTAAACAGGAATATGGGAAACCGTTTTCGCAGGAAGCAGAGCTGACAGAAAAGCTTGCCCGACTGAATGAGCTAAATGCGGAGCTTGATCTTGAAAACGGGGCAGTGCAGGAGATTCCGGCAGAGATACCTACGCCAGAAAACGACAGGGCAGCGGAATCCGGGGTAAGATCTGGAATAAAGCAGCGGGGAAGATAGAAGGACACAAATTTTAAAGCATAATTAAGCTGTAACGCTTTTTGCCAGGTATAACGAAATCTGAAACACATTCATTTTTAAATGCAATTCATATTAATTATTTTCAGGATGGGCAGTCCGAGGGAAAACAGAACTGCCCGCCAGAAGGGAGAACAGGATGGAAATGACAGCAGATACACAGCTCACAAACGACCAGCAGGTGATGGAGCTGATTAAGTTATTAAACCAGAACAATTTAAAGGCAGCCGCCAACAATATATTTGAGATGACGGCGTATGTTGACGTCATGGAGAAAAAAATGGACTCCGTGATCCAGGAGCTTGCGTCTGTAAAAGACCAGCTTCACAGAATGGAGGAGCGTAACGCAGAAAAAGGTCTGAAACAGGCAGTCCAGAGGGCAGTAGATAAACTGGGACAGTGTTATCATGCCGTGAAAGAAAAGATTTCAGGGGTAAAATCAGACATTAAGCAAAAGGCAGGAGAAATCGCGGCGGCGTTTAGGCAGAAAGGGAAAGAAGCCTTAAACAAGGCAGCGGAATTTCTCGGGATTAAGAAAAAACTGCAGGATATCAGGCAGAACGTGCAGAAGACCATAACAGAAGTGGATAAGACAATCGTAAAGATAGACGCCTTCGGCATAGGCATGAGGGAAGCAGGACAGAAAATCGCCAACGCCTTCCGTGCCCTTGTTGATAAGCCTGAAAAAGAATACGGGGAAAAGAACTTTTCTAAGACAGGACTGGTTAAGAAACCATTTGAGGCAAAAAGAAAGCTACTGTCCGGCATTTTAAAGTTCACCGACGCAGCCATAGAAAAAACAGAACAGCTTGCCGCAGATGTGAGACAGTATCAGGTGCATAAGGCAGGACAGGAGAAGGAAAAACGTACAAAAGTGGAAACAGTATTCCCAAATTCATCTGCGGTGGAATCCGGATATCAGTATGGTGCAGATGCATTTGAAATGTCTGTAAATAATAATGCAGGAACAGTGATGGATTATAGGAAAAGAGCGGGAAATAATTTGACAACTGCAAAAAGCAGATAGAGGGTATCGGAGTGCAGGAGAGAAACGTAATGCGAAGCTGTATCTCGTGGAAGAGGATGTGAAATTCGGGTTCACACCGAAGGCGGCAAAGGAGTATATTCGGCGCAAAATCATGGAAGATGATACAGGGGCATCTAGAAATGGAACATAGATATGACAGAGTGATCGAGAAGTATGAAAGTCTTGCATCTGATGCTGTATATAGTAATATGACCGTTCTTACGAAGTGGAAGAAGCAAGCACTGAAAATCGTCTGATCATTCTGGTTGAAATCTCGACCTTCGACGGATGGACAACTTTTGTGCCAATCTGCTCGATCAAAAGCTTTGCGGCAGTTGCACCAAGATAATGGCGTGGTACGTCCATCGTGGTGAGCGATGGCTCAATGATTCGGCTCTCGGAGATATTGTCAAATCCGATGACTGAGATGTCCTCCGGAATCTTGTAACCATGGAGCATCAGGGCTTTCATCGCACCGATGGCAATGATGTCGTTGTCTGCAAAATAGCATCTGGCAAGCGTGTCATTTCTATCGATGATTTCGAGCATATCTGCCATGGCGGCTTCAATGGAGGGGGACAGTTTATGGATGATGGAACGGGATGGAGACATTCCGTTCTCCTTTACTGCCCGGAAATATCCTTCCTGTCTCTGTACAAAGTTTGGGATGGAATAACTGGACTGCAGATAGCCGGGCTGGTGCCGGGTTGTGCTGATCAGGTAATCTGTTGCGAGATAAGCCCCCTGGGAATTGTTGATGAGGACACTGGTGCAGTCAAGGGAGTCAAAATATGTGTCCAGGAGAACCATCGGATATCCCAGCGAAAGGAACTGGCGGCATACCTCCTGGCGCATTTCCGTCCCGACAAGAATGATGCCTGCACAGTCGGAAATGCGCAGGTCAGATAAGCAGTCAGCAAGAATATCCGCCTTCTCATAAAACTGCATCATCTTTACTGCAAAGTGTTCTTTCTGGCATTCGCTTTTCACCCCATCATACAGCTCATTAAAAATAGGGGAATAGGACAGGATGGCATTGTGTGTTTTGTAGAAAAGGATATAGATCGATCCATTGTGTCCACGGCTGTCCTTAATCCTAGTAAAGTCATATCCGAGCTCTTCCGCTGCTTTCAGGATTTTTGCGCGCGTTTCAGTACTGACACCAGCTTTGTTGTTTAGTGCCATAGAGACAGCAGTTGCAGATATGCCCAGTTTTTGGGCTAATTCTTTTGCAGTGACGGACATGCTGGAACCCTCCTTATTATTTAAGTTTCATTCTCTGCTCATGACATCAATTTCTAATTTCATGATATCCTACAAATCAAAAGTTATCAATAATAAAGTGAAAAATGAAGCAAACTTCACTTTATTTTGAATTGCAATAAAGTTTTTCCTATAATAAAGTATTTGTATCTGATTGGATGAGGAAACATGGCGGGTATGAAACTTGGCTTGTGGGATGAGGAAATATTTGATACGATAAAATGGAATCATGTCTTGCCCGGGATGGCGGAAGATACGCGCAGACAGAAGTATGACGGATATCAAAAAGCAGTCGTCATGATCAAAACTGTGTAAAAAAGTTAAACCGGCATCAGACCGGGAAGCAACAGTAATGTGGAGGTACAGAATGAGACAGTATGAATGTTATGAATTAAGATTAAACGGCCCAGCACCTGATGACTTTGTCAGGGCAGATGTGCAGGGAAGTTTTGAAATGAACGGAAAAGAGATAACAGTAAAGGGGTTTTATGCAGGAGACAGTACATATATCGTGCGCTATCTGCCGATGGAGTCGGGTGTGTGCAGGTACCGCATAACCGGAGTGGTCGAGACGGAGGGGGAGATTACCTGTGAACCAGCCGCTGACGGAATCCATGGCATGGTGCGCGCGAGGGATATGCATTTCCAGTACGAGGACGGCACTTATTTTTATCCGTTCGGCACGACAGTTTATGCACTGATGCACCAGGAGGATGTACTTGTGGAGGAGACGATGGAGAGTCTGAAGGCGGCTCCCTTTAATAAAGTGCGTTTCTGTGTATTTCCTAAGCACTATGATTTTAATCACAATGAACCACCAGTCTATGCTTTTGAGAAGAAGGAGGACGGCAGCGGATGGGATGTGACACGTCCCTGCTTTGCCTTTTGGGAAAGGCTTGAGAGGATTCTGGTACAGATGGGGAAGATGGGCATACAGGCGGATCTGATCCTGTTCCATCCTTATGACCGGTGGGGATTTGCCACGATGCCGCAGGAGGATAACCTGGTCTATCTGGATTATCTGATGCGCCGTCTTGCCGCGTTTCCGAATGTGTGGTGGAGTCTTGCAAACGAGTATGACCTTTGCGGGGCAAAGTCGGTGAAGGACTGGGAAGAGATCGAGGAGTATGTAGCGGAACAGGATGCGCATCATCATCTGTTGTCATGTCATAACTGTTTCAAAAACTGGGATTTTACCCGTCCGAATGTGACGCATGCAAGTATCCAGTCCAAGGTGCTGAATAAAGTTTCCGAGTGGCGCAGGCAGTACAACAAGCCGGTCGTGATCGATGAGTGCTGCTATGAGGGAAATATCCAGCATATATGGGGCAGCATCTCGGGAAAAGAAATGGCAAACCGTTTCTGGCGTGTGGTTACGATGGGTGGATACTGCACGCACGGGGAGACTTTTCTGGATCCGGATCAGGAGATACTCTGGTGGAGCAGGGGCGGCAGGTTAAAAGGAGAGAGTCCGGCGCGTATTGCCTTTCTGCGCAAAATTGTGGAGGAGCTTCCAGGTCCGCTCGAACCGGCGGAGAACTGGATCGTGAAGATACTCCACATATCGCCGGAGGAGAAAGAACAACTGCGGCAACAGGCGGATCCTTTTGTGAAGGCGATGCTGCAGATGGACAGTGGGGAACTGGCAGATTTCACTTCCAGTGAGTTTGTGTATCAGGGGCACTGCGGGGAGGACGCCTATCTGACTTTCTATGATCTGCGCACTTGTGCGGAGGATGTACTGGAACTTCCAGAGTCACACAAATACAGAGTGGAGTTGATTGACACATGGAATATGACCAGGACAGTGCTGCTGGAAAATGCGAGCGGCAGGACAAAGCTGTCGCTTTCGGGCAGGGAGGGAATGGCTGTTCTGGCAGTTAGAAAATAGCTGTTTTGCCAGTCCTGGATCGAACAGCAGTCAAAGAAATTGCGGAGTGATTACGCGGCTATAGGGACTGCAGATGGGTGACTGCTTTGTGTGTTCGCCAGGTGCATATAAGAATTCAATACATAAGTGACAGCATTTGTTGGCAGAATGAAAACTGACGTGTCAGAAGATGAAGAAGTTCGTCTTCTGATTCACGGCAGTTGTTATTCAGCCATTTTTGCAACATGGCAGTCAGACCTGCAATAAAAAATGTCTGGCAGTAGTCATATTCTAAAAAACTGTTTATCTTGGATTGTTGTATGAATTTTTGCAGTCTCAGGTCAGAATATTGTAGCAACGCATAATCAAAGATTTTTGGTTGGTGCTTGTTGGAAAGATATATCCGGTAAAAATCCTGATGCTCTTTAATAAAAGCAAATAAATGTAAAAAGCGTTCCTGAAGCGAATAATCTTTTCCAGGAACAGTGAAAATGATTGTAAAATAGTGATACATATCAGATTCTATGCATTGCATTAATTCATAAATGTCTTCATGATGCAAATAAAAAGTAGTTCGGTTGATGTTAGCCACATTGCAGATTTCTCTTACTGTAATTTTGGAAAGCTCTTTCTTTTTCATCATATCCAAAAAAGTATCTCGTATAAGTCTTTCTGTCTGTTGAAAACGCAAGTTATTTTTAGAATTCATGAATCCTCCATCTTGATAATATATCTTTGCAGCAGGATGTCTTATATAAAAAATAATATCGATTAACTCAACACATGATGCTATATTGATGATTGTACTACACTTAAATTCAATTTACAATGGAATTATAAAGGAGGACAACAGACATGAAAAAAAATGAACAATTGCTACAAAAAGGTTCTTTTATACAGATGGTAACGAATCTTTGTGTACCTACGATCGTGATTATGCTGGTGATGGTCATTTACAATATGGCAGACACTTATTTTATCGGAAAGACAGGTGATCCTAGTAAAATTGCGGCAGTATCATTATGTGGTCCGATATTTAGTATTTTATCCGGGCTTGGCACACTTCTCGGAAGTGGAGGTTGTACTGCAGTATCACTTGCTCTTGGTAAAAAGGAATACAATAAGATAAAATCATATACCAGTTTATGCTGTTATGGCTCTCTGGCGATCGGGTTCATTTTTTCTGCTGCAGTACTTACAAATCTAAAAGGTATCAGCACTGCAATCGGGGCAAATGCTGATACGCTTGAGTATACTGGTACATATTTACGGATTCTGGCATTGGGAGGGCCTGTTATTTTATTTGGAAATGTTGTCAATAATCTGATACGCGCAGACGGCTCCGCAAAACAGGCTATGATATCTAATGGACTGGGAACAATTGTCAATATCATTTTGGATCCACTTTTGATTTTGGGATTTGAGATGGGAGTCGCCGGAGCAGCGGCCGCGACAGTGACCGGAAATATAATCAGTTTCCTGTATCTGTTTTGGTATATAAAGAAAAAGCAAACAGTATTTTCGCTGAGTATCAGGGATCTGTCTTTGAAAAAGGAGATAGTCCTGCCGATAGTGTCATTGGGACTTCCATTGGCATGCAGTACTATCATGATGAGTTTTTCCCATATGTTTATGAATCATATACTGGCAGGATATGGATCTGTCACAGTAGCAGCAAGCGGAGTGGCAGGAAAAGTTTCGATGGTTGTATCCATGGTTGCCATGGGTGTGTGTATGGGGCTACAGCCTGCAATTTCGTATAACTACGGAGCAGGAGAATATAGCAGAATGTATAGGATCATGCGTAATCTTGGTATTATGACAATCATTGTAGGAAGCATACTGACAGCGGGATGCCTGATCGGAAAAAGATATCTGGTAGCTATGTTTATCGAACATGATGAAGTAATCAGGCTTGGGGAGGAGATGGTGGTGGCCTCCATGTTAATGGGGCCTTTTTATGGGCTTTATCAGCTATGCACTACGTTTTTGCAGTCCACAGGAAAGGCATCTTATGCTACGGTGGTGGCGCTGCTTGACAAAGGAATTATTTATTTGCCAATGCTCTTTGGGCTAAATGCATTATTTGGTTTAAATGGCGTAATCTATACAGCGCCGTTCACAGACATGTTGTCTTTGCTGGTGGGGGCAGTATTATGTTTGGTATGGAATAGGACACTTCGGGCGCCGTCTTGCTGACTTTTTTTACGGAATTCGCTTGGAGTCATTCCTTCCCATTTCCGGAAAATGGAACAAAAATAGCTTGGCGAAGAAAAGTTCAGCATTTCTCCAATCTCCACTACCGACTGGCTGCCAAATTCCAGCAGCCTCTTAGCTTCCTGGATCTTGCATTCCTGAATATAGGAAGAAATTGTTTTTCCTGTTTCTTTTTTAAAGCAGCTACATAGATAGCTGCAATTTTTTTGCAGTGAAGTCGCAATGTTTGTAGGCGTGGTCTTTTGGTATATATGAGCACGGATATAGCTATTGATCTGCAGTACCAGGGGTGAACGGGACGGAAGCCGAATTAAGTCACGTACTTGTATGGTATATTCGCGCATTAGGCGGACAAAAATATGGGCTAGGTCTGTTTCGGTGCAGGCATTTTGGATAGTTTGTATGAAGTCAGATACAAGTTGTAAACAATAAGTTTGTTCTAATCCAGAGGACATAGCTATGTGAGCAACTAACATATTGGCTCCTAAGATGTAATTTCTCATCATCTTCAGCCGCTCGGGTCCTTCAGCAAGGGGAAGAAGATTTTGCGTTCTTAGTACATGATCGTTCAGGAATGTATTCAGTTCTTCAAGTTGTCCATATTTTACATAAGAAAGGAGCGAATTCTCAATCCAGTTGTTTTGTGGCTCTGTATATACAGGGGAAAATTCCTGTGTTAGCAATAACTTTTCCCAGCGAAAAGAAACTGAAGTCACTGGGCGGTCGGATTCACCATTTAGGATGAAATCAAGGAACTGCAGGTTTTCGTGCAGAGTTGGAATATCGGAACGAATCGTAGAGGAAAAATATTTTATGAGGGGTTCTCGGTCTTTGGAACTGCGTCCAATGCGGGACAGGATTGCGTCTGCTTGTCGGAGAGAGCATTCAAGGGGGAGGACTGGACCAAGAAAAAGCATCTCATTGGTCTCTTTCAGATAGAGTCCCCCAAAAAGCATTGTTTCGGGAGTGCTGCTACACCATAGTTCAGGAAGACTTTCTGGCAGGGTTGTAACCAGAATTAGAGGCAGGTTAAAGTTCTGAGGAGAAAACATGTGCAAAAGCTCCTTTTCTCGAAAAAGACAGATTGGAAGACGTACTGCGCGATAATAGCGTTCTAGGAAAAGTTTTATATTCACTATGTAACCTCCATTTAATGTGAAATTAACAAAATAATATAAATATATTAACATAAATAAAAATATAATGATAGATACAAATTGAAATTATAGATAAACTATGGAAATATAGCAGCGGAAAATACAAATATAGAAGGAGGATGCGCAGATGGAAGAAAAAAGGTTATACATTCCTGAACTGGATGATTATTTTGCAGAACCTTATATTGATGAGGAGGAATGGAGAGATATACCGCTTAAACATTATTATGTACATGGCGGGTTTAGGGGGACTGAAATGAATGGGACAGAGGTGAGATTCTGTTTTTATTTCCCGGAAAAGGAAAATTATGAAGGAAGGTTTTATCAGTATGTTTCCCCGGCTCCAGAAGATGAACATGAGAGTGAACATTTGACAGGAGAGGATGATAAGATCAGCTTCTGTCTGACTCATGGTGCATATTATGTGGTGACAAATCAAGGCGGTTTTATCTTGAATCAGGGAGATCGTCTGTATCGATCCAGTGCAAATGGTGCAGAATTTAGCCGTAAGGTGGCACAGCGTATTTATGGATATAAACATAGACCTTATGGTTATATTTTTGGGGGCAGCGGCGGAAGTTTTAAAACTATGAGCTGCATAGAAATGACAAAAGGAATCTGGGACGGGGCGGTGCCCTATGTGCTTGCAAATCCGATGGCTGCACCAAATAACTTTTGTCCGCGGGTTCGTGTAATGCGTATGCTTGGCGAGGAAGGGATGAAGCGCCTGGTGGATGCGATGGAGCCGGGCGGGAGTGGTGATATTTATGAAGGGTTGGATGAAGAGCAGAGAGAAGCGTTGCAGGAGGCTACGCGGATGGGATTTCCAAAACGCGGATGGTTTTCCTGGCCGTTTATGGGAGATGGTGCGTTGATGGTACTGACGCCCAATATATATCAGATGTATCCTGCATATTTTGAAGACTTCTGGCTTCGTCCAGGGTATGAAGGCAGTAATCCAGTCAGCTCGGAAACGCGTGACCGTGTCTGTTTTAAAACCCAGGTAAAAGAACTGATTCAAAAAAAGAAAGTACAAGATACAAAAGAATTTACCAGTGTGGACAACAGCTGGATCAATACGATGACAGGAAATAATGAAACACCGCTTATCCGCATAGAAGAAATTCCACCTGAGGACGCATATCTTTATCATTGTCGTATCAGAGTTTTGAGCGGTGAGGCAGCAGGGAAAGAAACCCCGATCGAAACTATAAAAGAGGATATCATTACGGTTAGCAGTGCTTTTGACGGAACCAACGGAAAGGATGCTCTGGAGAAACTTGCTGTTGGTGATGAAATTATGATTGATAATAGTGATTATCTGGCAATTCAGACATTTCAGCGTCATCAGTTACCGGATGAGAGCTATCATGTATATGACCAGTACCGTGATTCAGAAGGAAATCCGAAATATCCGCAAGTTCCTATGCTGATAGCGCCGTTTATTGCCATGTCTGGCGGAGGGTGTATTCCAGATGGCAATATCCACGGGAAAGTAATTTGCGTTTGCAGCCTTTTAGATGAAAGCGCGTTTGCATGGCATGGAGACTGGTATCGCGATGCGGTTAGGAAAGCAAAAGGCGGAGATGAAAGTGATTGTTTTCGTCTTTACTACAATGATCATTGCATTCATGACGATCGCGCAGGATATTTGGATGATCCACAACATCAGGTGGATTATTTGGGAATTCTGCATCAGGCACTTCTGGACGTGGCGGACTGGTGTGAGAAAGGTATAGCACCACTTCCAACTACAAATTATCGAGTGGTGGACGGACAGGTCGAAATTCCGCAAAGCGCAGGTGAACGGGGCGGGATCCAGCCAGTAGTAGAAGCATACGCAAATCGGGAAAAAAGCGTTACGGTAAAGGCAGGAGAGCCGGTGACATTTACTGCCAGAATTGAGGTGCCACATGGAGCTGGACAAGTGACTTCAGCAGCATGGGATTTTGAAAAAACCGGAAATTTTGAAGAAGAGTTGGAACTGCACAAGGAAGAAGGAGGAAGAGTGGCAGAAGTAAAAACAGAACATATTTTTTGTGCTTGTGGGACATATTTCCCAGTGATTAAAGTGAAATCTAATAGAAAAGGCATAAAAGAGGATATTTTCACCCAGTGTAAAAATCTGGATAGAGTTCGGGTGGTCGTAGAGTAAAAAAGAAAGTGAGGAACCGTGTAATGAACAATCAGAAAAAAGAGGACAATAAAGTTGGTTTGGGAAAGACACTTTTGTGGACCAGCAGTGCCACGTCCGTTGGTATTACAGCATTACTGCTTATGCAGATATCTTTTTACTGCACGGACGTATTACAAATGCCGGCGGCATTGGTAGGAACGATATTTTTATTCAGCAAATTGTTTGATGCTGTCACTGATGTTGTGGCAGGTCTTATCATTGACCGCACAAAGACAAAATGGGGAAAAGGGCGTCCTTATGAAATATTTATGATTTTCCTATGGCTGTCTACATGGCTGCTGTTTTCCTGTCCGCCGCATTTTGGCATGGCTGCAAAATCGATCTGGGTATTCTTTATGTATACTTTTATGAATGCTGTCTGTGTCACTTTTTTGGATGGAAATAATGTGGTTTATATGATAAGGGCGTTCAAAACAAAAGAGCAACAGGCAAAAGTTACGGCGTTTAGCAGTTTCTTCACTATGGCAGCTGCCATGATATTTAATATATTGTTTCCGGCAGCCATGGCAAAGGCTGGCACTTCTCCCGCAAATTGGAGCAGATTAGTTGGCTCTCTGGCAATTCCCCTGACATTTGTTGGTATTTTGCGTATGCTCACGATTAAGGAACAGTATAACAATGAAGCTGATGTATCTCATGAAAAACTTCACATTAAAGATGTTCTTATTTTGGCGAAAGAAAACCGTCATGCAGTGATACTGCTGATTGCCAGTCTCTTGATTTCCCTTGTTACGGGTATGGGTGTTACTACATACTATTGGAGTCACATTATTGGAGATCTGTCTATGATGGGTATTGCTTCTCTTGGAACTATTTTGGGTGTTCCGCTTGCCTTTGTCATGCCAATGATGCGCAGGAAGATGGGAATGAAGGGCATGTGTGTGTCTGGGATGATTTTTAGCGGTGTAGGATATATTCTGATGTTTATAGCAAATGATAATGTAGGACTTGTTATATTGGCTACTGTTATGAGTACAGTTGGTTTGGTGCCTTGGAATATGATGTTTCCGATGTTCGTTGTTGATCTTGCCGATTATAATGAATCCAAGTGTATTTCTAGAATGGAAGGAACGATGGGAGCAACTTTTGGTTTTGCGCGTAAGGCCGGAAGTGCCCTTGGCGGTTTTATTTTGGGAATTTTACTTCAGATTGGTGGTTTCATCAGTGGGGCACAGCAACAGAGTGGAGCTGCTTTGATGACTATTCGTATTTCTGCAGGCATTGTTCCGCTGGTTGCTATAGTTGTTGTGGGGTTGATGATGCAGAGGTATACCCTGGACAAGGATCTTCCGGCAATCCATGATGTAGAGGATTAGAACTTTGTGAGCTGCTGAAAGAATCTATACTTTTATAAAAGAAATAAGATTTTTTATTAAATATTGGCGAACAGGAGTAAAAATTCAGTCTGATAAGAACATAAACTTAATATTTACCCCTGTTCGCCAATTTGTCGCTAGGCAGAAATACTGTGATCATTATAATTGAATCATAGCTAATTTATAATGACGTTTCAAGAAAATGGAGGAAAAAAGATGAAAAGGAAAAGTAAAAGTAATTTGTTCCGAAAGCTTGTAGCAGCTACTATGGCAGCAGGCTGCATCATATCGCTTGCGGCGTGTGGCAACAGTGATTCCGGAGGAGGTGATGCGCTTACAATTACATATTGGTCTCCGAGGGGAGAGGACGCTTCTCATTATTCAGAGTACGAGGAAAATCCAATCATTAAGTATATTGAAGGAAACTATACCTTCAATGACAAGAAGCTTCATTTTGATTTTTTTATCGCACCGCCTGGATCAGAGTCTGAGGATTTTGCAACTCTGATCGGAACGGGTGACTACTGCGATGTCATGGATATGTCGATGTCCGCCACAACTCCAGTGGAGTTGTATGAAGAAGACATTATATGGGATCTGACAGCTCTGGTTCCTGAGAATATGCCGAATTATATGGCTTTTCTGGAGGCAAATCCAGAGTGTGAAAGCTCCATATATAACATTGTTGACGGGGAAAAGAAAATTTTGCAGCTTCGTGGGTTTACTGATGAAATACAGGATAGTTTTCAGGGGTTCTGCTACCGCCGTGATTGGATTGCCAAATATGGCACAAATCCTCAGACCGGCGAGGCATTCAGTTATGGATTTACAGATGCAGATGATTCTGAGAGCTGGGAGGATGATGTGGTTTTCCCCAGTGGCGCTGATGAGCCGATATATATCAGCGATTGGGAGTGGATGTTTGAGATTTTTGAAAAAGCAATGGAAGAACAGGGTATTTCTGACGGTTATTGTTATAGTCCTTACTATTTAGGTTATATGCAGACTGGAGATCTTGCGACTGGGTTTGGCGGAGGAGCTCCTTACTGGTATGAAGATAATGGTATCTGTATCAATGGTGTGACAACGGATAATTTCAGGGCATATCTGCAATGCATGAATACATGGTATCAAAAGGGGTGGATTGACAGCAATTTCGCGGAACATACAGGTGATATGTTCTTTGCTGTAGATCCGGCCAAGGTGTTCCAGGGAAAGGTAGGTCTCTGGCAGGGAAGAACATCTACTGTAGGAACGCAAATCGATGCGGATGACGCATATACGGACGGGGCAGTTGTTTATGGATGCCGTCAGCCAATCAATGATATTTACGGCGGACCGGAACAGCAAAATACGGAACCAAACCATATGTACCAGTTTAGCAAAGTTCGCACAAGCGTAGTGCTTACCAAAAAAATGGATGAAGAGAAAGTGCTCGCATTCTTAAAATTTGCGGATTTTATGTTCTCGGAAGAGGGAATGCTTTTGCGGGGCGGTCTGAACAAAGAGCAATATGAATCCTGTCAGGATGAATTCTATACCAGACTTGGACTGACGGAAGGGCTATATAGTGTTGTGGAAGAGGATGGCAGGAAGATTATTAAATATAACATAGATACTGCTGATACAGCCTATAATGCAGCTACCCTTGACAGGATGCAGCCTGTTTTGCAGAAAGTTTCGGATGTGGATAAAGGATATGACCGTTATCTGAAACAGGCTATCGGAAGCTGGGATTATTATAAGAATACTGCAGCGCTGTCGGATGGCGTACTGAATGCAGTCAGTGTGGAGGATGCGAAAAGCATCACGAAGATACGTGCCAATTATGACCAGTTTCTTGCGAGGACAATTGCACCAATGATCAAAGGCAGCGGTTATGACATCTGGGATGATGCCTCATGGGAGCAGTTCATCAATGACGTAGATAAGTATCAGGCTGGCACAGTAACTGAAATCTATCAGAAAGCCATAGATCTGATGGCACAATAATATTGGAAAGAGGGTGGATATATGGGAAGAAGAAAAGATCAGCCCAGTACAGCTGCGATGCAGGTTAATTCAGGAAAACTAAGCTGGCGGGAGGATTTTAAGAAAAACGGGATTTTATACCTGATTTTTCTTCCGGTGCTGATGTGGGAAATACTGTTTCATTATTTGCCGCTGCCTGGTATCCTGATGGCTTTTCAGGATTATAGTGTGTCGAAAGGGCTGTTTAAGAGTGACTGGGTAGGACTTTCCCATTTTGTGGATTTATTTACAGGCAGTGGATTTCCACTGGCATTCCGCAATACTGTGGCAATGGCGATTCTGAGTCTTACGGTTGGGTTTTCTGCATCTGTAATTTTTGCACTGATATTAACTACGTTTCCGCATAAACGTTTTCGCCGAGTGATCCAGTCGGCGAGCTATCTGCCGAATTTTGTATCGGCAGTAGTCATGTGTTCGCTTGCAATTGAGTTTTTGAGCGAGAAAGGAGCCATAACCCTGCTTTTATCCCTGTTTGGAGCAGACAAGCAGAACTGGCTGGCAAATCCGAATATTCCAGTATTCTGGGTAATCTATACATTTATCGGTATCTGGCAAGGCATGGGATGGGGTTCTATTATTTATGTTGCATCTATTTCCAATATCAGTGGGGAATTACATGAAGCGGCAGCAATTGACGGTGCAAACAGGTTTCAGAGGATTCTGCATGTTACATTGCCGGGGATTCTGCCACTGGTCATCATGATGTGGACCATGAACATTGGTGTTGTGTTTAAAATGGTGGGTAATAACATTCTGTTGCTCTATATGCCTCAGACTTATGATGTAGCGGACGTACTATCGACGTATACATACAGAATGTCTTTCGGAGTATCTTCTAATTACGGTTTGTCTACGGCTTCGGGACTATTCCAGTCAATCTTAGGTCTGATTTTGCTTGTAACATCGAACAGACTGAGCAAGCGCGCAACAAGTTACTCCCTGTTTTAAGAAAGGCGGTAAAAAATGAGTGTAAAAAATAAACAGGCCAGAGAAGGAATGGTAGAGAGCAGCAGCCTTGGAGGGCATATAGCCAATATTATTCTGGGTGTGATCTTAGTGGCAATTGCATTTTGCAGTGTCGTTCCCATGTGGCATGTATTGATGGCATCGCTGTCAGATGGAAGAGCCCTGTTTGCCAAGGAAGGGCTGGTACTTTTTCCAGTCGGAGGATTTAATCTGGATGGATATAAGATGGTATTTCAAGATTCCGGTATCTTGCGTTCTTACGCAGTTACGATCTTTTATGTGGCTGCCACGGCGGGATTAGGACTTGTATTGAATGTTATGGGCGGATATGTGCTCAGTCAGAGCAGCAGACTAAAACCGTTCTTTATTGCAGTTCTTATGTTTGCGATGATGTTCAACGGCGGACTGATACCAACCTATATGGTTATAAATGGACTTGGTATGGTTGGAACTCCCTGGGCGGTCATTATTCCTGGCTGTACCAATGCAATGTTTATTATCATGGCCATGAACGCATTTCTCCAAGTGCCCCAGGCGACAGTGGAGGCAGCAAGAATAGATGGCGCAGGACATTTTAATCTGATGTTTCAGGTTATGCTTCCGCAGGCAAAAGGGATTATTTTGGTTACAGTGATCAATTCAGCACTGGGGGCATGGAATGCATGGTTCGAGGCGTCCATTTACCTTCCGAGACAACGTGACTGGTGGCCCTTACAGCTTGTGATCAGAGATTTGACTGCAAAAAATCAGGACTTCCTGAATTATGCGAACCCAGATTATAACCGTTATCTGATACAGTATGTTGTCATTGTGATTGCGACACTTCCAGTGCTGATCACCTTCCCATTCTTTCAAAAGAAGCTTGAGGAGAATATGGTGGTCGGCGCCGTGAAGGGTTAAGGCATTGTACAGGAAGTCTGCGTCTGTGCAGCATCCGCAGATTCCCTGAATCAATAAAAAGGAAAAAAGCTGTGCAGAAAGGTAGATGCATTGTAATGAAAAGAAAACATATATCAGCAATCGTTTTATCAGTTGTACTTGGTATGTCCACATTTCTTGGCGGATGTGGCAATCGTGAGGAAACAACAACAGCACCGGAGGAGAGTATCAAAACGGAGGAAGGAACCGAAAGCTCATCGGAAGTACGCGGTGAAGTGCAGATGTGGGACGGCTATTATGAGGATACCTCAACAGGACTTTTGAGCTTTATACATTTTTATGAGGACGGAACTTATTATGCCCAATATTTTGATGGCAGTGTGCTGGATGCTGGAACTTATCAGGTCTTGGAGGAAGAGATGGAATACAACGCAGATTCCGGAGCAGATGGCGATTTTGGAACGGAAGATGACAATACAAAAGCAACAGCTTCCCAGGTTGTGGAGATGACTTCTTATCAATCCGGCACTGCGGTTAAAGTGGCTTTTATAGATGACCAATTGTGCGATATGTCCCTTGGCGGTATGGCAAATCATCGAACACTGACACATAACGCAGATTACGTATATGATCCGGATGTAGATGAGACAGCCATTGAACTGTTTGTATTTTATGCAGACAATAACATAGGAAGTAACTTTATTTTAAGCCATAACAGGACATTTGTCGACGTGACAGGGGATACGTTTCAGGATGGAAGCTGGGAGATGACGGAAGCAGGTACATATACACTTATTTATTCTGATGGTACAGAAGCAGTCCTAACGGTGGGGGCGGATGGCAGGAGTGCTATTCTTACAAAATCCGGAGGGGATGAACTGGCGCTGAAGAATACTTACGAGGAGGGTGATGATCTGTCCGGAGCAGTGATCCTGTCCCTTGTTGCAGAAGATGTTGAGGCAGGGCTTCCCATGGGAGTGGATCTCAGACTGGATTGTTATGGTGATAATACCTGCAAGCTGATTGTGGAAGTGTCACAGATAGGTGCTGAGATAGAAGCTGATCAGGGTACGTACAGTGTAACAGAAAGTTATCAGTATACTTTTAATTTTGAAAATGCAGGGAATGTGGCAGGTACGCCTGATTACGCATCCGCAACGGAAAATAGTCTGGATGTAGCTGCAGTTTATAAGGCAGATATGGAGGTAGAATTTAATGGTTCCGTAACACCGCTTTCCATTGATTCGGAGTTAAAAGGAACCTATGTAATGGGTGGTGCTGTGCAAGCGGCAGAAGTTGTGAATACGCTCACAGTAGACGATGCTGAGGTAGGACTTCCTATGGGAGTGAATCTCAGAATCGATATCTACAGTGATGATACTTGTAAATTGATTGTGGAAGTGGCACAGTTAGGAGCAGAGCTGGAAGCAGATCAGGGAACCTGTACTCTGGATGAAACCAACTTCAAGTATACCTTTGATTTTGAAAAGGCCGGAGAACTGATCAGTGAACCTGATTATGCATCTGCTACTGCTGAAGGTCTGGATATGACACTTGCATATAAAGCTGAAACAGAGGTAGAGTTCAACGGAACGTCAACACCTCTGAGTATTGACACTGTTTTGCAGGGAAGAATTGCAGCACAGTAAAAGCGATAAAGGGATTTGTTGCTATCTGCCGCAAAGAATTTGGAAGGAACCTTTGCGGCAGATGACAAATAGGGGAAAGGTGGGCGGTATCATGTTTTATAACATTGATATGGGCATTGGGCAGATTCTCGGAAAAGAACAGACCGCAGCTATATTTGACAGATTTTTACCGGAAATGAGGGCAAAAGTGGAAAGTCAGTCAGCTATCAGGGGCATGTCAATTCGAAAGCTGGCTGAATATGCAAAGGGGGCAGTTCCAGAAAAAGTACTGGCGGCTATGGATGCGGAGCTGAGAAAAATACCAATCAACAGAGAGGAAGAAAATTCAGAAAAAGCGGCAGTGTGGCTGAACAGCCAGCCCCTGACTAGGGAAGCGGCTGAACAGATTGATTTTCCGATACAGGCAGCTGTTTATCCGGGCAGAACGTGGAGGGACACAAATGGAAGAAGGATACAGGCACATGGCGGCGCACTGTTTTATGAGGATGATACCTATTACTGGTATGGAGAAAATAAAGACCGCACAGATGGTATATGCAGTATCTGGACATGGGGCATTCGTGCTTATGTTTCCAAGGATTTATATAACTGGGAGGATAAAGGGCTGATCATAGAACCGAACCTGACAAACCCACAGTCAAACCTTTATCCTACGGCACGAGTGGATCGTCCGCATATACTGAAATGTGAAAAGACAGGGAAGTATGTGTGCTGGCTTAAGCTTTCGGGGGATAGTGCCTGCTTTACAGTTCTTCAGGCAGATTCATTTTTGGGGCCTTACGAAATGACAGAAGAGAATTACCGTCCATTTGGAAGAATGGTTGGAGATTTCGACATTGTAAAAGGAGAGAATGGTAAAGCGTATCTTTTTATGGACAGTGGCCACGAAGGAATTATTGGTATGGAGTTATCTGAGGATTTTATTAAGGTTGAAAAAGACGTTTCCATACAATATGAAGGTTTGCATGCACCTTTTTGCCGGGAGGGGGTTGCCCTTTTTGAACGCAAAGGAAAGAAATATATGCTGACCAGTGGAATGAGTGGATATATTCCGAATAAAAGTGATTGCGCCTGTTCTGATAGCTGGACAAAAGGTTTTGTAAGTAGTGGAAATCCACATATAGAAGATAAAACAAACTCATCTTACAATAGTCAGATTTCCCAGGTATTCAAGATACCCGGAAAAAAAGATCTGTATGTTTCCATCGCTGACCGATGGGTTCCGGATTATCCGGTGGATGCAGCCCGGGCGGATATGATAGAACGGGCGATAGCGGCGCATTATGAACCGGATAAGTATCAAGTGAGTCCTGCGGAAAAGCAGGATCTGATGAACAGTCCCATGTTGGAGAGTGCAAATACTTCTGCCGCGGATTATGTCTGGCTGCCGCTTACGTTTGATGGTGACAGGGTATACATAAAGTGGCAGGATAGTTGGAAACTTGAGGATTATGAATAAAGAAATTGGAGAGAACTGCCATGAAAAAAATAGATTTTAACCATGAATGGATATTCACCCAGGAAGGAACCGACCGACGGGAGGAGGTGACACTTCCTCATGACGCGATGATCAATACAAATCGTAATCCCAACATGCACAATTATTTCCTGCTTGCGGGGTTTGAGGGCGGTAATTATATCTATACTAAAAAATATTTTGTACCAAAGGAATTCGAACAAAAAACACTGATTCTGGAATTTGAAGCGGTTTATTGTATGAGCACAGTATATGTAAATGGTAAATCGGTATATGAAAAACCATATGGATTTACACCTTTTCAGGTACTGCTAAATCCGCACTTGAAATATGACACTGAGAATGAAATACGTGTAGAGGTCAATGTGCCAAAGGACGGGCATGGACGATGGTACACGGGTGGGGGAATTTACCGCCCGGTAACCCTCTATATAGGTGAAGAACAATATATAGAGCTTTATGGTGTAAAAGTAACCACGCTCGATATTCATCCGGCAAAGCTGCGCGTAGATGTTGCGGTTCATGGAATGGGGCAGGTCTCAGTGGAAATTCACAAAGACGAAAAAACCGTTTTTTCCGGCAGTGCAGATGTGGAAAACGGAATTGCAAAAATTACGTTAACGATTCCAGATGCGAAGCTGTGGAGTGCGGAGACACCCGAACTGTATCAGGCAGTTGTCACCCTGACTCAGAATGAAAAAATCTGTGATAAAGTGATTGAGACGTTCGGTATCCGAACAATTGAGGTAAATCCGGAGAACGGACTTCTGATCAACGGAAAACCTACATTTCTGAGGGGCGGTTGTATCCACAATGACAACGGTGTGATCGGTGTCATTAATAATGACGCAACAGAAATGCACAGGGCACTGATCTTGAAAAAGTCAGGATTTAATGCGCTTCGTTCTGCCCATCATCCTATGTCACGGAGTCTGATGAAGGCATGTGATGAGGTAGGATTGTATGTCATGGACGAGGCGTTTGATTATTGGTATCGCCCCAAAGGGGGGAATCCACATTGCGGCGTATTTCTGGATACATTTCGTGAGGATACGAAAGCCATGGTACAGGATGCGTACAATCATCCTTGTGTTGTGCTCTATTCCATTGGGAATGAGATTCCTGAAGCCGGAAGTATGAAAGGAGTCCGCATCGGAAAGGAAATCGTGGATGTGATTCACAGCCTGGATACGACTCGTCTGACGACTCTTTGTCCAAGTGTACACTGGCTCAGGGAATATCTTGACGGAACGCCATATCTGACCGAGGATGAGGATATGTGGATGGCACAGAGTCCGGAGAATAAAGAAAGAGACTGGAAGCATTATATGAAAATCTTTATGGGTGCTGCAGCAAATATACCGGATAATGAGAAAAATCTCCCATATCCACCTACTTTGATCCAGATGGATGAAGAGGCTACTAAAAATCTTTATCCTTATCTGGACATCGCGGGCTACAATTATTATGAGGATAAATACGACGTACTGCACGAGCTTCATCCGGAACGAGTCCTGCTGGGGACTGAGACAAGGGGAGAGAGAATTGTGGAAACCATGCGTTATGCCCGCAAGCACCCCTTTCTGATTGGCGATTTTATCTGGACATTGCAGGAACATCTGGGGGAAGCAAACTGCTGCAATATCTCTTATGGTGCAAGACAACAGGAAAAGAGTCATTTGTCTGGCAAAGATTATCCATGGCTGATCAATTATGGCGGTACAATTGACCTGATCGGCACGATACTTCCATCTATCCATAAGTACGAATTTGCATGGGATGAGAAGAAAAGGGGACTGTATCTGGCGTCTCAGCCACCTGTTCATGGGGGGCTGGCGCCGGATGTGGGCGGCTACAGGTGGACAGATACCGTGGAAGGCTGGACCTATGATGGCTATGAAGGGAAAGCAACCTGGATAGATGCATACACGGATGCATCTGAAGTTGAGGTATTTGTCAATGGAATCAGTGCTGGCAGAAGTGTGGTAAAGGATTATTTTGCGAAGGTTGCCTGTATATATGAGCCGGGGGAAGTGGTTGGTGTAGGCTATGACGCAGACGGACGGGAAATTTATCGGACCAGTATGAAGACAGCACACTGTGATACGATGATTACCGCAGTTCCAGATAAGACTATACTTTGGGCAGGGGAAGAGGATTTTTGCTTTATTGATGTGTCAGTTACGGATTTTGAGGGAACACTGAAATTGCTTCCGGAACGGAATATCAATATTCATGTGGAAGGCGAAGGCAGTATACAGGGATTTGGGAGTGCAAACCATTTGAATGTGGAAAAGTATAATCAGCGGCATCACACTACTTATCTGGGAAGGCTGCAGGCAGTCATCCGCAGTGGGAAAGACAGCGGGGAAATAAAGGTTACATTTTCCGGTGATGGCATGGCGGATACAGTGGTCAGGCTGCTGGTGAAATAGGGGCATGGAGGAGTTGCTCATGGGAAATTATCATGATAAATTAAAAAATTCTAATTTATTTGCAGGGATGGTTTACAGTGCATGTAAAATGGGGGCGTGGTGCTACAGTTATAACCGTAGGAATATGTTTTATTCTACATGTCCGAATCAGCAGGAATTTATGATGTTTTTTTCCATGAGCGGCTGTCTGGATTATATTTTCTCGGATGAAGTGGACACGACAAAACCGGTTTTTCTCAGCGATTCAATAGGGATGCTCTGGGTGGCGGATTATCTTTATCAGAATGAACAGCCGGATCTGGTTATAGTGATCGGGCCTGTATTTAACAGCAATTCTTCTGTTCGCGGAATCGAGGATTCCCTGAGGAGTCTGAACTTCTCCATTCAGGTGCGCAAAAATCTGCTTCAGATTCTGCAGAAAGTGCCCATAGTGTCACTGGACATGATGTACCAGTATGCTTCCATGCTGCATTATACTGTGACGGAAGAGATTGTGACTTCCCGAGATTTTCAGTTTCAGCATTCCTGCCAGAATTCTGAGGAGGAGATGACATATGCATCAGTGGAGAGGGTTAGTATGGAAAGGGTGCGCATGTCTGAAGAGATGATTCTGCAGATGATAAGGGAAGGGAATCAGGACTGTAAACGGTTGATGCGCGAGCAGGTAGTACTTGCCAGACCTGATGATTATCAGACTAAATCACCTCAGAGGGAGGATAAAAATACTGTTTTGATTTTTGCGGCGCTTTGTTCGAGGGCAGCCATGGAAGGCGGTTTGTCTCTCAGAACTGCCAAGAATATGGAGATTCAGTACATCACGGCGGTTGAACAGGCCAATGCAGTGACGGAGCTGATCAATATTCGGGAAAAGATGATGGAAGATTTTGCAGCACGGGTGCATGAGTGCAGGACTCATCCGGAGGTTTCCCGGGTGGTGCGGGATTGTTGTGATTATATCCAGAATAATCTGCTGGAACCATTGGAGCTTACGGATATTGCAAAAGAGGTGGGGTATACGGAATATTATCTGACCAAGAAGTTCTATAAGGAAATGGGTGTCCGTCTCTCTGATTATATTAAGGATGCCAGGATAGAGCTGGCGAAGATATGGCTTGTGGCTACACAGAAAAGCATTGAGGAGATCAGTGATCAGATGTATTTTGGATCGAGGAGTTATTTTAGCAAGGTATTTCGTCAGAAAGTCGGCATGACACCTGCAGCTTATAGGGGGCAGGTGGATGTGAACACGGATAGCAGGAAAGGCAGAAAGGAATGGAAAGAATGAGATTGAAAAAAGACATAGACATTGTGAATTTCATGAAAGAAGTCAGTGAATGTGAAGGAAATGTTTTCTTTGAATCGCCCGAGGACAAGATTGACTTAAAATCCGTATTGTCACAGTATGTGTTTATCTCTATTCTTAATAATAAAAAGCTGATGGAGAGTGGTACGATTCGATGTGAGTCCTCGGACGATTTTGAGCATCTTGCATCATATCTGGAGTAAAGAACTGTTCCAGAGAAACATGAGGATAAAGAATGGAGGAGAGAAATGAGAATCATAGAGAGTTTTAATGAAGATTGGAGTTTTGTCAAGGCGCCTGATCTGAATGCAGCTCATTGCATGGAGTGGGAAAATGTAACATTGCCGCATACATGGAACAATGTCGACGGACAAGACGGTGGAAATGATTATTTCCGTGGTACTTGCATATATCTCAAAAAATTTGGGATGCCTCTTTCTGCGCATGATGGAGGCCGGGTCTTTTTGGAATTTAACGGGGCGGCTATGACAGCTTCCGTAACTGTAAATAATAAATGGCTGAAAACCCACGAAGGTGGTTATTCCACATTCAGGGTGGATATTACAGATGTATTGGAAGAAGAAAACCAGGTGTGTGTTGTTGTGGACAATTCTGCAAACGACCGCGTATATCCTCAGAAAGCAGATTTTACATTTTACGGCGGACTGTACCGGGATGTAAATCTGATCTGTGTGCCGTCAAGTCATTTTGAGCTGGAGAAGGATGGCACGCCAGGCATCAGGGTAACAGCGACGGTGAAAGGGAATGATGCCGAAATTGCCGTGGAAACATGGGTTTGCGGATCAGCAGAAAAGGTACGGTTTTCCATTGATGACAGTAGGACATTGGACGCATTAGTTAGGGATGGAAGGGCAAAGGCGGTCTTTGTTTTGGAGGATGTTCATTTATGGAATGGCACCAGAGATCCTTTTCTTTATCATGTAAAAGCGGAACTGTTTGTAGATGGCAGAATAGATGATTGTGTACAGACACGTTTCGGATGCCGTAGTTTTTCCATTGATGCGGAAAAAGGATTTATTTTAAACGGTAAACCATATCCTCTGCGCGGCGTTAGCCGACATCAGGATCGTGGGGGAGTGGGCAGCGCACTGACAGAGGAAATGCATCGGGAAGATATGAGGCTGATCAGGGAAATGGGTGCCAATACTATTCGGCTTGCCCATTACCAGCATGCACAGTATTTTTATGATCTGGCAGATGAAGCTGGGATGATCGTGTGGGCTGAGATTCCTTATATTACGGAGCATATGGAAAATGGTCGGCAGAATACTCTGGACCAGATGCGGGAGCTCATTACCCAGTGTTATAATCACCCTTCTGTCGTCTGCTGGGGACTTTCCAATGAGATTACAGCTTCGGGCAATGTGACTGAGGATCTGATGGAAAACCACCGTCTTCTGAATGAACTATGCCACCACATGGACCAAACTCGTCCTACCACGATGGCGCATGTGTTCATGCTCGAGACGGACAGTCCTCTGATAGAGGTGTCGGACATCGGCAGCTATAACCTGTATTTTGGTTGGTATTTGGGAGAGCTTTCCCAGAATGAAAGTTTTTTCGATGAGTATCATAGTAAATTTCCGAATCGTGTTATAGGATTTTCTGAGTATGGAGCAGATGCGAATCCCAGGTACCAGGCCTCAGCGCCGGAGCGGGGAGATTATTCGGAAAGCTACCAGTGTGTATATCATGAACATATTTTGGAGTGTATTGAAAAAAGACCTTATCTTTGGGCAACTCATGTGTGGAATATGTTTGACTTTGCGGCGGATGGACGGGATGAAGGCGGTGCCCATGGTGTAAATCAGAAAGGACTGATAACCATGGACAGAAAGGTGAAAAAGGATGCTTTTTATCTGTACAAGGCGGCGTGGAGCAGCGAACCGTTCGTGCATCTGTGTGGAAGCCGATATGTGGAGCGGTGTGAGGAGATAACGGAGGTGAAGGTATATTCCAACCAGCCAGAAGTGGAATTGTATGTGGATGGAATACTGTTTGGTAAGGCAGAGGGGAAACGTACCTTTGTATTTCATGTTCCTATTAGTGGTGTACACAAAATTGAGGCAAAAAGTGGAGAATTGGCCGACAGTATTCAGGTGTGCAGGGTGGAACAGCCCAACACGGGCTATCAGTTTGCCCAGGAAGGCGGTATTGTAAACTGGTTTGACAAGGAGGACTTTAAACCTGGATATTTTTCTGTCAGGGATACCATAGGGGCATTGCAGTCACATCCCAAGGCAGGCGCTATCGTTGGAAAAATGATGGAAAAGGCCCGTGCCTCTCGGGGAGATGTGGCAAAGAGTACAGAAGGAAACCAGAATCTGCAGAGGATGATGGCAGGTATGAGTCTGGAGAGTCTGCTGAAACAGGCAAAAGGGGCAGTTACCGCAGAGCAGATCAAACAATTGAACGCCGCCTTGCAGCAGATTAAAAAAGAAGAATAACAGGAGGGACTGACTATGAAGGCAAAAGAGATATATGATGCAAAACGGGATACAGCATATCAGGAGCCTTATGTGGATGTACAGGAATGGCGGGAACGGGATCTGGCTGACGGTACAAAGATTCCTTTTCTTTTTGTTCATGGAGGATTTCGGAATACAGGGGTGAAATTTAGTTTTTGCTTTCCGGAGAAAGAAAGCTATCGGGGGCGTTTTTTTCAATACCTTTCACCATTTCCAGGGCCAGACGAGGAGATGGCATCTCTGGACAGAGAGGGTGAGAATGACAAAATTGCTTTTGCGGTTTCTAATGGGGCGTATTATGTTGAGAGCAATATGGGTTCCACGCAGATGTTTGGCAGCAGACCGGACAGTACCATTGTCTACAAGTCGAGCGCGGCGGCGGCAGAGTATTCCCGTGTAAAGGCAGCAGAGATTTATGGCTGCGACCGGCCGTTTGGCTATGTATATGGTGGCAGCGGCGGCGGCTACAAAGCTATGGCGTGCATTGAGAATACGAATGCGTGGGATGGGGCAGTGCCGTTTGTGATTGGCTCTCCTGTATCCCTGCCAAATACGATTACCATCCATGCACAGGGACAGAGAGTCCTGCGCCGTGTTTTTGGCAAGATTGTGGATGCGCTGGATGCCGGCGGAAGCGGTGATATGTATGCAGGACTGGATGAGGATGAGGCGGCCATGCTTAAAGAGATCACGGCGATGGGATTTTCACCCCAAATCTGGTTTGTTGAGGCTGGAGGAAAAATCGATGCGGGTTCGCTTCCTGTATTGATTCCTGGCGTGAAGATGGCTGATCCAGGGTATTTCAAAGACTTCTGGGAAGTGCCAGGTTATCTCGGGGCAGACGATAAAAGCAGTGCTGTCCGTGACCGCCTGCAGTTTCATGGAATTGTAAAAAGCGTGCATGTTCCGGGCAATAACATTGAGAAAGGCATGTGCGCGGATAATATACATAGTGATGACCGTAACGGTGTGGATGACGCATGGAAGAAAATGCTGACAGATGGTCATGACGCATGGATTGAGCTGGAAGAGGTTCCGACCGGGAAAAATCTGTATCTTGAGGGCGTCAACATTCATTTCGAGACAGGAGATGCAGCAGGAAAGCAGCTACTGCTGGGCAGTATAGAGGGAAAATGCCTGGTCATAGGCATGTGCTATGGGATGGATGATCTTCCGGGGGTGCTTTCCAAAGTAAAGCCGGGTGACAGGGTATTTCTGGATAATTCGGATTATATCGCAATACAGTCCTATTATCGCCATCAGGTACCCGAAGACACCAGCTTTTATGCGTGGGACCAGTTTCGGGATGAAAATGGGAGACCGATTCTGCCCCAGAGGAAGAATGTGATGGGATACAGCATGACAGGGACAGGAACCGTGCAGGATGGTAATATTCAGGGAAAAGTGATCGTGATACAGGCACTGATGGATGAGTCCACCTGTCCATGGTGTGCGGACTGGTATCGCAGTAAGGTAATAGAGACAAAGGGCAGTGAGGAGAATTTTCGTCTGTATTATATGGAGCGCTGTCTGCATGGGGATGAATCCTTACTGGAGAACAACATGGTTACGAACTATACAGGAGCTTTGCGTCAGGCGCTGCTGGATCTGTCTGACTGGGTGGAGCATGGAAAAGAACCATTGCGGACCACTGGTTATCAGTATCGGGATGGTCAGATCATTTTGGCGGAGGATATTATCGACAGGCGGGGGATACAGCCTAAGGTAACATTATTTGCCAATGGTGACAGATGTGCTCGTGTGAAGACTGGGGAAGTTGTGAATTTTACAGTAAAAGTGGAAGTGCCAGAGGGCGCTGGTCAAGTGACGGCGGTGGAATATGATTTTGAGGATAAATGGGTTCTGCCAGCTGAGAACATATATCCGGTGAAGGGAGTCTTTGAGCGTATATCGGAAAGTAATATTCAGGGAGCGGTTTCTTCCACTACATATGCATTTCAGAAAAAAGGAACCTATTTTGCTTCAGTGCGGGTAAAAGCAAATCGCCAAGGTGATTTGGAGAATCCCTTTACACAGGTAAAGAATATTGCCCGGGTAAGGGTAGTGGTGGAATAATCAAATAGTAAATTTGGGGGGAACATTATGTATCATTCTATTTTGCCGGGACAGCTCTGGCTGGACACGAGTGGAAAGCGGATTCAGGCACACGGAGGTTCTGTCCTATACCAGAATGGAGTATATTACTGGTATGGGGAAAATAAGGAAAAAACTACTGGGAAAAATGGAATCTGGCACTGGGGAGTGAGATGTTATTCTTCGACAGATCTGTATAATTGGGAGGACAGAGGAATCATCATTCCCCCAGAGCCTGACGCGGCGGAATCCTCGCTGCATCCCTCTGCCATGATGGATCGTCCGCACATTATCTATAACAGAAATACCAAAAAGTACGTGTGTTGGTTAAAAATTATGAACAGAGATGGTTCCCAGACAGAGACAGTGATGACAGCAGATGATATATTGGGACCATATACCAAAGTGAGGGAAGGATTAAAACCTCTGAATATGAGTGCAGGTGATTTTGATCTGGCAGTGGCGCCGGATGGCAAGGCATATTATTACTTTGAGCGGGTGCATTCGGAAACAATCTGTGCAGACCTGACAGTGGATTACACAGATGTGACAGGATATTACAGCACACATTTTCCGCATAGCTCGCCTCCGTATGTCAGGGAGGCTACAGCCCATTTCGCGCGGCGGGGGAAGCACTATCTGGTTACATCCGGCACAACGGGATATCTGCCCAATCCGTCAGAAATTGCCATAGCGGACACATGGCATGGTCCTTATAAGGTTCTGGGGGATCCGCATGTGTGTGATCAAAGCCATACATCTTTTCATTCGCAGATTTCCTCTGTCTTTAAGGTAGAGGGGAAAAAGGATCTATATATTGCGGTGGCGGATCGATGGGTGCCGGATCACATGGAATTGAAGTATGAAGAATATGCGGCGGAGTATGAGCGGATGTTTGCACCGGATTATAAGGATGAGGAAACTTTTATTAAAAAATTCGGCTCGGACGCCGAACGCAATACTTCCGTTGCTGATTATGTATGGCTGCCATTTCGGTTCGATGGGGATATGGCATATCTGGACTGGATGGACGAGTGGCGTATAGAAGATTATGAGTAGGAGGAAAAGGATATGGAAAAATATTTAGATTCCACGCTTTCGCCCAAGGAGCGTGCATGTGATTTGTTGTCGAAAATGAGTCTTGACGAAAAAATGGCACAGGTAAACTGCCTTTTTCCATATAAGGATAATTATGATAACTTGAATGAGATGGCGAAACATGGAATCGGGCAGGTAAGTACACTTGATGTCCGTGAAATCAAGACTCTGGATGAGGTATCCGAGTGGCAGATCAGACTGCAGAAAATGATAATGGAGAACAGTGCACACGGGATTCCGGCAATCTTTCATATGGAGGGACTCTGCGGGGCGTTTATACAGGAATCGACCAGTTTTCCTTCGGGAATTGGCAGGGGAGCGGCATGGGATCCTGAGTTGGAGGAACAGATTGGCAGGATCGTAAGCCGTCAGGAACTGGCATGTGGTATCACACAGGTGCTTGCACCAGTTTTGGATATTTCCAGAGACTCCAGAATGGGACGTCAGGGTGAGACTTATGGAGAGGATCCAACTCTCGCATCTGCATTGGGGGCAGCATATACGCAGGGAATTCAGAAGGGGGAGACAGGAGGGCGCAGGGCGGAATCCGCGGCAAAGCATTTTCTGGGATTTCATAATTCTCAGGGCGGAATTCATGGGGCGAACTGCGATATGGGGAACCGCCTTTTGGAAGAAGTATATGGAAAGCCATTTCAGGCGGCCATCAGTGAATCGGATCTGAGGGGAATCATGCCCTGCTATTGTTCTATCAATGGAGAGCCAGTTTCCGCCTCAGGAAAAATACTGACAGATCTGTTGCGCAGTGAGATGGGATTTGATGGAGTCTGTGTATCTGATTATGGAGCAGTTGGAAACGTCCATAAGGTTCAGCATGTGGCGGAGAGCAAAACGGAAGCAGGGCTGCTCTGTATGGAAGCTGGCATGGATGTGGAGATGCAGTGCTGTACCTGTTATAATGAGGAACTGAAGGAATGGTTCCGAACAGGTATTGCAGATATTGCAGTGCTCAATCAGGCGGTACAGCGCGTGCTGGAAGCAAAATTCCGTATGGGACTGTTCGAGAATCCCTTTGCACTGGAAGGGAAAGAGCTCAGGGATGTATTACAGAAAGGAAAAGATAGGGATATTTCGCTGCGGGCCGCACTGGAATCAATGGTGCTTTTAAAGAATAATGGTGTGCTGCCATTGAAAACAGGAATTAAAAAAATCGCCGTAGTGGGCTGTCATGCACAGAACGCCAGAAGTTTTTTTGGCGGATATACACATCTTAGTATGGTGGAAGCGGTTCATGCAGTGGCAAATTCTATTGCTGGTATGGAGTCAGGTGATGTGAATGTCAGAGCAATGGTTACTGTTCCGGGCACACAGATTCAGACGGACGAAACAGAAGAATTTGATGCCATTTTAAGACACCAGAAGCCTGGCTGCAGAAATCTTCTGGAAGAGCTAAAGATACAGATGCCAGATGCGGAAATTGTGTATGCATATGGCTATCCCATTGCAGGAGATGATCTTTCCCACATGGAGGAAGCGTTGGAGATTTCAAAGACAGCAGATGTGATTATCATGACACTGGGAGGAAAGCATGGTTCCTGTTCGGTGGCTTCCATGGGTGAAGGTGTGGATAGTACAGATATCAATCTGCCGGTATGTCAGGATACATTTATAAAAAAAGCTGCGGAATTAGGAAAAACTTTGATCGGCATCCATCTTGACGGACGCCCCATATCCAGTGATGCAGCGGATGACTGTCTTGATGCGATTCTGGAGGCGTGGAATCCGTCAGAGACCGGTGCGGAAGCCATTGTCAGAGTGTTGATGGGAACCTATAATCCAGGAGGGAAACTGCCCGTTTCCGTGGCAAGGAGTGCGGGCCAGATACCAGTTTATTATAATCATCCCAATGGATCTGCATGGCATCAGGGAGAGAGTATCGGATTCCAGAATTATGTGAACATGCCTCACACGCCAAGGTACTTTTTCGGACACGGATTATCTTACACGGAATTTGAATATTCCGATCTGAAGATTGAGCAGGATACAGTTGATCCATTGGAAACAGTCAGGGTGGAAGTGACAGTGCAAAATACAGGCGAGCTTGCAGGAGATGAGGTAGTTCAGCTATATTTCAGCGATGTCTTTGCCAGTATGACACGTCCAGTCAAGGAGCTGGCAGGATTTAAACGGGTTACACTGGATGCCGGAGAGAAGAAAAGAGTAATTTTTGTAATGAAAGTAAGCCAGACAGCATTTCTTGATCATAGTATGCGGTGGAAGGTGGAAAAAGGAGAGATACAGATACAAGTGGGAAGCTCTTCCGAGGATATCCGTCTGAGCGGAATCTTTTGTATCAGCAGGGATGCCCATATAGACGGGAAAACCCGAGGTTTCTATGCACAGGCGGTAGTATCGGCGTTGGATTAAAAAGAGGGGGAGAAATATGGAATTTCAGGCGAAATGGATACGGTCGCAGAATATAGAAGAAGGAGTGTGTCCGGTTTTTAGAAGAACATGGGCAGTTGACAGAGCGGTGAAGCATGCGGATTTATATCTGACTGCGCTGGGTGTCTATGAGGCACGGATGAATGGCGTGAGAGTTAGCGACTATGTTCTGGCACCAGGGTGGACTGCATATAAAAAGCGACTCCAGTATCAGCAGTATGACATTACAGAGATGCTGGAAGCGGAGAATGAACTGACAGTAACAGTCGGAAAAGGCTGGTTTTCCTCCCCCATGCCGGGGTGGGCTGAATCAGAGGATAAGTCGCGGAGGATGCACCAGCCAAAAGGTATTCTGGGTGAAATCCATATCACTTATGAAGACGGACAGACAGAGATTTTTGCAACGGATTCGTCCTGGAGCTGCGGGGAGAGCCCTGTGCGTTTCAGCGAGATATATGACGGAGAGGTCTTTGACGGCAGATTTGAGACTATGGACTGGTGTGAGGCAGAAGAATTTGAGTGGTCTGAGGATATTCTGATTCCACAGGAAGGGCCATGGATCCGGGAGCAGGAACGTGTGTCGGCACAGAACGTCATCTATACACCCGCCGGAGAGACTGTCGTGGATTTTGGGCAGGAAGTGACGGGGTATGTGGAATTTACCGTGGATGCGCAGGCTGGTGAGGAAGTATGGATGGTTCATGGGGAAGTTTTGGATAGCAATGGGAATTTTTACCATGACAATTATAGGAGCGCAAAATCAGAAATAAGGTACATCTGTCGGGATGGCGTGCAGACATGGCATCCAGTTCTGACTTTTTTCGGTTTCCGCTATGTGAAGCTCGAGAAATTTCCAGGTGTGGCAAAGCCGGAACAGTTTACGGCAGTTGTCGTTCATTCTGATATGAAGCGGACAGGATATCTAAGGTGCGGTGTCCGGGAAGTAAATCAACTGTTTTCTAATATTTTATGGGGACAGAAAGGAAATTTCCTGGATGTGCCAACGGACTGTCCACAAAGGGATGAACGGCTTGGCTGGACGGGGGATGCGCAGGTGTTTGTGAAGGCGGCAAGTTATAATTATGATGTGGAGAGGTTCTTCAGGAAATGGCTGCATGACCTGGCGGCAGATCAAAGGGCAAACGGTGCAGTCGGACAGGTCATTCCGGACTATATGCCGGAAGAGAAACCAAGCGCGGCATGGGGTGATGCAGCCGTTATCTGTCCATGGCAGTTGTATCTCACATATGGGAACAGGGATATTCTTGCGGAGCAGTTTGGGAGCATGAAGCGGTGGGTGGATTATATTACTTCTGAGACGACTGAGCAGTATTTGTGGAAGGGCGGGGTGCATTTTGGGGACTGGCTCGGGCTTGATGCACCGAGTGGAAGCTACAAAGGCGCCAGCAGGGAAGATTTTATTGCATCGTCATTCTATGCACATTCCACAGAACTTCTGATTAAAGCGGGGGAAGTTCTCGGACATGATATGGCAGACTATAAGGTTCTGTATCATCATATCGTGGAGGCGTTTCGTAAAAGCTATCCGGAATACTTCACGCAGACAGAACATGTTCTGGCAGTATATTTTGGTCTTGCCCAGGATCCCCAGAAGACAGTGGACGCGCTGGCAGAGATGGTTGTAAGAGATGGCAGACAAATTAAAACAGGTTTTGTTGGAACGCCATATATTCTTCATGTACTCAGCGAGTACGGCCATGCGGATATTGCGTGGGATTTATTTCTGCGCAGTGATTATCCGTCATGGCTGTATTCTGTGGGATGTGGGGCGACCACTATATGGGAGCACTGGGATGGTATCATGGTGGATGGTTCGTTTTGGAGTGCAGACATGAATTCTTATAACCACTATGCATATGGCGCTGTGGCGGACTGGGTATATGAAAAAGCAGCGGGAATCTGTCTGTTGGAGGAGGCACCGGGATTCGAGAAGGTGAAGATTCGTCCCATGCCGGACAAACGGCTTGGCTGGCTGGATGCATCCATTGATACAAGGCATGGGAAAGTCAGTTCGAGATGGTGTTACATGGAAGACAAAATTCGTTATGAAGTGATGGTTGAAATGCCGGCAGTGGTTGTGATTGGCAGACGGGAAATACAGGTACAGCCGGGTAGTTATGTTTTCTGGGATGGGGTGAATTTATAATTTCATATGAGAATGAAAGTTATGGAGATCACACCTAGGTGGTACAATTCGGAGTTCTAAACGGTAACGCCAGATGTCGGGAGTTACATGAGTAACAAAGTTTTTTCATAAAGTTTCTTCTGAATGAATCTTGATTGGCAAAATCATGCCTGGATTGTATGTATCAGTGGAAAAGATTTTGCACGGGAACAGAGTAGAGGATTTAGTGCAGTCATCACATTAAAGGATACATACGTGACATCCTTTGTCAATGTGGGTGAAACAGAATAACTGGTGGTTGAGGACGATTTCCCGAATGGGAGAGTAAGACTTGAAGACGGCAAAATTTTGTTCAGGGGAACGCAGTATAATGTTCTTTTTGCAGTAAACACATTTTTAACAGTCATTTCAGATACATTTCGAGTTTTGGCACAGCTACTTCTTATAAATGGAGGCAAAATCAATTTTGGGAATGTTTAGTGTGGGTTTTGATTATGTAATGAGCATACATTTTCATACAGAGAATGTGGATGTAAACATGGATTTGCAATCCCACTTCTGAATCTGTCTGATATATAAACATATTTTTATAATTTCTTCACAGGAAGATTGTCAAAAATTAAAAATCAGGTTTTATAGTGAGGATGGAATGTCGCAGTTTTGATTTTTTGTGAAATAGAGTGGGGATAATATGGACACAAATGCAGTATGAGATGTAAAAACGGATGATGACGGCGGTCAAAAGAAGTTTTCGAACAGCCTGAGGGGGAATGCAAATGTTAAAAATTGCCATATGTGATGATAGTAAAAAAGATGTGGAGCAGTTGGAAAACGCTCTTAATACACTTTGCAGTTATCAAATTGATTATGATGTGTATTTTAGTGCAGTGGATCTGTTGGAATATGTGTCACAGCACAGGGAAAACTACCATTTATATATCTTTGACATCGAAATGCCCGGTATGACAGGTCTGGAACTGGCAAGAGAGATACGTAAAAGCGGTACGAAGGCACTGTTTGTGTTCCTGACAGGCTATTCCCAGTATGTCATGGATGTATTTGATGTTGTCACATTTGCTTACATTCAAAAACCAGTCACAGCGGAAAAACTGGATTCGGTTTTGTCAAGAGCCATACGATATTTAGAGATGGTAAAACGGGATTTCGTCTTTCATTTCCGGAAAAACCAGTTCCGGGTAAGCTGTGATGACATTCTGTACATTGAAAAGAAGGGACGCCAGGCAATTATCCATACAGCCGAGGAAAATTACAAGGCAAACATGACAACAAGCTCGATATGGGAACAGCTCGACAGCAGGGTATTTATACATATCCATTTGTCCTACATTATCAACATGGGACATCTCCGTTCCATAGAGGGGGACGAGGCCGTCATGGACAGCGGGGAGCGCCTGCTGGTCGCCCGCGCCCATATGCAGGAGCTCAAGGAGAAGCATATGGAATTTGTGAGGAGGACGGTATGACCATGGAATATCTTATACGTTTCTGTATCAGTCTGTTTGATCTCGGTGTATTCTGGCATTATCTGCTTACTTTTCGGAATAGAAAATATATACCGGAACCGGCCTGCGCATGTGCGCTGCTCCTGCTGGCAGCAGTATGGGCACAGGTTGATGTGAAGATAAACCCTTACTTCAACCTGCTGGTTTTGGCCGCAGTTCTGACGCTCGTGACACTGTTTTTTGAAGGGAAGGCCGGATCAAAGGCAGTAAGTGTTGTGATATTTACAGGGACGGGGATTGTCCTGGAGCCTGTCGGGATGCTCCTGCTGTATGCGCTGCACTACACAGAGGGGGAGAGCTCCATATATCTGTACTATCTTGTCACGGCGCTCTGTGCATTTATCAGGGGAAATGTCATTTACATGCTCTGCAGGTTCATGCGCCGGAAAGAGCTGAACCTTTTAAAACTTCCAAAAGAGATCGTGATGGTACTTGTGCTGGTATTTGCTTCCTCAGTCGTGAACTGCTGTTTTATCACGATCCTGTCCATGGAGACGGACAGCCTTAAAAGCAGGTTCATGTGCATCAGCATCATCGGCTCCATCGTACTGACTTACTATTTCATGCTTTACATGATAGAAAGAGTCAGCTTCCTTGTCAGGAAGCAGCAGGAGGACGAAATCTACATGGAAGAGATGCGCTATAAGGAAACCTATTATGCCGAGGCGGAAAAGCGTAACGCATATGTACATAAACTAAAGCACGACATGGAAAACAGGCTGTTAGGATTTTACCATCTGGTCGCTGCAGGGGATACGGAAACGCTGCTGGAGCAGATTACTGTATTCGGCAGGGAGCTCGGACAGGCTGACGCAGACAGCTATTCGGTAAATCCTTCCGTGGACACCGTGCTCCGTTTTAAGCTAGGCGCGGCAAAGGCAGAAGGGATAAAAACGGATGTGCAGATCCACATACCCGGGAAAATGCAGATTGAGTATGGCGATATCGGCGTGCTGTATGGGAACCTGCTTGACAATGCCATTGAAGCCTGCCGGAAAGTGTCGGGGACGGAGCGCTTTATCAGGGTTGAAAACAAATATGTGTCGGGAAGCCTTCTGCTTGTGATCATAAACAGCAAGGAAAAAGGACAAAACAGCCGCCTCAAAACCACCAAGAAGAATACGGATATCCACGGATATGGAATCGCAAGTGTCCGCAGGGTAGTGGAGAAATATCGCGGAGTTGTCCAGTTTATGGATAAAGGGACTGCCTTTGAGGTATCGGTAATGCTGTATGGTATTGGTGCATCGGCGGATGGGGAGCGTGATACTTAGGAGCTGTTCAAAAATAACCTGCACATCTTGACTTGTCTATTTCTCCGACTGCATATATCAAAAAGCCTTGCCGTAGCCCGCTACGCCTACGTTTTTTGATATACACATTCGAAGAAATATCTTGTGCAAGCTGCACATGTTATTTTTGAACAGTTCCTTAGATAAAGGATTGGAAAATATGTTTGTATTTCGGACATTGAATCAAGAAAACCGATGCCAAAAATACAAAGTGTTACACTTAACCGACAATCCGTTACACTTTGAAAATTTTTCATGATTTATGTGTTATACTGTGGAATGCATGGAAACTGTTTCAAGCAGACACATGACATTACGGGGCTGTAGAAAAATGAATGCAGCAGTTATGCAGGAAAATTTCTGCAGTCACCAAAATTAAAAAGGAGAAAAATATCATGAAAAAATTCAATGTGGCAGTGAAAAGGGAAGTGGACAGGCTGGGGGATATGGCATTGAAGGGTGTCGCGTCGGCGGCGCTGAAAGTGACAACAGTGAATGTACGTACATGCTGCTGGTTCGTGCTCGGACAAGACAAACTGCCTGACGGCGTGGACAGGCTGCGCAGGGTTTAAGGGAGGCGGTATGAAGATGGCAGCAGCAGTGGCAGAGAAGATTACCGTAACACTGGCTGACAGGGGCATTATACCAAAAGAGGATGCAGCACTGTACAGATACGGGATAGAAAACGGCATAACAGTTGCCGGAAACCTTCTGGCGTCCGTCCTGTTCGGGCTGGTAATAGGGAGACTGGGAAATATCCTTGTCTTCCTGTTCTTTTACGGATCGCTTCGAAGTTTCAGCGGGGGAATACACTGTAAAAGCAGGGCGGGATGTTTTACAGCGTCCATACTGATCTTATTTATTCCAGCATATCTGTGTGACTGGGCATCAGGGCTTTCACTTCCGATAGTTATCATCGGAGGTCTTACTGCGATGGCGGTGATACTGGCGTTAAGCCCAGTGGAAAGTGCCAACAAGCCGCTCAATGATGAAGATTTTAGTTATTACGGGAGGATGAGCCGCTGCATTGCCGGGTGGCAGGCCTGCACCCTTGTGACGCTGTACTGCCTGGACAGGCTGGACTATTTTTATGCAGGATACAGCAGCATCGTACTGGTGGCAGTTTTCCTGATCCTGGGTAAGATTTCTGTAAAATACCACACTTAGCAGAGTTTCTTTTCCTGTTTCCGGCAGGGGCTGTGTATGTAAGATTTCAACAAAGTATTACACTTAACCGACAAAGCGTTACACTTTGCTTGATTTCCTGTTTTTTTCTGTTATACTGTGCAGGGCGTGGTTGAAAACCTTTAGCCATGTCTAGGACAGAATAAAAGGCAGAAAGGGCAGTTAATGGATAACAGGGAGAATTTGTACAGAATGATAGCCGGAAATATCAGAAAGGAACGCGAAAGGCTCCATATCACGCAGGCAGAGCTTGCAGAGAAAGCCGACATCTCCGTGGATACAGTCAAGGGGATCGAACATTGCAGGCGGTCGATGAGTCTCGATACATACCTCGGCATCGTGCAGGCGCTGGAGACTACTCCGGCAGCACTGATGAGCCGGGAGCATCAGGAAAAGTATATGGAGCGGTTTTGTTTTATGATGGGACAAAGGAGCAGAGGCGAGGTAGAATTTGTCCTTCATATGGTGGAGCAGCTTTTAAAGGGGCAGGACTGCTATCTGAATGAATAGCAGCCCTGCCCTTTTTGCGTCCCATAACCATGCCGGATCTGCAAAAGGTGTACAATATTCACCCTAAAACAGATGGTTTAGTCACTCTGCAAAATCACACGCCTGTCGTAAAATGGGAGAAGCTTAAGCAAATAAACAGACGTCGGAAAAGAGTGCGGAATGCAGTATTATGATAAGAAGGTCGTGGGTGCCAGAATGAAGGAGACGAGAAGGAGACGGGGACTGACGCAGGCAGAACTTGCGGCACGCCTGGATTATTCCAGCGAACGCCAGCTGCAGCGGATCGAGAACGGGGAAACTTCGTGTTCGGTGGACAAGCTGATGGAAATAGCGCAGGTTTTGGAAGTTACCACGGATTATCTTCTGTTGGGGACAATGGAAGTACAGGGGGACAGATTTCAAAGGTGTCTTGCTAATAAGACGGAAAAGCAGACAGAGTACCTGTACAGGCTGTTAGAGGCAGCTGGGGAAAATATGGGATTATTGTGCTGATAGAATATAGGTGTTAGTCGATGAGTGTGTTGAGGCAGTATTTTGATATAGTCTAAATACTGTGGGCAGTGCAGATATTGATTGATACCTATATTTATTTCGTCAAAGGATATGGAACGAATGATTTATAAATTTGATTTTGGGTATTTATTTGGTTCCTAATTTTTTGTCAGTGCTGCTTTGTCTATTTCAATGATTGTACATTAAAATTCATGTAGATAAGGGCTGGTATTTTTTGCTGGTTGATGAGATAAAAGAACGTTTTGGCCAATTCTGTCCCTTGTTGGATATGATAAAAAGTGATAGAATAATACAAAATATTCTTGTGAGAAATGACAAGAGTAGGAATGTTATGAGATATTTGGACAAAAGTCGAGTATGATAATGGGAAAAAGTGATTGATAATCGTGTATTATCGATTGAATCAAGGAACTGTTTAGAAATAATCTATGCATTTTGACTTGTCTATTCTTTCACAGTTCATAATTGGTAATTGAAAGTTATCTGTCAGTTTAATGGAAATTGGTTAAATTGAATAAAGCAAAATAAAGAATAATTCCCGTTTATTGATAGTTGGTAAGTAGTAAAGAGGTATTTTGCAATTCAATGGACAATTTTGGATTATGCAATTTGTGATGTAGGATATTATTTTGACATTTTTGGATATTATGGGAGAAAGATTTTATGGAGTATTTCATTTATATAACAAATGATTGTAATTTAAAATGTAAGTATTGTTCGGTCTTGTTAGATTGTGAAAAAAATAATTTACCAATTAAGCCCACATATAGTTACGAAGATCTTATGACATTTATTAGAAAAACGCAAGTTTCTAATATGGATAATGAAATTTCTATATATTTTTTTGGTGGAGAGCCGTCATTAGAATATGACAATATAGAAACACTTATTAATATTGCAAAAAAAGAATTAGTAGGCTTTGATTTAAAATTTGTTCTTCATACAAATGGATTATGCCTTGATGTTTTACCAGATAAAATCCTTGATGAATTAACACTAATAATGTTTTCAATAAATTATGAAAAAATCCCACATCACATACTATACCCAAGCTATTTTTCAATAGTTATAGATAATGCATTGTCTATAAAGATGAGAAAAGATATTCCTATTATTGCGCGTCTTACTGTCACAGAAGATACCAGTATATATACTGAGCTTTTACAGGTAAGTAACTTTTTTGATTATGTGTATTGGCAAATCGAGAATTGTGATAATTTTAATAATCCAAAAATGTTTAAAGATACCTATACCTATGAAATCAGGAAAACCTTTGAATATTGGATTAAATATCTTGAACAGGGAATAATGCTGAAATATATTCCGTTTATGGCTGTTTTAAAGTTCTTGTTTTTTCATGATCGTAACGATAATGAATTTTCCTGTGGCTACAGCCGAGGGATGATATATATACAGACAAATGGAAAATGTTATGCATGCAGTGACAATGTTGAAGGAAATATTCACTATATGGGAGACATTTTTAAAGGAGTCAGTCTCCCTGGTCACAAATTAAGTGAATTCAGATGTAATGGGTGCTCATATCGTTCAATTTGTATGGGCAGGTGTGGTCGAATGCATATAGAATTTTCAAAAGAACATATCAACGACTATTGCCAAATGAATCAAGCAATGTTTAATTTGTTTTTGGATAACAAATTACTACTAGAAGGTTTAATCAAGAAATATCCATTTTTTAAATCGGAACTTGAAAACTGGATTTTAGAATATACAGAGTTTACACCATGATTATACAGAGAACACTAAATGATTTAGCAGATTGGAAAGATTTTTTAAAAAGTGAAAACATAGTTGAAAACCTTGTAAACCCTATTCTTGAGCAGTGCAATATTTCTGTCAATAGTATTAAAAAAATAGATTTGGGAACAAATGCAATATTTGATTTGGGCAATTATATACTTAAAATTTATGCTGTAAATGAAAATTCAAACAGTAAATCAGATTGCATTAGAGAAAGTATTTTATCTAAATTACTTATATCATCTCATTATCGTGTGCCAACTATTGTTAAAACAGGGTGCATTAATGACCGATATTCTGTATATTATAATGTGATGGAAAAATTTAATGATTTAATTCCAGTTTGCAATATTTTATCTAATCCTAATTCATTAAATTATATAGCATTTCTTAAGGAGCTCCATTCACTTATAAATTGCATCCACTCTTTGCAAATTGATCTAAATATTGTTAATTCATACTCAAAATCAATTATGGGAGAATTATCAGGGCGAAATGAATATGTACAATATGTGAATAAATATTTAACAACTAATCATTTTGAGTTTGGAATAGTACATGGGGATTTATCAGAAACCAATATTTATTTTAATAACAAAGGCGAAATTATTATTTTAGATTTTGAAGATTGGATGTATGCACCTTTCATTGTTGAGTATCCAACGATATGTTTTGAACTATTAAAAACGCCATATATTATCAATGATTACTTTGCCAATATACCCAAAAACAATTTAATAGAAATGTTAATAGCGGGTATATTATTGCATCATGAATCTACCAGATTTCTAAAACTTATAGCTTCAAAATTTTGTAATACTATGGGATTACTAGGAATAAAAGAATTACGATCATTTCTATCAGACTGGCTTTTGTAGAGAAGCTTTTATATTTTCCAAGGCAATACTATATTTATTTATGTCATTTTCTAAAATAAAGAATATGTCATTATAATTTAGTAATTCTGTAAGTATTTTTTTTAAATTAATTGAACCATTCATTCCGTAAGCAATATGCAAGTCAGAAACCTTCCAATTATTGTGTATATGAAAGCTTTGGATAAAATTAAGATAGTTTCTATATATATATGGCGAAGAAAAAGCAATATTAGCATGGCCAACATCATAACAGAACTTTACATTGGGATATCCACATTTAATTATAGTATCTAAATCACCAATTTGGCTTCCTAGTCTTTTTACTTCTAAGCTATCAAAATCATTTTCTACATTTACATAAACAGAAGAATCTATTGCATATTTAGACAATACTTTCAACGATTCACATAAATTTTTCAATAAGGCTTCTCTAGAACATGACGCAGAAAACGCATATCCCATATGATAATTTACAAAAATACATGAAGTTTCTTTGGCAAGCTTAATAGTTTTACATGCGACGCTAATCCAGCTTTTTCGAACATCCTCTATACTTTCACTCAAATTTATATATCCATAACTATGTAAACTATAGGTAATTTTGTATGTACTCAATAATTTTTGTATTTTTCTAATTAATCTTTTTTGATTTTCAAATGGAGTATCATCTAAATAAAATTGGATATGCCCAATAATATCTATGTTTTGCAATATCAACTCATAACATGCATTAATTTGATCAATATCTATACTAATACCAATTACCATTTTAATTCCTCATTTAAAATAAATCTTTTAATTCCTCATATTTCTCTCTATAATAATTTATTAACTTACTTCCAAAGGAAGACTTGAGTTGCCAAGAGGGAGGTAATAGAGTTGCTCCATATATTTTAGTATTAATTTCCGTATTTAATAAACGTTTTAATCCTAGTATTTTACAAAATTTTTCTCCTTGCAACGTCGAGGCTTCTGTAATAATATTTGTAATATAAATTTCTCTTTCGCAAGCTAATTCCATCATCATTTTAAGTAATGCATTATATAACTTATTGAAAGCAGAAGTGTTTTGATAGTCTGGATGTATACATACACAGGCAATATATAATTTATAAAAATCGGGGATATCATATTTCCTTAAATTATCAATAGATAAATCATTATCTTTAAAATATCCAGACTGAATATCTTCATATAATTGTTCAGTAACTGGTAAAACAGTAAAATATCCAATTACTTTCTGAGTTACTGTACTTCTAATAGCAATATGAGTGTAATTATTGTATTGATACCATGCATATGTGATATGTGGTGGTGCAATCAAATCTTCTCTAAGAACTAATTGGTCTATTTCATACATTGTAACAAAATCTTGATATGATAACTCGCCAGGCCATACTATTTCAAATTTATCTTGAGGTATTATTTTGTTATGTAGTAAATACTTTGAATACCAATCCAGAACTGCTGTCATGCTCATTTCCGCAAGCTTTTTGCGATCTGCATCATTAGTTAATAAAGACATATTTGTATCTAAGGCTGGTGTACTTAAAAGTTTTAAATGTTCATAAATGTTCTCTGTTAATCCAATAGAAGACACTTTTACTAAATCTAATTTTCCAATAGTAGTATCAATGGAATTCCCTTTAATAGGAAGTCGCATAAACAAATCATCAATAATAGTTATCGCTATCTGTGAAGCATGCAAAACAGCAGCACGAACATTTATTTGAACAATCTGTTCATATTCACTTAATAATATACTAATTGTATTTGCAGTAGGTGTGTCACACGAATTAAATTTCTTAACTACTTTTTGAAAAGATATTGTCGGAAAATCTTTCTCATATCTTTTTTTGATTTGAATAATATTTTCATATAATTCATCAACACAAATACTTATATTATTAGAATCTAGTTTAAGAAATTTTAATGTTAATAATGTTGGAAAACGTTGTGCAACATCTTCTATAGAAACATCGCATAATACCGGTATTAAATTATTTTTGTTAGTTTTTCCTAATGCAAGACCAATCTCTACAGGAGTCCAAAAACTCTTGAAGAAAGATGGAGTAATAATGAGAATAGTACATAACGCTGTTGCAACTCCTTTTTCTACAGCATCCAAAATAGTGTCCCCAGCTAAGATTTCAGCTGCATCTAGCCAAACATCAATGTTTTTCTTTTCTAATTCTTGTACTAATTCATATACAATTTTTTCTTTATCCTTTGACGAATGCGATATAAAAGCATCAAACATATTTCATCCTCTGTAATTCCCCTTTATTTCTAGCTCTTTTAAACTGCACAAATATCTCCTTGTGAATTGCAAAATACCCCTTTACTACTTACCAACTATCAATAAACAGGAATTATTCTTTATTTTGCTTTATTCAATTTAACCAATTTCCATTAAACTGACAGATAACTTTCAATTACCAATTATGAACTGTGAAAGAATAGACAAGTCAAAATGCATAGATTATTTCTAAACAGTTCCTTGATTCAATCGATAATACACGATTATCAGTCGATTTGTGTTTAAATGCATTATGTAAATAAGGTAGCAATATACATTATGTCATTAAAAACAAAGCTGAAAACATTTTTAGTCGGTGTGACTATCATATTCGTGTTTTTCTTGATACCTTCTTAAAATTAAAGTATACTTAAGATAGGTGAAAACGGATGATAATCTGAAATGAAAGAGGGATAATGTGGTTAAAGTTTATTTACTTCCTGCTGATGAGGGTGATGTTTGATGAGCATAAAACCCTATGCAGCACTGATGGTATTGACTCTTCAGGGTGCTTAATACCTCTATGAACAATTGTTTGATAAAAATCCCAAAATGATATAAGAAAGATAGGTGAAATGTATGGGACAAAGTTTAAATCATGCAGGAGCTATCGCTTCGAATGCAGGAGATGATTTTCATTTGATCTGGGTTGGGAAAAAAGTGATTGAAATGTTAAAACCAGATAACGAATTGAGTGCTGTTGTAGTGGAAGGACCAGCATGGGAAGATTCTGTTGTAGTGGAAAATCAATCGTTATTGTATTCAATCGATATGACAGAATATTATGGAGGAAAAAATTTTGATGCATCTAAAAGAGTTGTTTTTTCTCAATTGAAATATAGTGCCTATCTTCCAGAAAAAGAATGGAATCTTTCACGCTTATGTGCTTCTTCTGATGAAAAACAATCCAATTCAGTTATAAGAAGAATGGCTGATACTTATAAAGGTTTTGCAGAAAAATATTTAGATATTTCAGGAAAGATAGTTTTGAAATTTGTCAGTAATCAAGTATTGGCGCAAGATTTAAAGGAAAGTATCGCTGAGTGCAAAAAAATATTAAGCAAGAAATTGTATAAACAAGCAGCCGCATTAATTAATAAATTGAATGAGCAACATAAAAATATAGTAAGTACAATTTATAAAACATCCAAACTATCATCCGAACAGTTTATTGGATTTGTACAGGTCCTTGATTTTGGTGATTGTGGTACAGGAGTCAGGCAAATACACGAAATCGAAATAATGCGGCAGATTGGAATTTGGGGATTTCACAATCAAAAAAGTTCTTATAATAATTTGATAATGGCAATTAGAAAGTGTATGCTTCCAGAAGGGAAAGATACCATAATAGATAAAAATTGGGTAAAATCCGTTTTGGAAATAGATGAAAGAAATATCTTTCCAGCACCATCCAGAGTAATGCCTCCAAATGTAAAATATATTGTGAAAAGGGGAGAAAAAGATACAGTTGCGCAGTTTTTAAAGAATACAAAACGTTGGACATGCTTTTATGGTATAGCAGGCGCTGGTAAGACCACATTTGTTGGAAATATTGAAAAATATTTACCTAAAGAGTCAGTTGTCATTTTGTATGATTGTTATGGGGGAGGAACTTTTTTACAACCAGATCAGCCCAGGCATAATAAAGAAATTGCCATACGACAAATATGTAATATGCTAGCTCTTAAATGTAAAACGGAATTATTGCTTGGAACTATAAATGAGGAGCATTTGTGGTGGGATGCCTTAAAAAAGAGGTTGATTCAAGCATCCCAACTTGTGTATGAGAAAAATTCCGAGGCTTTGGTGGTGGTTATTATTGATGCTGCAGATAATAGTATATTTGCTGCAAATACAATGAAACAGAAGTGTTTTTTGCGTGAATTGTTAGAATTAGATTTACCAAAGAATATACGAATAGTAGCTACGGCAAGGACAGAGCGAATGTCGTCGCTGCCGGAAATTGAAAAAGCAGAGAAACTGGAGATTCCCTTATTCAATAAAGAAAATAGTTTGGACTATCTGAAGGCAAAATTCCCTGAAGTGACAAATGAAATAGGTGAGGAGTTTCATGAGCTTACAAACGGGAATCCCAGACTTCAGAATTATATAGTGTCAACTACGAAGGAATTGGATAAGGCATTAGATTTTGTACGTCCTGATGGTAAAAAACTGGAGGATATTTTTGACGGTTTTATTGAAGCTGTCAAAAAGCAGTATATTGGTGCTTATAATATTGATCTGGTCTTTTTTGCAGCCAGTAGAATGATACGTCCTGTTCCAATCGAAATCATATGTAATATATGCGGTATTTCTTTTGAAATGCTTAATAGTATTTGTGTAGAATGCCATTATGGACTTTACAATAAGAACAATCAGCTGTCGTTCAGAGATGAGGATTTTGAGAACTACCTTCAATCAAGGTTTAGTGACAGTGAGTATTTTATGTCAAAAATAGCGGATTATTTATATGCAAAACGAAATGAGGATGCGTATTGTGCAAGATATGTTCATTTGTTTTTGGATGCGGCAAATCAGTTTGAAAAAATAATCCAAATCAGTTTGAATGAAGAAGTTGACGGAACAAGTGTAGGAGTAGCTCAAAGTAATAAAGTCATGTTGGCAAGGATTAATACTGCTCTGGCGCGTTCGGAAATACGCAGGGTTGATGTTTATAAATTGATATATAGGCAAGCTGATTTTTGTGCGGGAGAAGATTCTTTATCAAAACTATTGTTTGAGGCACCAGAAGAAATTAGTATTTTTTGTGATGAGATGTCAATTCGTAGTGTTATAGCTTCTTCTGATAACAGCTTTGCAGCGTTGGGAAGAAAGGCATTATTGTCTGCTAAATTACCAGATGGCAAGGAAAATGCAAAAGACTATATTAATATGTTTACTCATAAATTGTATAAGTATTATGGGACGAAAAAAGAGGACAGAATTGTAGATCGTCCGCGGAAAGATGATATTGTAAGAATTGCAGAAACATTGCTGATATGTGGTGATATAGATCAAGCATGTTGGTTGCTGGAAGGGTGGAATCCGAAAAAGGCTGCTATACCATATGTAAATAGTTTTTTTAAAAAGCAGCTTGTATACAAACACCAAACAGATGTTAGAAATTTATTGGAGCGAAAATGGTCTTTGCCAAACTTGCTTTCAATCATTTGTGCTTTTATAACGAATAGGAAAGTAGTGCCATGTGATTTGGCACAAAAAATAGATAATGCTTTTGACAGAATGAAAATGATACCATTAGACAGGTTTTCCTTTGAAAATGTTATTCAATATTTTGAATATAAATGTGCAGAATATCATGAAAAGAACAGAGTGGGCAGCTGGTTGGAAAAAATTGTAAATAAGCCGAGTATTTCTTCGGATATGTCTTTTTGGAATGATGAAGGAAGTAGACAGCTGGAGTTATGTTTTCGTTACTATGCATTGATATGTGTTTGTCAAAACTGTAATATTAGGGTGGAAGAATTTTATGTAAGGAAAGAGTCGGAGCGAAAGAAAGATTGGTATGACAACGATAGTAATTTGGAAAAATATAAATTTTTATACGAGTTCTTTTTATTTCGAATGAAAGGATGGGAGGATGGAACAGATAATATAGACACATATATAAGTGAAATATACCAGAAACTTGACAGATATAGTTTTTATGTGTCTATGAATATTGAAGATCAATATTTATATGAGAAAGCGGGTATAGTATTTCTTGAAGGAATCAGTAATATAAAGAATATATCAGAAAAAATGTGTCATACATACGTTTCAAAATTATTTAAGGGTTCATGGCGTAGAGAGTTTTATTTAAAAGCAACTGATATACTTTCAAATGATAGAAAGATGTATAATGAGTGCTTGTTTGTTCTAAATAAGATTGATAAAATGATGACGGATAGCCCTGAATATGCAGAAGGAATGGTTAATACATTTTTGCATTGTACAAAGGTGGCCTCCAGGATTGATCAGCTTATTGGAAAGAAATATTTTAGGAAGGCGGTAGCAAGCACCAAGCAAGCTGATACATATTCTTATCGTAAAATTGAACTAATCCATGGAATAATTTCTAATTGTAAAGGTGAGAATAAATGTAATAATGAAGTATTGGCATATAAGCTTGCCGGGATATGTGAGAATTATTTGCGAACTCTGGATGATACAAAGAACTTTCCCTATGAAAAGATGATAGCTGCATGTACACTTTTGGGGGATAAGGGAGTTTGGAGTACCCTGTGTAGAATGGATGATAGGAATGAATATAATTGGCTTGCAATCGAAGATACACTTCCCTATGTATTACGCACTTTGTTAGATAAGAAAAAGATGGATATTTGGCAGGCAATTGCATTATCTATTTTTTTGCTTCCGGAACGAGCAAATGAATACTATATGTTGATGCAGAAAGTGTTAGGCACATTATATGGAACTAAACTGAATAAAAAACGTAATATTTTAAAGCTTGTCATAGATGATATTTTGTATAATGTCCCAATGAGTGACAAAGAGAAGTTCATATATTGCTTTATGGAGTATCTTGATAGAAATCCAACAGATCCCGAGTTGGATGTTAGGGAAATTGTGGATATGAATGAATTCCTTAACAGAATAAAATCAGAACGCAGTATGAGTGAACATGATAATTCATCTATTACAAATTCCCATGATGGAGAATTAATGGAATCATTAAATAAATTGCAGGATAATGATTGTGTATCCGGAGTGAAAAATGTACTTGACCATATGGTTTGCAGGGATGGCAAGTATAATATTTATCAGTTGAATTATGTTGCAGACTATGTTGAAGAAAAAGCATATTTAATGGATATAAATCATTGGAGAAATGATTTTGATACAAGGCGGAATTATTATATCAAGTTGGCGGGACGGTTTATTAACGATTATTGGGATAATTCAATTTACGAACAAGCGAATAGGATATTCAAATATTCATTGGATGAAAAGTTTACATTTATGACGCAGTTTTTGAAACAGAATCATTTGTTTAGTGCGGATGAATATATTCAGGCTCTGCAACTTATGGCAGAGTGTCTTGAACCGCAGGAAGCAATTGAATTATTAGAGTGGATCATCAAAATAGAGTGGGAAAAATGTTGTGCGGCTTATAGTGGTTCTGTTTCAGAGTTCTTAGGAATAGTTGATGCCAATACTGAAAGAAAAGAGACTGATTTTTATATAGCCATGTTTTTGTGGAGGATGTTGGGACATCCTGATAAGAAAAACCGATATAGGGCACAACATGTTATTTGGCGATACATTGTATTTGAGGACGCTATTTTATCATATTTTTATGAATTTTACAATGAAAATAGTTTTTCCAAACTGTATCTTGATAAAGGTAATTATTTTTTGTGTGAATCTGCTCAAATTAGTTTTTTAGAAGCATCACTCTATATAGCGGATCGTGCTCCGGCTGTTTTGGAAACACATTATCAATTTTATGAGAATATTGCTTCGAGTAAAGGGGTTCAGCATGCACTAAAACGTCATCTGGCTATAAAGATATGTAAGAAAATAAAACCTATCTGTAATGTAATAGAAAAGGTATCATTGGATGATTGTGAAAAATGTATTTATACAGAAAATGTTAAAGGAATGCGCAGGTATGAACGGGAACAGGGCAGCAATAAAAAGCTTCATTTTCATATAGACACTATGAACACAACTAGGTATTGGTATGATGACGTTGCAGAGATTTTTGGGTGCACTCAAGGGGAAGTGACCGAACTGTGTGATTTTTACATAGCGAATGAATTACAAATTACAGATTTAATGGCTGATTCATGGCAACAAAAATATTTCAGGAGACAAGATTATGGAAGGGCATATAATGATCATGGTGCAATTCCCTCCTATGAAACATTAAGGAAGTACGCAGAATGGCATTCCATGTTCTATGTAGCGGATTATTTACGATGTTCAAGGTCGGTTGTGGAAGACGAAGATATTAATTACAATTTGTGGCTAGATCAATTTATTCCTGGTCAAAATGATGTATGGACTTATGAAATGCGTAGTTACCCTCCTTTGAAAAGGCTTCTTTGGGAACCGGAATTTTTGTCTGGAAGGAAAGGAAAAGAAGGCTATAAAATTCCAGAGAATTTTGTAACTATGATAATGGAAGAAAGTCAAGATGTAATATTAAGTCTAGAATGTAGCAATAAAGATAAGCAATGTCGAAAATATGTTTCTGTTATCAGTATTGTAATACAAAATAAGGATTTGGAGAAATTTATTATGAAATCAAAAAAAGATCCCTATGTCATTTATGATTTTTTATATAGAGATGAAGACTGGGAAAATAGTAAGAGTTCTTTTGCATATCCTACATGTATAGATAAGGAGTCTTTTTCGGACAAAGCGTCAGATATGAAAGATCCGTTGTCTAAAGGCCATTTGGAATTGCAAAATTGTGTTAAATGTTTATCAAAGGATGTATTTCAGGATTTAAAAGAGCCAGATTATAAAGAATTGCGTCCAAGAGAAAACATGATAGATAAATTTAAGTTTTGTAAATGGTGCGAACCAGAAACGGAAAGCGGATATGATAAAGTTGGAACTTTTGGTTCTTGGCTTTCTGTGGAGAAGGATTATATGTTGTCTGTTCTACAGAAAAATTTATGGACATTGGTTTGTAAAATTGTTGTAGAGCTTGAGGACGAATATAACAGTTACAAAATGGTTCAAGAAAAAGTCAAACAGGAATTCCTTTGGTTGATGAAAACAGATGGTAGTATTGAAATTGTAAGATTGTAACAAGAAACGATGTAGTTACTCAATAAAAAGTATTTTTGCTAAATACTGTTAAACGGAATTTTCAATGGAGGGGGGGAAAACAGAATTTCCCAAACAAAGGGATAAGATTGTTTTGAACATAACGCTATGTTTTCATTAAAAAGTGGCTTACAAGTACTATCTTTTTCGGCATAAGAATAATACAATTATGCGAAAAGGTAGTGTAAAAAAGTTTGTGTTTTTGGAAAAAAATACCTCTTTTTTGGTAAGAATTAGTATATGACAATTTTTATCGAAAAGGAGTATTTTTATGCCAGTAGCAAAGGAACAAATTCGACAGATTATTGCAGATAACAACCTAAACAGTGTAGCTGATGTCTACACTCTGCTCAGGGACAGCTTCAAGGACATACTTCAGGAACTTATGGAAGCTGAACTGGATGCCTCACTTGGTTATGAAAAAAATCATAAGGGTGATGTCAGGACATCCAACAAGCGTAATGGACATTCCTCCAAAACACTCAAAAGCCAGTATGGTGAATTCCAGATTGATGTCCCAAGGGACCGTGACGGTGAATTTGAGCCGAAGCTTATCCCCAAATACCAGAGGGACATATCCGGCATTGAGGAAAAAGTAATCTCCCTTTATGCAAAAGGCATGAGCACAAGGGATATCCATGACCAGATCCAGGAACTTTACGGGATGGAACTGTCGGCTCAAATGGTCAGCAAGATTACGGACAGGATACTCCCAGAGGTTAAAGAATGGCAGTCCCGCCCCCTGAATCCGGTCTATCCGTTTGTATTCATGGACTGCATCCATTACAAAGTCAGGGAAGACGGACGCATACTGAGCCGTGCCGCCTACATTGTACTTGGCATCACCACAGACGGCTATAAGGAAATCCTGAGCATCACCGTAGGTGCCAATGAGACCAGCAAATTCTGGCTGGGGATGTTAAATGACCTGAAAAACCGCGGCGTGCAGGATGTACTGTTCTTCTGCGTGGACGGGCTCTCAGGATTTAAGGAAGCAATAAGCGCAGTCTATCCGGATGCACAGATCCAAAGATGTGTCATCCATATGCTGCGCAACTCTTTCAAATATGTAAATTACAGTGACCTGAAAAAGTTTTCCTCCGATTTCAAATCAGTATACAATGCCCCCAGTGAGACAGCTGCCCTGTCGGAACTGGAGAAGATCAGGGAAAAATGGGGAAAGAAATATCCCTACGCAGTCAGTAACTGGGACAATAACTGGGAAGATGTCAGTTCCTTCTTCCAGTTCTCTGGTGATATCCGGCGCATCATGTATACCACCAACATCATAGAAGGGTTAAACCGCCAGTATAGGAAAGTTACAAAGGCAAAGAGTGTGTTTCCAAGTGACAGCGCACTGGAGAAGATGCTTTATCTTGCAAGTGGGAATGTAGTCAAAAAATGGACGCAGCGTTACAGGAACTGGGACCGGGTATTGAACCAGCTGACCGTACTTTATGGGGAACGCCTCACCCAGTACCTGTAAACGCAAAAGCCGGAACAGCCTGCCAAATACCACAGACTGTTCCAGCCTTATTCCATCGACATTAGCAGTATTGCCAGAAATCCCCATTCTTATTCCTGAGACCGGGTGTGGGCAGAGCCCACAAAAATCTTCCTTACTGCTGATGTCTTGATTAGTGTGCAAAAAAACAAAAAAGATGTATAAAAGCATAATTACTGGCAATACTATTATTGGATAAAGAAATTCGACAACATAAAATCATTCATATACGACAACATTTTTCTACATATCTAATTCATATCAAGAAAAATTTTTATTCTTAGACACAAGATTTTTTACAGCCTCTGCGAAAATAGGCATGAAGGCATCATTCCGAATGGTTTACTCCATTCAGAATGATGCCTTTTCAGTCTATATCTGAAAATTTTTTCTCGGATGCTTTGTAGTGAGAATATCCTTCTGTTTAGACATAGCAACATGCGTATAGATTTCCGTAATATTGATCGAACTATGCCCCAATATCTCCTGAATATACCGGATATCAACATCAGCCTCCAACAGGCTTGTGGCAAAGGTATGGCGGAACATATGCGGAGTGATGTGCAGGTCAATTGCCGCAAGGGACGTATACCTGTTGATCATTCTGCGGACAGCCTGATCCGACAGTTCCTTACCATTATGGTTTGCGAAAAAGTGTCCGCAGCTTTGTATTTCCGTCTGGAAATCCGCTTTATACCGTTCCAGAATACTGACAACATCATCATTTCCAATCTGTACCTTTCGTTCTTTAGAGCCTTTTCCATAGATTAATATTGTCCGGTCATACAGGTTTACACTTTCATCATTCAGGGAACAGAGCTCGGAAATCCGCATTCCGGTGGCAAAGAGCAGTTCAATCACGGCGGCATCCCTCAAGGCATTGCGTTTCTTATAGTCTGTTTTGGCATCTGACAGCTGTTTGTAAATAGTGGACAAAAATGTTTCGACCGTATGGAGCGGGATCGTTTTGGGCAGGAGCACAGGTTCACGAAATTTTACCTGTATTTTACTAAAAGGATTCCGTTTGATCAGATCCCTGTATTCGAAGTAGTGAAAAAGGGCTTTTAACGAGGCGATTTTTCTTTTTACTGTCCTGGGCTTGTATTTCTGGTGAAGCCCGGTGATGAAATCTTCAAGCAGTTTCGGAGTAATTTCCAAAATATCAGCTACCTGGATATGACTGCAGAACTGGGACAGGTCAATCCTGTACGCCCGCAGTGTTTTTGTATCCAGCCTCTTTTGATTCTGGCAGTAGTCCAGATAGTCGGTTACATGTGTCTGTAAATCATTCATATTCAAAATCTCCTTATCTTTTGTATTTCAAGATATATCCTACATGGATTTTAGCAGAAATGCACCTGCCATATTATGCCGTGCTGTTTTCCAATCTATGCCGTTAAAAAATCAGGCGTTGTGTCCTATCATGTTTATAGGCTCAGTTGGGCCATAAAAATAAATAGGACACGCATACACCTGATTTTATTTTCGCCTCTGGCTGTCGGTGACGGGCAGGGGTGGCAGAATCCCATTTCGTGCGATGATATACCTGCAGTGGAGACATTGTTGCCCGTGAAGGTAGCGTGAAAAGTACTTCTAATTGCTGAAAGCAATTTCCACTCGTAGCAAAGGCTACTCTGCGGAGAAGTATTAAGTCTGTGAAGCAGACTTTTTTCACGCTGAGCAGAGGATTGTGCCTACTGGTCTGGCAGCCAGGGATAATGAGATAAAACAGCGCCGGGATCTCAGCGAAAGCATTTTCCGGGAGTGGCTGCCTGCGGATGCGGTCAGGGATGGAGCAATCCATGATTGGGCAATGACCAAAGCGCAGCGAGGGGGAGCTTCCCCAGTGTATGTTACCCGGTTCGGGGAACCATGAGAATGGACAGGATTTAAAAGACCTGACATATTCAGGTTGTCAGAAGGATGGTGCGGCATTTCATGCTGCAGTATCTTCTGATACAGGGAAGTTTTATAGACAGGAATGCTTTTCTGTATGAGGGGATAAAACTGACAGAAAGTACGGAGCCAGGCATATGTCTGGTTTTTATATGGCTGCTGTAATACATGGCAGCATTTAGGAGGTAATGTGATGATAGCAGAAGAACACAGAAAATTTCTGGAACAGGATTTTGACGACGTAAGGCTGGATGAATTAAAGGATATCAGCAAAATAAGGATAGACAGGGACAAAACAGTGGAGGAAAAGAAAAAGCAGTATCTCAGTAAAGCCGGCAATCCCTATCTGATGAAAGTTGGGAACACAATGGTGAAGATCCGTTTTGCCAATAACGGTGTGAGTTTTGAGGATGCCTTTGAAAGCCTGCTCCTCATGTCCTGACGGATGGCACCAGTACATACTGGAAAGAAAGCATATGAAAATTTATTAAAAAGCAGTGGAAAAATCGCGTAGGTTATGTTAATATTGGATCTGGGAAAAGACAGCAGGCGTCCCGTGAGAAAGGCATGCCTGCATCAATCAGTATCAAATCTAATAAAAGTTTACTGGCGTTTGTCCTGCTTAAAAATGTAAGGAGGACTACGCAGATGAACAATTCAGCAGAAAGAATCTACCATGCAGCCATCTATGTGCGGCTTTCAAAGGAGGATGGCGATGTTGCCAGTGCGGCAAAGGCAGAGAGCAACAGCATTTCCAATCAGAAGAACCTGATCAGGGATTTCCTAAAGGACAAGGATGATATTATAGTGGTTTCCGAACGGGTGGACGACGGTTACAGCGGTTCCAGTTTTGAGCGCCCCGCATTCCAGATGATGATGGGTGACATTAAAAGGGGGACCGTTGACTGCGTGATCGTAAAGGATCTGTCACGTTTCGGGAGGGAATACATTGATTCCGGAAAGTATATTGAAAGACTGTTCCCAGCCCTGGGGGTGCGTTTTATTGCAGTCAACGACCATATTGACAGTAAGGAGGAAAACGGCAGGGATGATATCGTCGTCCCGTTCAAAAACCTGATGAACGATGCATACTGCAGGGACATTTCCATAAAGATACGCAGCCATCTGGAAGTGAAACGGAAAAACGGTGAATATACGGGTGCATTTACGCCCTATGGATATAAAAAAGACGAAAATGATCGTAACAGGCTGGTGCCTGATCCATATGCGGCAGGCGTTGTGAAGGAAATATTCCGCATGAAACTGCATGGGATGAGCCAGACTGCCATTGCAGACCAGCTCAACAGGCAGGGGATATTATCCCCGATGGAATACAAGCACAGCCTGGGTATCCGCATACAGGATAACTTTAGGACACACGGGCAGGCAGAATGGAGTTCCATGTCCGTCCGCAGAATCCTTGAAAATGAGGTTTATGTCGGTACACTGGTACAGGGAAAGCGCTCCACGCCGAACCATAAGATAAAAAAGACTGTGGACAGGCCGGAGGAGGAATGGATCAGGATAGAAGACAGCCACGAACCTGTCATCAGCAGGAGGGAATTTGACATTGTCCGGAAGCTTCTGGGAATGGACACAAGGACGTCGCCGAATGAGGAGGAGGTCTATGTCCTGTCCGGACTTGCGGTGTGTGCGGACTGCGGCGCACCGATGATCAAGCGGAATGTCCCAGCAGGCGGGAAGGTTTACTCCTATTATATCTGCTCGAAAAATGCGGCAACTAGGGAGTGCGGGACACACCGCATACCAAAGGACAGACTGGAGGGGATTGTTCTTGATGTCCTCCGGGCGCATATTGCGGACGTCCTTGACATGGAGCGGATTCTTGCATATATCGATACCGTCCCGTTCCAGGAACTGGAGATAAGGGAGCTGGAAAGGCAGAAGGAGGAAAAGGAGCAGGAAGCGCAGCGGTGCCGGGAACTGCGCGACATGCTGTATGAAGATTTAAAAGACGGGGTTGTGTCCAAGGATGATTATGCCGAGCTGTATGAAGGCTACAGCGGCAGGCGGAAAAAAGCGGAGGAGGCAGTCCGCAAATTAAGCCGGAAGATACAGGATGTGGCGGAGGCAAAGACAGATAAATACGAATGGATGCGCTGTTTCAGGGAATACCGGAACATCAGCACATTAAGCAGGGTGGCAGCCGTAGAGCTGATTGACAGGATAAGGGTATCCGATAAAAACCATATCGAGATAGATTTTGCCTTTGATGACTGTTTCCAGTCCGCGCTCCACCAGATACGGCAGGCAGACGTAAAAACAGGGACAGATAACAGCAAAAAGGCAGAAATCCAGGGAAAGGAGGCTGTGTAATATGGCGAGGAAATCGAGGAAAGTTGATTTTGTCAATGTGGGCAGGGCTGCGGGGCAGACGGCTGTAAAAGAAGAAAAAACCGTGTTCCGGGCGGGGCTGTATGCACGGCTGTCCCTGGAAAGCGGCGAAAACAGGGAGCGCGGCACTATAGAGAACCAGATGGAGCTCCTGAAAAATTTTGTGGACGGGGCGGATGACATTGTGTCGGAACGCGAGTATATGGATATTTCAAAGACCGGGACAAATTTTGAGCGTGACGGTTTTGAAGAGATGATGCGTGACATCAGGGACGGGCGCATTAACTGTGTGATCGTAAAGGACCTGTCCAGGCTTGGCAGGAACTATGTGGAGGCGGGCAATTATGTGGAGAGGGTGTTCCCGTTCTTCGAAGTACGCTTCATTGCCGTGATGGACGGATATGATTCCGCCAGGGAGGGGGCAGACCTCTCCGTGTGCATGTCAAACATCTTCAATGAGTTTTATTCGAGGGATCTGGCGAAAAAGATCCGGGCGTCTTACCGTTCCAGCTGGAAAAAGGGCAGCAATGTCAGCGGGAACCTCGCCTACGGGCTTATGAGTGATCCCATGGACAGACACCGTATTATAGCCGATTCGGAAACCGCGCCGGTGGTGCTGCGTATCTTTGATATGTTTGTGAACCAGCAGATGGGTTATGCACAGATTGCAAAAACACTGAATGATGACGGCGTGATCGGGCCGAAGGCATACAAACATTTCAAAAGGACAAGGGAGCTGCCGCAGAATTATGATGCTGCATGGAAGGGATATACCATTGCCCGGATGCTCTGCAACCCTTATTATGCCGGTGACAGCAGGCACAACGAATATGGCAGAGACGGGTTTGCACAAAAGAAGCAGTGGCGGGAGCCGGAAGAAAACTGGATTATTGTTGAGGGCACCCATGAACCGGTTGTGCCGAGGGAACTGTATCTGAAAGCACAGGAAAGGCTGAAAGGGATACATGAAAATTCCCCGAAATATGGGAAGAAGAACCAGGGAGAGCTTGCCTGTCGGAATTTCTATAAAAAGAAAATCGTGTGCGGTGACTGCGGCGCAACAATGTACCTGACAAAAAATTCAAACGCTGGTGCAGATTTTATATGCGGGGGACACCAGACAAAAAAGGGCTGTGATAGGAAACGCATTTCCGAAAATGCCGTTAATGATGAGGTGCTCCGGGTTATCCGTGCCCATATGAATGTGTATGTTGACAGCATGGAGATGTTAAAAAGGATGAACCGCAAAACAGACAGCATGAAAAAATATGATGTGCTTACAAAGGAAATCCAGAAGCTCCACCACGAGATGGAAAAGCTGGCTGCACACAGGCAGCATCTGTATGAAGACTATGCGGAGCGTCTGATCGATGCGGGACAGTATGAGGCATTTGCAGACAGGGATTCCGCTGCGGAAACAAAACTGCGGAAAAAGATCAATGAAATCGTGGAATACCAGAAAAAGTATGACAGGAATTACTGCGCGAACCACGACTGGCAGGCGGCCATTGAAAAATACCGCAATATCAGGCACCTGACAAAAAAGATGGTGGATGCGTTTGTGGAAAAAATCGAAATCTTTTCAGCGGGGAAAGTAACCGTGCACCTTGTCTACGACGACATGCTGGAGGAACTGGTTGCATATACAAAGGAAAGGGAGGCGGAAGATGATGGCAGATAAGATAACAGCAGTGTACATCCGCCTCTCCGACGAGGACGGGAATGTTGACGGGATCGTGAAGGCTGAAAGCAACAGCGTGGCGGCACAGCGGCTCCTGATCAGGGATTATATCCAGCGGAATTTTCCGGGGCAGACAGAAACACAGGAATACGTCGATGACGGATTCTCTGGAACAAATTTTCAGCGTCCTTCTTTTCAGAGAATGATGGCGGACGCAAAACGTGGAAAAATAGGCTGCATTATTGTCAAGGATTTTTCGAGGTTCGGGAGGGACCACCTGTTACTATTCACAGTCATTTTAATATCTGATTTTTAATGAAGTCCCATCAGAG
>CAMWTP010000011.1 GCA_947177165.1 uncultured Lachnospiraceae bacterium
GATCCCGCGGTTACGCGCTTCTGCGGCGCCGCCATTTTGTTCCTGCACGATAAGCTTAATGCGCTTATCCTCCCTGCTTTTCTGGCTGATCAGCTCTCTTCCGGCGTCCGTTGAGCAGTCATCCACCAGCAAAAGTTCCCACTCGTCATAAGTCTGCCGCTGCACACAGCTTATCGTCTCTGCGATAAACTGCCCTGCATTATACACCGGCACGATGATACTCACAAGTCCGGCCTTTTTATCAGATACGCTGCCGGATATCTTATCCTTCATACTCAAAATTCTTCCTTAACAAGATATTTCGGTCTGTCCTTCACTTCCATGTACATCTTGCTCATATACTGTCCCATGATGCCAAGGCACAGGAGCTGTACGCCGCCAATCAGGGAAATAATGCACATCATGGAGGGCCATCCTGCCACCGGATCCCCGTAAATCAGTGCCCTGATAAAGATAAAGATCATAAACACAAAAGCCACAACGCAAAACAGAATGCCAAACACAGATGCAATTGACAGCGGCGCTGTCGAAAATGCCATAATCCCATCCAGCGAGTAGAGAAAAAGCTTCCAGAAAGACCACTTTGTCTCTCCCGCCACCCGCTTCACGTTTTCATACTCAATCCACTTAGTACTATAGCCAACCCAGCCAAAAATCCCCTTGGAAAAACGATTGTACTCCTTCATCGCCAGGATCGCATCTGTCACCTGCCTTGTCATCAACCGGTAGTCCCTCGCGCCGTCCACAATTTCCGTCTTTGAGATTTTTCGCATCAAACCATAAAATCTTCTTGCAAAAAAGGACCGAATCGGCGGCTCGCCCTTTCTGTCCACACGTCTTGTCGCGACCGAGTCATAACCCTGCTCAAGATAGCCGTACATCTCCGGCAGAATTGCCGGCGGATCCTGCAGGTCCGCATCCATAAGTACTGTGAAATCTCCGACCGCCTTCTCAAGCCCTGCCATGATGGCCGCTTCCTTTCCGAAATTCCTCGAGAACGATACCAGATGCACGCGCTCATCCTTTTCCCGAAGTGCCTTTACAGCCGCCACCGTGCCGTCTCTTGAACCGTCGTCAACAAATATGAACTCAAACTCCACACCCTTCTCGTGAAAAAATATTTCCTGCTTCACTGTCTCTGCGTAGAAATGCGGCACACTTTCCTCCTCATTATAACAGGGCACAATAATACTCAAAATCTTAGTATATGCCTTCAACTGACTTTCCTCCAATTCAATCCTTGGACTCCATTGTATTTCTAAAAGAACCGACCATTTTCTCGATAACCTCTGTGTTGGTAGGTCTGATTGTCCCATCGCCGTAGATTTCCTTAAAAAAATCTTTCAGGATCTCCGGCTCTCCATTGGTCCATGCGGTCTCGATCGCATTTCGTATTGCGCGCTCCACCTGTTTATCTGTCGTACTGAAGCGCTTCGCTACTTCAGGATACAAGCATTTCGTGACTGAGGTCAGGACTTCAGGCTCCTGACAGGCTATCCATACTGCCTCCCGCAGATAGCGATATCCCTTCTGCCTTGCCTGAAATCCGCATTTAAGCATAAGGTATGTAGTTCGTTTATAGATATTTACTCTCGAACATTCATCACCCATATCTACCTTATCTCACCCTAATTCAACTGGCACTGCACTTCTCAAATAGCAGCATACTTGTCCTGTAACGCTCCTCCGCCATGCTGCTATAGTCTGGCGTCCTCCACATTCTCCCGAAACCAGTCGTAGGCAAGCTGCACACCCTCCTCAAGCTCCACCTTATGTGTCCACCCAAGATTGTGCAGCTTCGTCACATCTGTCAGTTTTCGCGGCGTACCGTCGGGCATATCCTGATTCCACACAATCTCACCCTGATAACCGACCACACGCTGCACTGTCTCCGCCAATTGCCTGATTGTCACTTCCTTGCCGGTGCCGATATTCACATGCTGTTCCCCGCTATAGTGCTCCAGCAAAAAGACACAGGCATCCGCCATATCATCCACATACAAAAACTCGCGGAGCGGCGTACCTGTCCCCCACAGCTCCACATGCGGAGTATTGTTCATCTTCGCGTCATGAAACTTCCGGATCATTGCAGGCATCACATGGGAACCCGACAAATCATAATTGTCGTAGGGCCCGTAGAGATTCGTCGGCATACAGCTGATAAAATCATCGCCATACTGTCTCTTATAGAATTTGCACATCTCCAAACCGGAAATCTTTGCGATCGCGTATGCCTCGTTCGTCTCCTCCAGAGGTCCTGTGAGCAGCGCATCCTCCGGAATCGGCTGGGGAGCCATCCTCGGATAAATACAGGTGCTTCCGAGGAACAAAAGCTTCTTAACCTGATAATCATGACAGCACTTGATCACATTGCACTGAATCTGCATATTCTCGTAGGCAAACTCTGCTGGTGCCGTATTGTTGGCATTGATTCCGCCGACCTTGGCGGCTGCAAGCACAACCACATCCGGTCTCTCAGCCTCAAAAAAATCTCTTACCGCCTGCTGGCTTGTGAGATCAAGCTCCCTGTGCGTCCTTCCGAACACGTTCGTATATCCTTTTGCTTCAAGGTTTCTCACAATGGCAGAACCCACAAGACCCCTGTGCCCTGCCACATAGATTTTATCTGACTTATTCATTCCTTCCTCCGTCCTTGCTGCTTTTATATTGTGCACAGGACATTCCTGTGACAGTCCTCATATCCGCATCCATCATCATGGACACAAGCCCCTTAAAGTCAACCTTTCGCTTCCAGCCAAGCTCCTTCTCCGCCTTCGCCGGATTACCCCAGAGAAATTCCACTTCTGCCGGACGGTAGAACTCAGGATTGACATCGACAAGCAGTTTTCCAGTCTCAGCGTCATATCCCTTCTCATTGACACCCTCGCCCTCCCAGCGAATCACAATGCCGAGTTCTGCAAACGCAGCCTCCACAAACTGGCGCACGGTATGTGTCTCATTGGTAGCCAGCACATAGTCCCCGGGAGCATTCTGCTGAAGCATCAGCCACATGCCCTCCACATAGTCGCCCGCAAATCCCCAGTCTCTCTTGGCGTTCATATTTCCAAGCGAAAGCTTGTCCTGCTTACCGGCAGCGATGTTCGCGATAGCAAGCGTAATCTTTCTGGTCACAAAATTCTCACCGCGCCTCGGCGACTCATGGTTAAACAAAATTCCGTTGCACGCAAACATATTGTAGGACTCTCTGTAATTGACCGTGATCCAGTAAGAGTACAGCTTCGCAACACCATACGGGCTCTTAGGGTAAAACGGCGTCGTCTCGCTCTGCGGTGCCGTCTCCGGAAGTCCTCCGAAAAGCTCGGACGTTGACGCCTGATAATATCTGCAGTTGCCTCCGTTCACCCGGATTGCCTCCAGCAGTTTCAATGTGCTGACGCCTGTCGCATCCGCAGTGTACTCCGGAACCTCAAACGATACACCCACATGGGACTGCGCGGCAAGATTATAGACCTCTGTCGGTCTGATCTCGCCGATGATGCGCATCAGATTGGAAGAATCCGTCGTGTCCGCAAAATGGAGAAAAAACTTCACCTTGTAATACTCTGATTTGATCAGATGATCAATGCGCATCGTGTTTGATATGCTGTGCCTTCTGATCAGACCGTGCACCTCATATCCCTTCGCCAGCAGAAATTCTGCCAGATAAGAGCCGTCCTGTCCCGTGATTCCAGTAATCAATGCGATATTATTCATAGTAAACCCTTTTCCTTTCCCATTAGAAGTATGCATTTATGAACAATGCATTTCATTCATTTTTTCCAGATTATGACACTTTTAGTATACCCATAGTTTGTCAGAATGACAAGTCCTTTATATATTCTGCAATCGCCTTTTCCCAGTCTGCGAACAGATAGTCCGCCGTGAGCCTGAGCATGTAGTTTTCCAACACAGAGTATGCTGGTCTGGGTGCCACCACCCCTGTCACATTTTTATCATACTGCTCTGTCGTCACAGTCTCGACCGCTGTGGACTTCCCGGTGAGCCGGTAAATTTCCCTTGTAAAATCGGCCCAGTTCGTTATTCCTTCACAGGTTCCGTGAAACAGCCCGAAATTGTCCGTCGGGAGCAGATGCGCGATGACCTTTGCGAGCTCGTCCGCGCTTGTCGGCGAGCCGTACTGGTCTCCGACCACCGTCACCCTGTCATGCTTCTCTGACAGGCCAAGCATCGTCCTCACGAAATTCTTTCCGTCGCCATACAGCCATGCAGTGCGGATAATAAAATACTCCGCGGCAAATTCTTTCACGAAATTCTCTCCGGCCAGCTTTGTCTTTCCATACACTGCCTTCGGATTCGGAATGTCAAATTCCGTATACGGAGAGCTGGCATGACCGTCAAACACATAATCCGTAGAAATATGCATCAGCTTTGCATGATATCTTGCAGCCGCAATACTCAGATTCCTTGGCCCGATTGCATTGATTCGATACGCATTATCCACGTCCGTCTCGCACCCATTCACGTTCGTGTGTGCTGCACAGTTGATAATGGCATACGGCTTCACATCGGCCACAAAGCGGTTCACCTCATCAATCTTTGTGATGTCAAGCTCGCCGACATCTGTATTCACGCACTCATATTCTGTACTATCCTGATATATTTTGTTAATCGCACGCCCAAGCTGCCCATTGCAGCCTGTGACAATTATCTTTTTCACCACGCTCATTTTCTATTTCCTTTCCCGATATTGTTAGCTTTTCTCATAAAACCAAACTCTATTCACTGCAAACACACCAGAAATCCCCTTACATGAAATTAGTCCGAAGCTGCTTCGGACTAATCCCTTACTCGCCTAAACCGTCTGCTATGACACGAATCATAGTCGACAAGGCTTCGTTCTCATCTGAACCTTCACAAAAAACCTCAATCTCATCGCCGCATTTGATGCATGCGCCGAGTACACTGAGCACACTTTTGGCGTTTGCCGTATTTCCGCGGAATGTAAAGGTTATCAGCGAACTGAACTGCATCGCTTCCTTACATAAAATTCCTGCCGGACGCAAGTGCAGCCCTGTCGGGTTCTTAATAACGACCTTCTGACTAACCATATATCACACCTCCATTTTACACAACTTGTTATGCACAGTCAGGCTGTTGTGTATCTCAAAGCATTACGTCCTGTATCAGTTCCGCCAGCTCTCTTGCCTCTCTCTCGATCATCTGCTGATCCTTACCCTCAATCATGACACGCACCAGCGGTTCCGTGCCCGATGGTCTGATCAGCACTCTTCCTTCCCCTGCAAATTTCGCACTCACACGCTCGACTGCCTCTGCAATCTCCGCATACTCCATATAACTGTTCTTTTTGTGATTGGGAACCTTCGCCCCGACAAGCGCCTGCGGAAGCACTGTCATAATCGTAGACAGCTCTGACAGGGATTTTCCAGTCTCAACCATCACCTGCAGCAGATGCAAAGCGCTGAGCAGCCCATCACCTGTCGTGTTCTCGTCGAGGAAAATAATGTGCCCCGACTGCTCTCCCCCGAGATTTGCCCCAATCTCAAGCATCCGCTCCAACACATACCGGTCGCCTACTTTTGTCTGCTCGATATTGATCCCATGCTCCTTTCCCATAAGGAAGAAGCCGAGATTACTCATCACCGTGGCCACAATCGTATTGTCCTTCAATGTCCCTTTTGATTTCATATGATTGCCGATGATTGCCATAATCACGTCGCCGTCAACCTGCTTGCCATTTTCATCCACTGCGAGAAGTCTGTCCGCATCGCCGTCAAATGCCAATCCCACATTTGCCTTCTCATACACAACACGCGCCTGAAGCTCACCCATATGGGTAGAACCGCAGTTCGCATTGATATTGGTCCCGTCAGGATTGTTGTGTATCGCCACGATATTGGCGCCGAGCTCTTTCAGTGTCTCCACAGATGTATAGAAAGAAGCTCCCTCCGCACAGTCCACCACAATTTTCATGCCATTCAGATCAACCGGAACAGCCTGCACGGAATGATTGATATACTCCTCCCGCGCATCAGTGCGGTACTTGATCTTCCCCACACTCGGACCTGTCGGGAACTGGACATCCTTCATGCCGCTGCTGATCAGCTCCTCGATCTCATCCTCCAGAGAATCCGGCAGCTTGAAACCATTTCCATCGAAGAACTTAATTCCGTTAAACTCTACAGGATTGTGCGAGGCTGATATCACAACCCCCGCATCCACTCTGTATTTTTTCGTCAGATAGGCAATCGCCGGCGTAGGGATCACACCTACGTACACCACATTCGCTCCGACAGAGCAGGCTCCCGCCATCAGGGCATTTGCCAGCATATCCCCCGAGATACGCGTATCGCATCCCACCATGATCGTCGGCTTGTGCGCGTTCTCCTTCGACAGGACGTACGCCCCTGCCTGCCCTAACTGCATGGCGAGCAGCGGCGTCAGTTCATCATTTGCCACGCCCCGCACTCCGTCTGTTCCAAATAATCTAGCCATCTTTTCCAATCCTCCAAAAATTTTTTATTCATTGCCGACAGCTTCTTCCTCCATCACTTCAAGCACGACAGTCATCTGATATGGCTGCTCCAATGTCACATTATCGGGAAGCAGCGTCTCTCCCTGATAAAATGTTATCTCTCCCTGATAGATACCCGGAACCCACTCCGCAATTCCCAGTCTCTCGAGAAGCATATTCATATCCACCATACCGATTACGCTCTCGGCATTCACTACATCCACTGCCGCCTTCGTACCTGAGATCCGAATCGTATAGTACTCTTGGTTTTCCACTTCCCGCAATGTCACTTTCAAATCCCCCGGTGCATTTCCAGCTGCAAAATTCCTTGCCGGTATCCGGAGTTCCTTTGTCACAAGCTGCTCAATTCCCACCGTGACACTCACATTGCCGCCAAAGCTGCTGTCTGCAAACTGCACTCCCACAGGCAGATATTTTTTGATATTGACTACTGCGGTCATATTTTCCGTCCTGCCCTCCACACTGAGCGCCGGATCCGATACGACAATTCTCGAAACACCGTCCAGGGCACTTGATCTGCCCGCGATCGTCACTGTCTCGGGCATGCTGAACGGTTCACCGCTCACCACGTAACCGTCCGCCGGCTCATCCGGAACGACAAAGCTTAACGGAACGACCTTCGTCGCATAGATCGTCACAGTCACATTGACTGTTGATATATTCATCTTAATGGAACTGTTCCTAATCTCATTGTTCTCTTTATCGTAGAGCTTTAATTCCACGCTCGTGTCAATATCAGAGGAATATCCATCAATGTTCGCCACTGCATCGATGTGGTCAATCTGTTCAACCAGCGACTCCGGCCCGGAAAGCCTGACAACATTCTGACTCGGTTTTACGCCCCCGACCACATAACCGTCCGCCGGCTCGCCAGATGTCGACACATTGATCGGTTTCTGGTCACGCTTTATATTTTCAATGGACAGCTTCACACTGTCAATGTTTGTCTTGAAATCAAGCTCGGAATTGCTGCGCGCACTCGACACCTTGATTCCCACAGTGTTCATAAAGGTTAGTTCCGACATATCCGCAACCGCCTTAATGTCCTCCTTTGAAATATACGAAAGCACTGTCCTTTTTCCTCTCACAGTGACGTTGATCGTATCTGTCCCATCCAGCACTTCGTAGACTTTCCCTTCATTTGTCACCTGGTCCGCATTGATGATCTCGACCGGAATATTGTAATAAGTATCTGTCTCAAGCGGATCGTTAATGTTATCTACCACAACCCACAGGCCACAGGATACAATCACCGCAAGAATCTTTAGTCCAAAATTGTTTGTGACCATCCTGACCGCTTTCTTCAATATACTATCTTTCATCTTTAGCCCTACCTTTCCAGAGCCTGCGCTTCCTACTCTCCTCCACTTCTTTATTCTGTATCATGCTGATTTTTTCCCGCAATCCGTTTGCGTCAAGATTGCGGTACAGCTTTCCTTCGTACGTAACACTGACATGGCCAGTCTCCTCCGACACTATGATCGTGAGTGCGTCTGTCACCTCCGATATTCCCACTCCTGCGCGGTGCCGCGTTCCCAGTTCCTTGCTGATCTCCATATTGTCGGACAACGGCAAATAACAGGTCGCTGATACCACCCTGTTTCCGCGTATAATCACTGCACCGTCGTGAAGCGGCGTATTATGTTCAAAGATATTGATGATCAGCTGACTGGAAATCAGTCCATCCACCTCAATACCTGTTCTTTCGTATTCTGTGAGCAGTACATTCTGCTCGATCACCATGAGTGCACCCGTCTTCACCTTGCCCATCTCAAAGCTTGCCTTCACCAGATCATTCACAGTCTTGTCTGAGAAGCGCTCTCCCGTCGGCTTCTCAAACGTGATCAGATTGGTGACAAAGCTCTTACGCCCCAGCTCCTCAAGTGCATGCCGGAGCTCCGGCTGAAGAATGACAATGATCGCGATGACCACTATGCTCAGCACCTGTTCCACGATCCATATGATCGTGTGCATCTCAAAGAGAAGCGCCAGCAGAATAAAGGCCATGATAATGATAATACCCTTCATAAGAAGCCACACTTTCGTATGCTTCATCCATGCCATGATCTGATACAGCAAAAAGGATATAATGATAACTTCCACTATATCCTGCCACCTGATGTTAAAACTGCGCAATGACAAAGTTTCTAAAAATGAACTAAAGCGTTCAAGAATCATATCCATTTTGATCCATCCCTCTTATCTATCCCTCTTCTGCTCCCTGACCGCCTGCTCCGGCACTCTGATTGTCTTCACCCGTTTTTGCGGTGCCGCCACGGTATTCTTGGGAACAGCCTTCACATAATAATAATACTCATCATCCTCAAACTGCACGTACTCTGTGCGCGAGTAGTCCACATTGAAGACAAAAAATTCAAGTATCTTTGCCAGCGCTACTGACACCACACTCCCGACGATCAGGCCGACAATTGAGAGATTCGTGTTGTACATCAAATCCCCGAAAAGCATGACCAGCACATCCAGAAGCGCTCCTGTGATCATTGCGATCGTCCACGCGTAATCGACACTGAGTCTCCTGATAAAATACACGACAATCAAGGCAGCCGCAAAGGCTACCAGCGTCACATACATGGCCTTATTCCCGAGCATCCCGTCAATGACATACCGGAATTTCTCCAGGGCACCGTCATCCTCGAAAGTTCCCAGCATCGACGCATTGTTGATCATATAACTTACTGTATAGTAAACGACCGTCCCGCTCGCCACTGACACTACCGAAAACGGTGTGCCCACCAGCCCCATCGCAATGGGCATCACATAGGGTATCTTTAACATGAAGCAAAGCGGTGTGAGCAGCACCGCGATTGTGTCCTTTGACGCAAACCGGAAATAGAGAATAAACAGCAGCAAAAACACAACCAGTGCCACCAGCGCACATTCCATCGAAAATTTGTACAAGTGCCCAAGTGTCACTGCCGCTGCCGCAAACACAATAAAATTCATTGGCAGGACCGAACACATCAGCGCCAGCACCAAAACGACCACCGTTTTTTTCAGCTCGCTCATGTAGCCGATACTGCTGTTAATCATGGTCAACGTCACTATCGCCAGTAAAAATTTAAAAATTGGCGTGAGATACAGCTCATATTTACTGTAAAACTTTTTTAACTGTTCCCTAAAAACCAAAAGGTTTGTCATAATTATTTCCTCTCCAACCTTATTTACCAATCCCAAAAATTATTTTTTTGTCTCCCGCTCATACATATAAGCAAGTTTTTTGAGATTATTGTAATATATCTTAAGGCTCTTTCTTGCCTTTGTATACCGATAGGTATAAACGCCGTACGAGATCAATGCATATGCTGCCGTAAAGATCAGATAATAAATAATCACTGACTTTGCAAAACCAAACAAATCCATCTTATAGATGTCTGCCATAAATACTTCAAAATCATAAAAAATAAACATTGCAAATAAAATAACATACGCAATTGTTGCACCGATAATAGACTTGATGACCTGCAGCCCGATATAATCCCCCCGGAAATAATTTCCGATCGCGACATTTTTTCTTCCCTCGTCCGCTTCATAACAAGCCATCCTGGTCATCAGTCTGATTCTCTCTTCATTCAACATAACGCTCTTCCTTATGCAATCCAGTTTGTGCAGTTTTATCCGAAAGCTACTTACTGCCTGTCAAGGAAACGCATCTTATTTCCTGTCGACTGCGGCTTTTTCGGCTCAACCAGAACCGCCTTCGGTTTCTCCATCACACTGGACAAATTGTTTGTCATCTCCCGCTTACACTTCTCACAGTACTTCCCCGAACGAATCATCGTACCACAATTTTCACAGGGAATCTTTACCGGGGAATCCTCTGTAAACTCAAGGCGCTCCTCACGGATCCACTGCTGGATCTGTCCCGCATCAACCTCGCACTTCTCCGCTACTTCCTTGATGTCGGCCATACGATTCTCACGGATATATTTCTTGACTTCCTGAAACTTCTCCTCAAGCTTATCCTTGCACGCCGGACAGATTGGCATCCCTGCTATGTGATTAAAAAGCTTTCCACATTTTCTACAATTCCTTACGTTCATTTGAAATCCCTCCATTGATAATTTTATTCCTACATCCCTTCTCCGATGCAAAGCGCTATGAAATAAACCGACCTTACCCCATGCCGCTTCAGCTCCAGAGCAACGGCGTCCAATGTACTCCCTGTCGTATAGATGTCATCGACAAGAATTGTTTTATTTAATTTTACAACATTTGTGCTAATATTGAAAGCCTTTTTCAAATTATTTTGTCTTTCTTGTGTGGTAAGTTCTTTTTGCGGCACTGTTTTCCTGACTCTCCTGACCAATTTTTCATACATTGCTATCCCTGTAAGCCTTGACAACTCCGCCGCGACAAGCTCTGCCTGGTTGTATCCCCTCTCCCTTTTTCTCGATGCGTGCACGGGAACCGGAATAATGGAATCCGCGTCCATCATGCGGATCTCATCGAAAAGCCTCTCACAGATATCCTGTGCATAAAACGCTGCATATTCACATCGCTTTCCATATTTGAACCGGTAGATGCTCTGCTTCATACTCTGGTAGTCGTAGAGGGCATAGCCATAATCATACACATGTTTTCTCTGTGTACAATCACGGCAGTATTCTTTTGTTCCGCCAACAAGCTGTTTCCCGCACCGTCTGCACCGCGGCTCTCTGATATACTGCGGTTTTGTCCTGCACTGACTGCATATCAGCCCCTCTCCCATCGGCACAATCTCGTCACACACCGGACACCGCCGCGGAAATACCATATTGACCAGCGCATCTTTTACTGTAAATCCTGATTCATGATCTCGCATATTCTTTCCCTTAAACCTGTATAGCGCTTCTGTTCGTTTTCGTTTGCGATCATCTGACTGACTGTCTCCCTGCTCCCCAGTATCGTCACACAGTTTTTCGCCCGCGTCACTCCCGTGTAGAGCAGATTTCTGTTAAACAGCATTTTGGGTCCTGTGAGCAGCGGCATGATCACTGCCGGGTACTCGCTTCCCTGCGACTTGTGTATGGTGACAGCATAGGCAAGCTCAATCTCGTCAAGTCCGGTGATCGGGTAAGTGACCCTGCGCAGGTCATCATACTCCACCACAACTGTCTTCGCCGTCCCATTGATTTCTTTAATGATGCCCACATCCCCATTGAATACGCCCTGCCCGCTGTCCACCACAATGCCGTATTTGCTGACAATCTCCCACTCCAGCTGATAGTTGTTCTTGATCTGCATCACCTTGTCTCCAAGACGAAACACGCCGTCGCCGTGTGGCAGCTCGAGTTTTTCAGGCGAAGGCGGATTGAGATACTGCTGCAGAATCCCATTCAGTGTCTCCACGCCAAGAGCCCCCTTGCGCATGGGTGTGAGCACCTGAATGTCATACATTCCAGAGCTGACATATCCCGGAAGCTTTTCTGTGATCAATAGTACCATGTGCTTATAAATCACATTGACATTATCCCGCTCCAGAAAAAAGAAGTCTCTGCTCTTATTATCCAGCTTAATCGCCTTTCCTTCATTAATATAGTGCGCATTGACCACAATATCACTCTCACCCGCCTGGCGGAATATTTTTGACAGCACAACAGTGGCAATGCACCCGCTCGTCATCAGATCCTTTAATACCTGCCCCGGTCCGACGGAGGGGAGCTGGTTTCTGTCACCGACCATCACAAGTCTGGTTCCCGGCGCAATTGCTTTCAGAAGCGACTGAAACAAATAAATGTCCACCATCGACATCTCGTCAATGATAATGACATCTGCCTCCAGCGGATTGAGTTCGTTCTTCTCAAAATGTGCGGCTGACGGCTGTCTGTCATCCGACATGCCGCCGTTCAACTCCAGAAGCCTGTGAATCGTCTTTGCCTCAAACCCAGTCGCCTCCGTCATGCGCTTGGCCGCCCTGCCAGTGGGCGCCGCCAGAAAGATGTCCATGCCCTCCTGCTCAAAATAGCGGATAATCATGTTGATCGTCGTCGTTTTTCCGGTTCCAGGCCCGCCGGAAAGGATAAAGATACCATTCTGTACCGCTTCTGTCACAGCCTTCCGCTGGAGGGCATCCAGCTCCATATGGCTGCTCTCCTCCAGTTTCCTGATCTTTTTTTCCAGTCGTTCCAGCTCCGCCCTGGTAAAACGCTCTGCCCCGTCAAACGCCTGCTGAAGCTCATACAGCATTCTGGCACAGTTCAATTCCGCATAATAGGAGCTCATACCATAGATACACTTCATTTTCCGGTTCTCTTCCAGCTCTTTTTCTTTTATCACAAGCTTCTTGTCAATCGCAAGATTTGCGATCTGCGGCTCAACCTGCTCCGGCGTCAGTCCCAGCATATCGGATGACTTTTCCAGCAATATTTCTTCCGGCAGGAAGACATGCCCTTCCGCTCCCGCCTGAAGCAGCGTATATAAAATCCCGCTTCTGATTCTGAAATCCGAGTCCGTGTGAATCCCGATGCGCGATGCAATCTCATCCGCAATGCGAAATCCAATGCCGGACACATCCTCCGCCAGTTTATACGGATTTTCCTGCATGATTTTGTACAGACCCATGCCATACTGTTTGTAGATCTTGATTGCCAGCGTGTTGGAAATACCATATTTTTGCAAGAATAACATTGCGTCCCTCGCATCTTTTTTCTCCTCAACCTGCTCTGCAATCTCTCTCGCTTTCCGCTCACTGATTCCCTTGATCTCCGCGAGTCTGTTCGGCTCCTCCTCAATAATCCGAAAGGTATCGTCCCCGAAATGCCGCACGATGCGGGCGGCAAGCGCCGCACCGACTCCTTTGATCGCTCCCGAACCAAGATAACGCTCCACCGCTGCCTTATCCTCTGGGGCAATCACCTCAAAACGCTCTACCTTGAACTGTTTCCCGTAAACTGCATGCTCGACATAACTTCCCTCCGCCTCGATACTTTCCCCCTCATCGAGACTGGTAAAGATCCCCGTGCAGGTAATCTCCATCTCCTCCACCTTGAGATTGATCACCCCGTAACCGTTCTCCACATTTTTAAATATAATATGCTCGACGAAACCCTTCAGTTTTTCCAAGACACCTGTTCCTCCATACTATAAAAGCCGACCTGTTCTTTCAAACAAGGTCGACTTTTTTCAATCCTCTGAAAGCTCTTCCGGCTGTACTACCCCAATGCCGTAATTGCGCTTCATCTGCTCATACAGGACATTTGCCAGTCCCAGTCCGTCACCGTCCGTCACGTTGTCACACAACTCCTGCACTGCAAAATCCTTAAAATAATCTACCATCTTTGTCGCATAACCATCTTCTTCGTCATCCGAGAACACCTTTGTCGTCTCCAGCATCGCATTGAAGACCTGCTCCACAAAATAAGACTCAAACTCCTTGCACGCCTCCTTGAGTTCTTCCTCGTCCGATGCCGTGCTGCTGCTCGTCAGCTTATTCTGAAGTGTCTCCATCTTGCTGCCCGAAGCCTGACTTGTCATATAGTCCGCATACGCAGAACCTACTCCACCGATATTCATATCTCTCTACCCCCTATCAGCGCTTCAATTGATTTGCCTGCTGAAGCATCTCATCAGAAGTAGTGATAACCTTGGAATTCATTTCATAAGCTCTCTGCGCCACAATCAGATTGACCATCTCATCAGCGATCTGTACATTGGATCCTTCCAAATATCCCTGAATCATTTTCGTCTTAGGCAGATTATCATTTTCAGCCTCATTCATCGCCTCACCGCTTGCTGATGTCTCAGAGAACAAGCTGTCCCCCTCTTTGCTCAGACCTGCCGGGTTGTTGAACTGCCAGAGCCCGATCTGAATCTCAAGACTCTGCGGCACACCGCTCTCATCAGGATAATACAACATCCCATCATTTCGACCGACTGTAATCTTGCTGGTGACAATATCATCATCCTCAAGAATGATCGGTTCCCCCTCGGAATCCAGCACAGGAAGGCCATCCGATGTCTCCAGCGTAATTCCCTCTGGTCCGATCGCAAACACAAAATTACCATTTCGTGTGTAATATGTATTTCCGTCCGCGCCCCTGATACCAAAAAAGCCGCGTCCGTTCAGTGCAAAATCTGCCGGTCCCTGCGTCTCGAGCAGACTCCCGTCCGTAAAAATCGACTTGATCGAAGAATTTCTGACTCCCAGGCCAACCTCAGCGCCAATCGGTTTGTTCTCGCCGTTTGCAGTTGTGGTTCTCGTCTGTATTGTCTGATATAAAAGTGATTTGAACTCCATAACCTCTGACTTGTAACCTGTCGTGTTTACATTTGCGAGATTATTGGCAATATTATCTACGTTTAACTGCTGCGCAATCATACCTGTTGCGCCTGTCCATAATGACCGTACCATTTATCCTTCCCCCTTATTATATTCTGCTGAGCGACATTGTCTTCTCAAGTGTGTCGTCAAAAGTAGTCAGCATTTTCTGATTCGACTCATACTGTCTCGAAATCGTTATCATGTTTACCATTTCCTTGACAACGTTCGCATTTGACATCTCGAGGTATCCCTGATGAACCTCAGGATTCTCCACGTCGATTTCTACTGCCCCTTCCTTGGCATCCCACATTGTCTCACCGTAATGAGTCAGATAATTGGTATCTTCAAAATCTGATATTTTAAGGCTCGCCACAAGTCTGTCATCCTGATAGATATCCCCATTCCTGTCAAACACTGTGGAGCCTGCCGTTGTTGAGAGCTGGATTCTGCCGTTCTCACCAAGGACATAGTCGCCATCCTTCGTCACCAGATAGCCGTCCTTCGTGATGGTAAAACCGCCGTCTCTTGTATATTTTGTAGAGGTCTCGCCGGATTTGCTGGTAAACTCAATATTGAAAAATCCCTTCTCTCCAAGCGCAAGATCATACGTGTTTCCTGTGTCCCTGAGCGAACCCTGTGAGAAATCTGTATAAGTCTCGCCGATCTTCACCCCAAGGCTCATATTTCCAAGACGTTTCGGTGTATTCGGACTTTCTGTCCAATCCTTGATTTTCACCGCCATCACTTCCGAATACGACTGACTCGTAGAACCCTCCTTCTTAAAACCAGTCGTATCTGCGTTTGCCAGATTGTTCGCCATAATATCCATTCTGTACTGCTCATTCAACATACCTGTGTATGATGTATATAGACCTCTAAGCATAAGTTCCTCCTAATCTGTTACAATGCTCTGACATTTTCAGCTCCGGCACTGTCAAGAGAAACGCTGTCTGCCGATCACTCATCTCTGCCGCCTGCGAGAAACTCCACGTACTTGCCTGTACCGATCGCGACTGCAGTCATAGGATCCTCCGCAGTCATCGTATTGATACCCGTCCGTGACTCGATCAAATCCTCCAGTCCGCAAAGCAGACTTCCGCCTCCAGTGAGTACAATCCCCCTGTCAGCGATATCCGCTGCCAACTCAGGCGGCGTTTTCTCGAGAACACTGTGGATCGTATCAATGATCTGGGAGGTTGTCTCACGAAGCGCTTCCTCCGTCTCCTCAGATGAGACGCGGATTGTCTTCGGAAGACCTGTGACAAGATTGCGCCCTCTCACGTCCATGTAATCAACTTCTGCCCTCTTAAATGCTGAACCAATTTTAATTTTAATGTCTTCTGCCGTTCTCTCACCAATCAAAAGATTGTGCTTTTTTCTCATATATCTGACAATGGCTTCATCGAAGTCATCGCCCGCGACCTTAATCGATGCACTGACTACCGTACCTCCAAGCGAAATGACTGCAATATCAGAAGTACCTCCGCCGATATCCACAATCATATTTCCGCAAGGCTTTGAGATATCAATCCCCGCACCGATTGCTGCAGCGATCGGTTCCTCGATAATCTTGACATCCCTTGCACCTGCCTGGTACGTAGCATCCTCAACCGCCTTCTTCTCCACCTCCGTGACGCCGCTCGGCACACACACAGCGATAATCGGCTTCCGGAAAGTCTTCCTGCCCAGCGCTTTCTGGATAAAGTGCTTCATCATCTGCTCTGTCACTTTGTAATCAGAGATAACACCCTGACGGAGCGGCCTGACTGCCACGATATTTCCCGGTGTTCTTCCGAGCATCAGCCGCGCATCCTCTCCAATGGCTTTTATTTTCTGCGTATCCCTGTCAAAAGCAACAACGGAAGGTTCTTTCAGCACTACGCCCTTCCCTCTGATGTAAACTAATATACTCGCGGTTCCAAGATCGATTCCAATATCTGTGTATTGCATGGCTGCATGCCCCTTTCTTTGCATTCAAATTTGTTCAAATTGGTAAAATCAAGTCATTTATCATTAGCCTTGCGGCGTAATCTTCTGATAACTTAGTATTCCCATTACGGATATATCTATGAAAACATACTGTAACTAAGCCATTATAACCTAATTTAACCATTTTTCAAAGGGTTTTCACACTTTTTTTACAATAAAAAATTTTGGAACCTCAAATCGTGCCGCCAAAGTGGTTTACAGTAACTATATCGGCCGCTTTTTCACAATACTTTAGTTATTTTCAAAATATTATGTAAATTTATTATATTATCTGACAATTAATTTGTAAAGTGTTTTTTAGCAAATAAATATCACAAATTATTCCGAATAAAGAAAAAACTGCCGCCAATCAGGATCGATTGTGACAGTTTTTTCTATAGATAACCTGCTGCTATGACTCCGAATTTTCATACAGGCCTTCCGTAGCCGGCGATGACATCGTGCACCTTCCGTCAAATGCAGCGCCCTCGTCGATGACAAGCGAACCTGCCGTGATGTTCCCTGCAATCTTGCCGGTGGACAACAGCTCCAGTTTTCCCTGGACTGTGATATCACCATCCACCCTCCCGGATATGATCACACTCTGTGCAGTAATGTTCCCCTTCACCTGACCATCTGCACTGAGGATCAGCTTTTTCTCACAGGTACAATTTCCATTGATCACACCATCTATCCGAATCGTTTCTGCCGAAGTCAGATCACCGTCAAAAGTAGTCTCCTTTCCGATCAGTGTGCTGACCTTCTCCCGTCCGTCATCTGCATACGCAGAATTTTTGTTTTTTCCCAACATGACATCCTCCTTTTAACCTTTCGCTTCCAGTACCAGCAGCGGATCGATTATCTGCTCATTGTATATAACCTGATAATCAAACTGTGTGTCGTTTCCACTGATAACCATCAATGTGTCACGACTCTGCACCTGCTGCCCCATCTCCACCTGTACATTTACCTCCTGCCTGCACATATAACGCGACCTGTAACCATTCCCATGATCCACCTCTATAATGATTGGATATGTATCGTCAGAGCCAACCGAAGCAACCGTTCCATCTCCCGCTGCAGTAATGCGATCCTCCTGCTGCACACCGATCGAAATATAAAGGTGTTCCTCCGAATACGACTCCATCAGAAGCCCTCCTGTCGTACAGGGATACTGACTTGGCACAGAAGTATCCTTCTGCGGCACTTCCTCCGTACTTTCTTCCGCCCTGGTCATTTCTGCCATTTCAGCTTTTACGATTTCGGCCTGCCTGTATAATTCATTCTCTTCTGTAAGAGCAGCATTCTTGGCATTCAAGGTCTCTTTTTCACTTTCCAGCTGCTTCACCTGCTGCTCGCTCGATGTCAGCTTCTGCCGAAGCTCAGACTCACTTCTGTAATGTGTTCCTGACCGATATATGCTCCATGCAAGTGTGATACAGATCAACAGCATCAGAACAATAATCATTCGCAGAATCTTAAGTGAGAGATAAAACTGTCTGGTATCTTTTCCCGTGTTGGAGACAAGTATAAGCGAAAAAGATTCCTTGCGCTTGTGTTTTTTCTGGTTCATAAGAATCTCCCTTCTGCAAACAATAGCGACTTTTTGAAATCCACGTTTTCTCACGAGCGACTACAATTGCAAACTATTACAACTATGTTACAATTCTATCATAAATCTGCGAAAAGTCAAATCCTAGATAATCTTTGCTGCAAAAACAATAAAAATTTTTAATTTTTATACATCGCTGCCTGCATCTGATAGAGTTCCCTGTAATAATCATTCGTCTGCACCAACGCTTCATGTGTATCAAATCCCAGCACTTTGCCATTTTTCAGAAGCAGGACTTTATCCGCATTCCTGACGCTTGCCAGGCGATGCGTGACGAACAGAACCGTTTTATTCTGCGACAGCTCCATAAATTTGTTGAATACCAGATATTCCATCCTCGGATCCAGCGCTGCCGTCGGTTCATCCAATATTAAAATATCTGCATCCATATAAAATGCGCGCGAAAGCGCAAGCTTCTGCCACTGCCCGCCGGACAGTTCCCGCGCGCCGTCAAACTGTTTCCCAAGCATCTGGTCCAATGACAGGTCAGCGGTTGTCTCATCCGTAAATCCGCTCTGACTCAACGCCTCCATAACTACTGCATCCGCCTTCTGTGTATTCGCTTCTGCCAATATCACATTCTCACGCAGCGTCAGATCAAATCTGGAAAAATCCTGGAAAACTGCACAAAACTGCTCTCTGTATTGATCTATATCAAATTCCTCAAAGCGGACTCCATCGAATGTCACTGTTCCGCTGTCCGGATGATACAATCTCAGGATCAGCTTTACCAGAGTCGACTTCCCCGCACCATTCTCCCCGACGATGGCAATCTTCTCTCCTTTTTTCACCGCGAAGGAAACGTGGTCCAAGACCTTTTTTTCGCCCTGCGGATACCGGAAGGAAAGATTATCGATCCGTATCCTGCTGAAATCTGTCCACTCTTTTGTCCCGTCAAATCCCGCGGTCGTTTCAATCGCCAGATACGAAAAAAGGTTGGACATGTACAACAAGGTGTCATAGAGCATACTCGAATCCTCGACAAACCTGCTGATTCCCTGAATCGTGTAGACAATCGCGGAAGTATAGATCAGTATCGTGCCGATATCCAGCCGCTGGCAGGACACAGCATACGTGATGTGGCAGAACCCAAGCACACTGACTGCACCTGTGATCATCAGAAAGACGGACGCGAAAACACATTGTCTGACTCTGCCTTTCTGCACTTTGGAATGAATCCTCAGGTATGTGCTGCTATATTTATTCTGAAAAAAGCCATACAGTCCATACAACCTGACTTCTTTGATATGCTCTGCTGACAGGAGCGTTTCCGAATAATAAGAGAGTTTTCTGGAATCCTCGCTGTTGGACACCAGCGTCTCAAACGCCTGCTGCTGTATCCTGTAGGACAAGATTCCCTGCGGTATCAGTATGATAAAAAGAACGATCGCAATGACTGCACGGAAGGAGCAGAGCAGCACAAACATGAAAACCAGTGATATCGCGTTCATCATCAGGCTTGTTCCAAACACGAGCAAATTGACAGGCCGCCAGCCTGATTCGGCGCTCAGCAGACGGATCTTATCGTAAAATTCACTGTCCTCATAACAGTCGATTGTCTGAATCTGCTCAGACTGTTTCATAATGCTGACATTCAGCTGGTATGTAAGCCGGTCAGTCAGCTGCCCCTGCACAAACGTAACCATCGGCGACGCCAGATTGCCTGCGATAAACGCAATTCCCCACACAGCCAGCAGGAATGCCAGCTGTCCGGAATGCCCTGCCTGAACCTGACTGACGATTCTGTTTGTAAGATACAGTGTCACTGTGGGAAGCAATGCCTGCACCGGAATCAGCAGCAGCAGTGCAGACATCAGTTTTTCAGATGTCTTCCAGACAAACCGGAAACTTTTGATATATAATGTGATGTAACTGCAGATCGATTTTATATGTTTCATTCTCATGCACTCCTTTATGATACTTCAGAAACTGCCACATACTGCGCGACAGTTCCTTATCTGTTTCAAAAACATTTGTATTTTTGGAAAATGCACTCAAAATTCCCACGCAAAAAAGAGGCCGGAAACTGAGGGCACCGTCCACTTCTGGCAACACAAAAACGCCGGGCATCATGAATGCCACATCTGACGCGTTTTCTGTTTCCATTGCAGACTATACCCTCATCTTCGTACCTCTCTTTCCATCAATGGTTTCAGTATAATACATTAAACCGCATCTGTCTATCCCCAAAATCTATTTCTGCCTTTCCGTGACCGCACACGGTCGCTTGTCCGGAAGAAAGATCGCTGCGACTCCTGCTGATATAAGGCACCCTGCTGCCCCAATACCGAATACAAGCTGCGGCGAACATTCCCAAACCCAGCCGATCACCACAGGCATAACGATCCCAATAGCGCTGCTGAAAGACTCCACAATCCCAAGAATGATCGTGCCATTGTGGTCGTCGAACACATCATAAAAATAGGCAAACGACACAGATGCAAAAATGTCCTTCACCATGGAAAGAATGATTCCAATGATAAAAACGGTCACATTATGAGACAATAGAAAGATCATTGCCGGAAACACGTCAAATCCAATGTCAAAGACATAGAACCACTTCCTGCCTTTTAGATCACCCAAATGGCTGACAAACAGTGCCCCAATTGCATTGAATAAAGTCATGAACGAAAAAATAGACATAACATGCGACACCGAGATTCCTATTGTCAGGGCATATAATGGCAGGTATCCCATCGCCACCGCATATACATTGGAAAAGAGTTTCACTGTCATATATGTCCAAAATTTCTTATCCTTGGCAATTTTCCGAAAGGACTTCCATGATGTCTTCGTCTCCTCTTTCTCCTCGTCGTCGCTGTCTGTCGTTTTCCCATCCTGTCCTGTTCTGGTTCTGCATTCTGCACGAACCAGCAGAAGCATGATGAGTGGCAGGATATATAAGACACCACCTATCCTATACATAGTACTGACATCAAATACCTTCGCGATCTGCCCTCCGAGGAACAAACCAAGCGAAATCCCCCCATACAGAAATAGATCACGCACAGCAAAGTATTTCCCCCTATGCTCGTCTGCAACCTCATAATTAATGTCATTCCCCAGTGAATAATTAAAACTTGTCCGTACACAGGCAAGCAGCACAAGTACCCCGATCAACAGACCAGCCTGATTCACATCCCCAGCCATACAACCTGTGGCAACCGCTGCGAGCATCGTAATAACTGCCACACGATAAGCGCTAGATTTTACAGATACAATACTTACCAACCCAGGAATGACAACACAGCAGGCATTGACCAGTGCGAGCACATAACCATAATAGCGCGCTGGCTGCCCTTTCTCCTCCATCAGCACAGGCAACATATCCTGGACTGGACCGTCCACCATGAAAAAAAGCATATATAAAAGATATATCTTTACATACTTCCTTCCAAACATGCCTTTGTATGATTTAAGCAATATTTTCATGATTTGACAACTCCCAATTTCTGTAACGATTCAATAAATTGACATACCTTGTTCTCCAAATCATCAATTTGATGTGTTTCTGCTATTATATTTATTATATCATGAATATTAGTATTATCTTTAATATTCTTCAATATAATATATTCCAAATAATTTCCTTCATATACTTTGTAATTATTTAAGTCAAATATAAATAGTTTTCCTCCCTTAATATTGCTCTCATATCGAAATAAAACATTTTTGCATATTTTCATATTTATAATTCGCCTTTCTGCGAAAGACACTGATGGAGTTATGAAACCCACTCTGGACTTTCGCTTTTCTAATTTTCCTAATATATTATCTTTGTAAGAATGACACACTACAGAACACGTGAAGGTGAGTGGCGAAACTGTATGGCAGCGCCCCGCTATTTTATATGTATCGTTCATCCGTTAAGGCATCAATGAATGGCGCATTCCCGTAGCCCGTAAACTTATCTCTTCCAAAGTCGACTCAATTTTGCTGGATGGCCAATCTCTGTCAGCCTACGCCTATAAATCTCAGGAGGTTATTATTTTGGATTTTAAAATCTTTCGTAAAAACTATTGTGGTCTTGATGTCCACAAAACATAGATCTATGCCTGTATCGGGATCACTGACACAAACGGCAGAGCCGAGTATAAGCAGATCCGTTTCTCATCCTTTTCAAAAGGACTTAAGGGACTGTGAATGGCTTGCAAAATACCATTGTTCTGAAATTTGTATATAATTTACCAGCAAGTACTATATCCCTGTATTTAACATCCTTGAAAAAGCTGACATTTCTGTTGTTCTTACCAATCCCAAATATACCAAACCACAAAAGGGAAATAAGACCGACCACAAGGATGCTAAATGGATCTGTGACCTGTTTTGTGCGATATGGTCAAACTTTCTTTTATTCCGTCTTCTGATATCGGTCATCTAAGGAATCTGATATGGTACTGGTTCAAACTCATCTGCATGATCACTGGTGAGAAGGACCGTGCCCAGAATTGTCTTCCCGTATTGAATCACAAGCTTGACAATGTTTTCAGCGACGTTTTTGTGAAGTCATCCCGTTCCAATACTGAACAGCCGCTTGCCTATCCTAGGAATTTTTTTGATGTAACGCCTTTTGTTAACAGATGGTATAAACACCGGTTGAAGAAATCCAGGCCGCTGTTAACGGAGCCATTTCTCCCGAACAGGCTGTCAAGCTCCGGCAGTGCCTTAACCACATAGACGTATTAGAAAATCACATAAATGAAACAGCACAGGAACCCCCTTCGGTTTAGTGACAGGTACCCGGATATCCTTCGGCTCATTCGCACCGTTCTCGGATTCGGCAGGAATCCAATGACTACAGTCCAGATCCTCTCCGAAATCAGTGGTGATATGTCTGTCTTCCCCACAGCAAAACAGCTCATTTCATGGACTTGATGCTGCCCCACAATGACCAGAATAACCAGAAGATCAAATCGACTCGAATTTCTCATGCTGGTACTCATATTAAGCCATTACTGGTACAGATTGCAAACAGTTTATTAGCACATACTCTCAGATTTAAAGTCTTATACACCAGATGGCTTCCTTGAATCGCGCTCTGTAGAGAAATCAAAAGTATTGACTATGGCACAGGCTTTTAGTTTATTGAAACAGCGGGGATATATTATCTTCAATGCCACCTCTGTTCTGAATTAGGTGTCATGTCTATATTCAATTTTTTGAAGCCACCACAAGGTGGCTTGTTCGTGATGCAATTAACGTTCTCCCTAACCACTACTTCTCAGTTTCAAACTTAGCCTCCTCATATACTACAATTTCCATCTGCATAATTGAATTTCTTATATTTAAAGAAAGAAGATGCTGGACACCCACCTAAACATTTTTCTTTTTCACTACACCTTACGCACTTTTCAGATTTCGGTTTTCTAACCCTCACACAATTCCAAATCTGCTTTTTCCACAATTCTTTCAATTTTTCTTCATAAATATTTCCCACAAAAAAAATTTTATTTTCTAAATAAGAACATGGATATACCTCCCCATGTACTGATATTTCACAAGACGTTACTCCCGCAGGACACACATGTTTTCCGGTTGGAAAATACACATCAGGATACTGAGCCCTAAACCATATTGCAAATGGATATACTAATGACACCGGATCTCCTGTTATGTCTATATTTCTCCCATTATCTTTTATATCTCTTAATATTTTTACAAATTCCTTAATTATTTTGGTATCATTACACTTTTCAACCTCTATACAGTCATTGTCAAACATCGGCATAAATCGAATTGAATTAACCTCTTTTTTGATACATAACTGATATACTTCCAACATATCTTTATATGTTATTTCATTTATTACCATAGCAACCTGAGTCTTAACTATATGACTTTTTAGCAATTCTAACTTTTCTTTTATATCTGTGAACTTTGCCCCCCTGCGTATATTTTCATATGTGCTACCAACTCCATCTATGCTAATTTGAATATAATCAAATTCGTCTACAAGCATTCTATCCAATTCATATATTAACTCATCTGTCAAAAACAAACCATTAGTTAATATAGCAATAAATATATTCTTACTTTTTATATATTCAATTATTTCTAAGATTTCTGGATGCAGCAGAGGCTCGCCTCCTGTCAAAAATATTTGAAACACTCCATTGAATGCCAATTCATCAATTATTTCTTTCCAATTTACAAAAAATCCAGCACTTTCCAGGTTTAATAAATTCTTCCTAGAACAGTGTTTACATTTTAAATTACATATATCTGTCAAATTTATTCCCACTTGCAATGGTGTTTCCGGTAATATATTCTCCGTTTCCAGCAATTCATTATAAAAATCAAATACGAACCCTAACCTAGAATTGCTGCAAAAATCATGTGACGTTTTGTAATGTGCAAATAATTTAGCCTCTTCTTCGGTCAAACAATCATATATCATACTGAACTCTTTGCTATTATGCATGATGCATCCGGCATATTTATTGTCCCGAAAGTATCAAAAGCATATTTAGCATTTCCCCCTTTACATATATTAAAAATTTTACACTCATTACAAATGCAATTTGTCAAATCTCTTTTTTGTCTAAATTCTTCCCATTTCTTCCCATCTCTCCATACATTCATCACCCCTTTCTCATAAACATTTCCTGCCGACGCCTCCTTTTCCCATTCTGGTCCTGGTAATGCATCTCCTTCGGCATCAATTTGCATAAATGCATTGGTTTCATTTAAAGAAATTATCCTTGATTCTTTTGTATCAAAAATGCTTTTGTCAAGTTCATCAAAATACTTGTTCATTAAAAATTGATACCTTTTTCCAACCTGAATCCTTAATTTTGTTTTCATAGAACTTTCTAATTGTTTACAAACAGCTATTTGTCTAATGTATTCCAACTCATCTAGTTTATTTTCAAATCTCTTCCCTTTCCTAAGAGGAAATACTGGCGCTGGTGCGAATGTATCAACTCCTAAAGAATTTGCCAATTTATATGTTTCGATTAAATATTGTTGATTTATTGGTGTCGCTGTGAATACATTTCTCACTTTTATCCCACTTTGTTTTAATAATCGTATAGCATTAACAGCTTTTTCAAATATTTTCACACTTCTTTGGGCATCATGAACTTCACTATTTGGACCATCTAAACTAACCTGCACAACATCTGTATTTAAATTCAATATTTTTTTTAATTTAAATACCACATTTTCGTTAATCAATGAACCATTTGTCATTATATCGATCAAAATATTATTGTCTTTCAATTTCTGCAGTATTTCAAAGATATCTTTCCTCATGAACGGCTCTCCTCCAGAGACAGAAACCATTAAGACATTATTCTCACAAATCTCATCTGCCACTTTCATGATTTCCTCATGACTATGTTCGAATCCTAATTTTGCCCAACAATGTTGACAATTTGCATTGCATTTTCCTGTTATTTTCCACAGAATTTTAAGTGGTGCATCTAAAGTTATGTTTGCTGTTTCTGATTCTCCAAACAAACTTTGCATAATCAATGTATGACATTTTCTATCCTCTTCAGGATTATTAGCTGATTTGGTAATATGTTCAAAACAATACTCTACTAATTCTTTCTCCTGACATTTTAGTAAATCTATAGTTTCCATTAATTTAATCCTCTTATTTTCCCCCTCTCCTTCCGCTTCTTTATCCCCGATAATTTTGTATTCAATTTACTACTGATAAACGATTAGTCTCAACTCTATCAAAGCTTATCGAAACATAATTATAAAAATCAGGTAATCAGGAAGAAGAGGGACAATTCCTTGTTGTACTAAATTTAGATTTTCAAGAAAAGAAAAATTTCTTAGACTCTAATGAATCATCCTGCATGAGATGGTGTACTATCTTTTGCAGCTGAAACACGTGAGCATACAATGTCCTGATCTGAGTACACTTCTTTAACTTCAAATTCATAAGATTTTTCTTCATTTTCGATAGATTCCAACATGTAATATTCCTCCTTCATATTATTTGTTCAAGCTTGACACTTTTAATGTACCATTTTACGACAAATAACACCATGTCAAAACTAGAAAAAGTATTTTTCCAGTTTTGACATGGTGTTATTGCATATTACATGTTAAAATAAATCATTAATTATTCGTAGGAGGTTCTTTTTAATGAAAAATATCTGTAATTTATTTAAAAAAATATCTATTCTCGTTCTGGTACTCATGGTCTTCTTTGTCAGTCCACAATACAGCCGTTGCGAAGAACCAGAACTTTCATCAATTATTACAATCCATTCTCTTACATTTCCTCCCCAAAATGATATTTCAGGTTTTCATTAATGAGTTTTTGATTATACTTGTCTTTTCTTGCGGCAGCAATATAGTATGCCTGCCGCATCATTCTGTTTGATTCTTCCAGCTCCTGTTTCCGTACTTTGGAATCCTCCATCATTTTAGCCAGTTTTAACTTATTCCCCGCTACTTGCATCAAAAGTTCCACCAGTGCATGTGCGTATCCACGACTGACAGCCATCTCTAAACCTTCCCTGGCCTTTTCTAATGCTTCCTCGTATCGACCCAACTTATTAAGCGGTCCTGACAAATTGGCTAAATTGATAAGTTTCAATTCCTCTGCACTTTTCACATCCATATATCCCGCATCCAGACTCCTTATGATCATCTCGTATACCCAAATAGTTTTATCCAGCTCACGCATATCATAATATGTATTTCCAATTTCCATTAGGATCAGTATCTCCTGCTCCCTGTACGGATATACGATATCGCGCTTGTCGCCCCACAGATAACATGTATAGTCTGGAATCGTCATCTCCATTGCCTCGCCAAGACGCCGCATATGCTCCTGTGCCTCAATCCTTCCCATCGCATAATCCAGCAGGGATTCTATCCGTTTCAGATACTGTCTGTCCACCACGAAATCCGATATCTTATCTCTGATCCGCACCAGATAGCGCTCTGCTGCATGATAGTCCCGTTTTGCCAAAGCATCCTCCAACAAAGAATACTCGTCCAGCAGGGACATATCCTTTCCCATACAGACTGCACAGTTGTCGTGCACCCCGCGCCCCATCTTTTCCATAAGCTGCCTGTACGTCTCCCGCTTGATCTTGTGTCTGTTGTTTTCGATGCGCGACAACGTTTCCACAGAGCAGATTCCATCACTCAGCTCCTCCTGTGTCATTCCAGCTGCATTCCGTGTCAGCCGGATCACATCTCCAGCCCTGTAATCTGCCATCTCAATTCCTCCCCACAGAATCGCCTGATCGCCTCCATCTGCTGCATATCGCCAAAGACTTCACAGATGCTGTATGCCATCAGACACTCCCGCTGAATTTCCCTCCTGACATCACGACCTCCAAAACCCCCTTGGTTCTCCTCCTTCAATGCAGCCGCGCCATATCGGCGCATCAGTGCCTGCGCCTTAAGAAAATGCAGACGATCCAGACCTCCAATATCCCTTCCCTGTGCGACAAAGTCAATTCCCTGATCAATATAAGCGAGCTCTTTATCCGGCTCCTGCAGCCTTTGTTCCAATTCAATCAGTTCCATGAGGATCAGGTATCCCATCTTCTGTTTCCTGCGTTCTGTATCATAGCACTCTATATGGCGAAACAAATCCAACAATATTTCTTCCGCCCAGGCGTCGTTATTATATTTTCCATAATGAACCAGTCTCAGTATGAGTCCGATCTCCGTTGATGTATACAACTGTTTCCCCCCACTGCTTCCAGGCACAAATGCCGGCTTTGTCAGGCGCAGTGCCCGAAGCGCATTTTCGCATAGCTTCGCCTGTTCATCCCGCAGTCCGCGCTGCGCGCTTTCACCATTTTCCAGCTGATCCTCTGCCATCATGATTTCATAATAACTGCAGAACTGTTCGTGCAGCCTATGTGCACGATTCTTCATGGCACGGTATGCAGTCAGATCTTCCCGCACCCTGTCATACTCCTTGTGCTGCATGTGTTTCCTTATGGATTCCCTCGCACACCACAGCGCGTAATCTTCTTCATTTAAGAGCTGCTCAAACTGGTCGACCATCTTGCCAATCCGCTCCAACAGCTGACTGCTCGTCAGGGAATCCACACATCTTTTCCCCTTCTCCATCCGCAACAGTTTACTGGTGGAACAGATCCCATCACACACCTGTTCCAGTGTCAGGCCATATTTATCTCTATAATAAGACAACACAACGCCTGCCGAGTTAATCTCCATAATTTCGCTGTTATCTTCCGCAAAAACACCTTTATCTCCTGTATCCTGCATGCGAACTCCCTCATCCAAAAAAGTTCCCTTTATATCATTCTTTGTGTATATTTCCACTTATTTATTTCAGATTTTTCGCCCTCTCCAGCATTCTCTTCACATAGATCCCCGTGTAGGAGTGCGGACACCTGGCAATATGCTCCGGCGTGCCCTCGGCGATCACCGTGCCGCCGCCGTCTCCGCCCTCCGGTCCGATGTCAATAATATAGTCTGCCGTCTTGATCACATCAAGATTGTGTTCAATGACAATCACCGTGTTGCCGCCCTCCGCAAGACGCTGCAGAATCTCAACAAGCTTGTGTACATCCGCAAAATGAAGCCCTGTTGTCGGCTCATCCAGAATATAGATTGTCTTCCCTGTGCTTCTGCGGCTCAACTCCGTCGCAAGCTTGATGCGCTGCGCTTCGCCGCCCGAGAGTGTCGTCGAAGGCTGTCCCAGCTTGATGTAGGAGAGTCCCACATCGTACAAAGTCTCAATCTTCCTTTTTATGGAAGGAACCGGGTCAAAAAACTTCACTGCCTCCTCGACCGTCATATCCAGCACATCATAGATACTCTTTCCTTTATATTTTACGTCCAGTGTCTCTCTATTGTAACGCTTTCCCTGACAGACCTCGCAGGGCACATACACATCCGGCAGAAAATGCATCTCAATCTTGATGATGCCATCGCCGCCGCACGCCTCGCATCGTCCGCCCTTCACGTTAAAGCTAAAGCGCCCCTTACTGTATCCCTTTGCCTTGGCATCAACAGTTGAGGCAAACAGATCCCTGATCTGGTCAAACACCCCTGTGTAAGTCGCCGGATTGGACCTTGGTGTCCTGCCGATTGGCGACTGGTCAATGGCAATCACCTTGTCAAGCTGTTCTACCCCTTCTATTTTCTTGAATTTGCCCGGTATGGTGCGCGCCCTGTTCAATTTTTTTGCCAGATACTTGTACAGAATCTCATTTACCAGAGAGGACTTTCCAGAACCCGACACGCCTGTCACACAGGTAAACACACCGAGCGGAAACTTCACATCGATATTTTTGAGGTTGTTCTCCGCTGCCCCCTTTACCGTAAGCCAACCAGTTGGCTTTCTCCTGCTCTCTGGAACTGGAATCTGTATTTTTCCGCTCAGATACTGTCCTGTAATGGACTCCGGCTCTTGCATGATCTCCCGGGCTGTTCCCTGCGCGATCACTTCTCCTCCGTGCTCCCCGGCACCAGGGCCAATATCAATCACATGATCTGCCGCCAGCATGGTATCCTCGTCATGTTCCACAACGATAAGTGTATTTCCAAGTCCCTGCAGATTCCGCAAAGCCGACAACAGCTTGTCATTATCCCTCTGATGCAATCCGATACTCGGCTCATCCAAAATATAGCATACGCCGACAAGCCCGGAGCCAATCTGTGTTGCCAGTCTGATGCGCTGTGCCTCCCCTCCCGACAGGGACGCTGTTCCCCTTGACAAACACAGATATTCCAGACCGACACTTGCAAGAAACCCTACTCGCGCGCGGATCTCCTTCAAGATACGCTTGCCGATCAACTGCTGTTGTTTCGTCAACTCCATCGTGTCCAGAAAACTGTAAAGATTTGTGATTGACATGGAGGTAATCTCGTAAATATTTTTGTCACACACTGTCACCGCCAATGAACTTTTTTTCAGACGCCTTCCGCCACACTCCTTGCAGGGTGTAATGCGCATAAACGTCTCATACTCCTGCTTGATACTTTCAGAAGCCGTCTCCCTATATCTACGCTCCACATTCTTGAGCAGTCCCTCAAAGGCCACAGGATAAATACCCTCTCCGCGCTGTCCCTTGTAATGTACGGCCACTTCCTTCCCTTTTGTTCCGTTAACAAGCACATCCTTTATCTCATCTGATAACGCCTCAAACGGTGTGTCAAGGGAAAAGTTGTACTCCTTACTTAAAGCCTGCAGAATTGCATTCGTAAAGCTTCCTTTGTCCGCACATGACTGCCATCCCATAACAGTAATTGCACCTTGATTGATGCTGAGGCTTCTGTCAGGTATGATCAGATCAATATCGAATTCCATCTTATAACCGAGCCCGAAACACTCTGGACAGGCGCCAAATGGATTGTTAAAGGAAAAACTTCTCGGCTCCACCTCATCAATGCTGATATTGCAGTCAGGACACGCAAAGCTGTCGGAGAAGTTCATCATCCTGCCGTCAATCACATCAACCATCAGCAGTCCGTCGGAGAGTGCCATGACATTCTCGATGGAATCCGTCAGCCTGCGCTCAATTCCCTCTTTTACAGCGATTCTGTCCACAATGATCTCAATATTGTGCTTGATATTTTTTTCTAGTTTGATCTCCTCGGACAGGTCGTACAGATTCCCATCAATACGGACACGCACATATCCGCTCTTTTTAGCACGGTCAAGCACCTTGACGTGCTCTCCCTTCCTGCCGCGCACCACCGGCGCCAGCAGCTGCAGTTTCGTGCCCTGCGGCAGCTCCATGATCTGGTCTACGATCTGATCAACTGTCTGACGCCTGATCTCCCTGCCGCAGTTTGGACAGTGTGGTATACCGATGCGCGCATACAGCAGCCTGAAATAGTCATAGATTTCCGTCACAGTGCCGACTGTTGATCGTGGATTTCTGTTCGTGGACTTCTGGTCGATCGATATTGCCGGCGACAAACCGTCTATTCGCTCCACATTCGGCTTTTCCATCTGCCCCAAAAACTGTCTGGCGTAGGAGGACAGTGACTCCATATACCGCCTCTGTCCCTCTGCATAGATTGTGTCAAATGCCAGGGAGGATTTGCCGGAACCGGACAATCCCGTCAGCACCACAAACTTATTTCTGGGAATATCCAGATCAATGTTTTTCAGGTTGTGCTCATTTGCACCGCGAATCTTGATGACCTCTCCCTTGGGAAGCATTTTCAGTTGTTCTCTGTCCATCTTTGTACCATACCTTTCCACAATTCAATATCACTATTTCTGTATTTTATTCCGTGTCTTTTACATCCCGCCAGTCAGCTCCTGCAGCTGTTTTTTGAGTTCCATCATCTTGTCGCGCAGCTCCATCGCCGCCTCAAAATTGAGATCCGCAGCCGCTTTGCGCATATTTTTCTCGACCGTATCAATCAGCTTTTTCAGTTCCTTCTCATTCATGGACTCGGGATCTTTTGCAAACTTCTGCTCTTCCTTCGCCACTGCCTTCGAGATGCTGATCAGATCCCGCACTGCCTTCCTGATCGTCTGCGGTGTGATACCATGCTGCTCGTTGTATTTCTGCTGGATTGCACGCCTTCTCGCAGTCTCATCCAGCGTCACCCGCATGGAATCCGTGATCGTATCGGCATACATAACCACATGCCCTTCCGCATTTCTCGCCGCTCGTCCGACTGTCTGTATCAGGGAAGTCGCAGACCGCAGAAACCCTTCCTTGTCTGCATCGAGAATCGCCACCAGCGATATCTCAGGTATATCGAGTCCTTCGCGCAGCAGATTAATTCCGACGAGCACGTCAAACACATCCAGACGCATATCGCGTATAATCTCAGCGCGCTCCAGCGTGTCAATATCCGAGTGCAGATACTTCACGCGGACGCCAACGTCGGACATATATTTTGTCAGATCCTCAGCCATGCGCTTTGTCAGCGTTGTCACCAGCACTTTATTGTGCTTTGCTGTCTCCGCGTTGATTCTCGTAATCAGATCGTCGATCTGTCCCTCCACAGGATGAATCTCAATCTCCGGGTCGAGCAGACCCGTCGGTCTGATGATCTGCTCTGTGCGCAGCAGCTCATGTTGTCTTTCGTATTCATTGGGCGTCGCTGACACGAAAAGCATCTGGTCAATCTTTTCTTCGAACTCGTCGAAACGAAGCGGTCTGTTGTCCAACGCTGACGGAAGCCGGAAACCATACTCTACGAGCGTGGTTTTCCGCGAGCGGTCGCCTGCATACATTCCGCGAATCTGCGGAATCGTCATGTGCGACTCGTCAATGATGATAAGAAAATCCTCTGTGAAGAAATCCATCAGGCAATACGGCGGATCTCCCTCTTTCGCGCCGTTCAGATGTCTTGAATAATTCTCAATCCCGGAACAAAATCCCGTCTCGCGAAGCATCTCAATGTCAAAGTTCGTCCGCTCCGATATGCGCTGCGCCTCCAAAAGCTTATCCTCACTCTTAAAATAACGCACGCGCTCCTTCATCTCTGTCTCAATGGCATCACATGCCTTTGCAATCCGCTCTGGTGCGACGACATAGTGTGACGCAGGGAAAATCGTGGTGTGTTCCAATGTGGCATTGACCTTGTTTGTGACTGGATCGACCTCAGCGATACGATCAACCTCATCACCGAAAAATTCCACCCGAATCCAGTAATCGCCACCCTGTGCAGGATGAATGTCAACCACATCGCCATGCACCCGGAAGCGCCCTCTGTCAAGCTCCATATCATTCCGGTCATACTGCATCTCGATCAAAGCACGGATGACCTCATCCCTGTCCTTAGTCATGCCGGGTCTTAAGGAAAGCATCATTCCCTGATACTCATCGGGACTTCCCAGACCATAGATGCAGGAAACACTCGCCACGACCACGACATCTCTCCGCTCGGTCAATGATGCCGTTGCGGACAATCTCAGCTTGTCAATCTCATCGTTTACAGCAGAATCCTTTGCGATGTAGGTGTCCGATGACGGAATATATGCCTCTGGCTGATAGTAATCATAGTAGGACACAAAGTATTCTACCGCATTTTCCGGGAAAAATTCTTTGAACTCGCCGTACAGCTGCCCGGCGAGGGTCTTATTGTGCGCTATCACCAAAGTGGGCTTCTGCAGCGCCTGTATGATATTTGCCATCGTGAAGGTCTTGCCGGAACCTGTCACACCTAATAAAGTCTGGAACTGGTTGCCTTCTTTAAAGCCTTTTACAAGCTCCGCGATGGCCTCCGGCTGGTCGCCGGTGGGCTGGTATTCACTGTGCAGTTTGAACAACATAGGACAGAAATCACCTCCGTAAATCTAATTTCATGTTTGTGAATTCAATAATAGTAGTAAAATGAACAGGAACTCAATAACTCAAAAAGTACTTATGATTATAGCACACAGCCTCAGATTTGTACAGAGAAAAGAAGATATTTTCGGAACTTTTGTTTGCCATTTGTTTTAGCGGCATATTTCCTCTGCCGGGATTGTGCACCCAAAAAGGAAGTATCTCCTATTTTAACGGAAATACTTCCCTTTAGAAACTGTTAAGAATTAACTTTTATATATTCTTTCGTCAACCCGGCTTTTTGTGATACCATCACTTAACATACTGCTTGAGCACCGATATAAAGATATCCATGTCCAGCGGCTTAGAGATATGGGCATTCATACCGTTCTTCAACGCCGCCTCCTTATCCTCCTCCAGCGCATTCGCCGTCATGGCGATGATCGGCAGATCTTTGACATCCTTTCTCGGCATACTCCGGATTGTCCTGGTAGCCTCATAACCGTTCATAATCGGCATCTGCACATCCATCAGTACCGCATCATAGTAATACTCATCAGACTGTTCCACCATCGCAACGGCATCCGTTCCATCCGGCGCTGACTCAACAACGAATCCCGCCTCTTCGAGTATTACTTGCGCAATCTCACGGTTCAACTCAATATCCTCCACAAGCAGGACACGCTTTCCGCTAAAATCCTCCAATGTCCATGCCGCAGCTTCATCCGCTTTGTCCAGTAAATTGTTTGCAGCAAGCAACGCGGACTTTAAGTCGGACATAAAGAGCGGTTTCGCACAGAATGCTGTAACCCCTGCCGCCTTAGCCTCGTCCTCAATGTCAGACCAGTCATATGCCGTGAGAATAATAATCGGTGCGTCATTTCCGACGACACTGCGGATTTTTCTAGCGGTCTCCACACCGCTGAGCTCCGGCATCTGCCAGTCAATGATATAAGTATGGTAAGCGTCCCCTTCTTCATAAGCCATCTGGGCACGGTATGCAGCCTCTCTCCCGGAAGTCGTCCATTCAGACCGCAGACCGATCTTTTTCAGCATCTTGCTCACACTGTCGCACACATGGAAATCGTCATCCACAACAAGCGCGCGAAGCCCTCGAAGCTCCTTGATCTGCTCTGCATTCTTCTCGATGTCCTGCAGCTTTAAGCCCAGCTCTACCGTAAAGGTACTTCCCTTTCCCGGTTCACTCTTCACCGTGATTGTACCATTCATCATCTCGACAATGTTTCTTGTGATCGCCATGCCGAGTCCTGTCCCCTGAATACCTGACTGCGTCACTGTCGACTCGCGCTCAAACGGCTCAAAGATATGATCCACAAATTCCTTTGACATGCCGATGCCGTTGTCCTTGATGACAAAGATATAATCGCCATATCCATGACGGAATGTCGTCTTCTGCATAATCCGAAATGTAATGGTTCCGCCGGCTGGCGTGTACTTCACAGCGTTGCTCAGCAAATTGATAAACACCTGGTTCATCTTCAGCGAATCTGCGACAACATCCTCGTTTACGATCTCAAAGGTATCGATAAATAGTTCAAGCTGTTTTGCCTTCACCTGCGGCTGGATAATATTGACCAGATTGTGCATCAGCTCTGAGATATTGCATTCCTGTTCCTTGATCTGCACCTTTCCGCTCTCAATCCGGCTCATGTCAAGAATGTCATTGATCAGGCTGAGCAGATGATTGCTCGATGAAAGCACTTTCTGCAGACAGTCCTTCACCTGATCCTTGTTGTCAATATGGCTGACCGCAATCGTCGTAAACCCAATGATGGCATTCATCGGCGTGCGGATATCGTGTGACATATTGGACAGAAATGTCGTCTTTGCCCGGTTCGCGTGCTGCGCCTGCATCAGCGCATCCTGCAGCGCCTGCGTCTGCTCTTTCTGCTTTCTGACACTCTCCGTGATTTCTTTCATCACAACCATCACCAGGATATCCTGTGTCTCATCGTCCCTTGTCATGAGAAAAGACTGGCGGATACAGACTTCCTGCCCGCAGTTGTCCCTGTACCAGTATTCCGCACTCACTTCCGACTTTCCCTGCTCATAACGTCCTGTCAGATATCCTGTATTGACAATCCTGCTGTATTCTTCCAGCGAGTCTTTCAAAATATACTTTTTCCAGCGCTCAAACCACTCTGACACCCTGCACGGCGGCTCCAGCCCCACTTGCTGCAGCAGCGATATTTTCTCCCCGGCCATTTCACACAGAACATCTTTCTCGACCCTATCCTGCGTCAGATTAAACTCAAAGGTACAGATGGCATTGGACGTGATCGCAATCTGATACTGTCTCTCCTTGCGGTTTGCGACAGCCATCCTGGCCTGAATCTGCAGCTCCTTCTCCTTTACTTCTGTGATGTTCTGCCGGATGAACAGAAGCTTCTCCGCCCTGCCCGCCTTTCGTTCCAGACAGATAATGTTGATATGCTCCCACTCGGACTTTCCATTCTGTCTCACATGACACTCAAAGCGCACATCATTATGTTCCGCCAGCGACTGAATCAGTGACTCCTGATCCAAATAATCTGTCAGCTCCGCACGTTCTCTTTCATCTATCAATTCTGAACACAGGAGATGTACCAGTCTCTGATAGTCACCTTTCAGCGCAAAGTCACCGTCCTGCGGCGTTGTTCCCGCCAGGTACTGATAAGTACCTGACCCAAAATCAACCATTGCAAAACGCGAAAACAGGGTAGTGACACCATTAATAATATACCCCATCTCCCGGTTCTCATCTTCCAGCAGTTTCTTTTCTCTCCCTGCGCGGACCACAAGCATAATAATATAGAGGGCAAACAGGCCTATCAGCATCACTTCCAGCTGGACTCCCACTATATTCTGATCTCTTATCATACGCTGCGTGACATTTTTCGGAAAAGTCTGCACAAGGACAAAATCATGATCCGGAAAATTCATGACACAGACATTATCGGTCTCACTGCCTGAAGCGCAGATAAAGGCTCCCTCTCCGCCATGTGCAAAGATATCCTTTGCCTCGTCGGCTGCCCCGCTGTCGATCACCCCTTTTCTCACCAGTGTGTCGAGCAGATCCTCCTCATAGATATTGCCGTTACTGCTTGCAATCGCTCTTCCGCCCGGCGTACACAGGTACACATCTGCCGCCTCGCCAAAATAAGTAGTGGTCAGCATATCCTTGAGATACTCCTCTGCGAGATAAGACCCCCGGAGCACACCGATGATCTCTCCCTTATAGCGAATCGGCGCATAAAAACTTACCATCGTCTCATTAAAAAAGTAGGAATCCAGTATCACAGCAATGCCGCTCTGCCCCCGCATCCCATTTTTATAGTAATCCCGGTCAGATGCGTCTGAAGTACGGCCGTCAGAAGTGTGATTCATCCCTGTGGCATCTGTGAACAGCACCGCGTCAAACAGAGCATTGTGCTCTATCTCCTGCAATATCTGTTCATTAATCACAGGTTGTCTCAGCCCTTCACCGACAAAATGCGCGTATGTATTGATCAGCTCCAAAGCATTGTTCATCTGCTCGTCGATCCGTGTCGTCGTCTGACGTGCTGAATCCGCCGCATAATTTTTGTTCCGTTCCTCCAACCGTATACTGTTTTGCGTCGTATACCAGCGAAACAGAGCAATCATGGCAGTTAGCAAAACAACTATACCAATCACTTCCTGCGCCGACTTTTTCCTGTTTTTCATAAGATTCATTCCTCCGTACACTCGAAATCTTCCCTGATTGCAAAATTCCTTGCTGTCTGGCTTATGCTATATTTAGAATATTATACTACCAGTGTTTTCATGCGTCAATAACACTCATGACGTTCTCTGCCCAAGTAAGGATTGCTGCCGCTGGTCCATCAATGACACACATTCTCTCTTTCGTTTTTATCACACCTGACTATAACTAATGTTTTCGCCTCATGGCAGGCTCTCAATTGTGATGCACCATCACGCCGCTAATCAGAATCGTGATGATTTCCGTAACCGGCGCTGCGAGCCATACCCCTGTCATACCAAAATATGCTGGAAGAACAAAGATGCAAATCAACAACACCACAAGCCCTCTCGACAGGGAAATCACTGCAGATTCCATCGCCCTCCCAATCGAAGTAAAGTAGAACGACGTGATTGCATTGATTCCCGAAAAGAAAAAAGAAACCATAAAAATTACCATGCCGGACTGCACCATTTCCCGAATCGTATCATTTTTCACAAACAGACCACTGTACCAGCCTGACAGCATCGTCATACCGAAAAAAGTCACAGCACCGATTGCAAACACCAGCCTGTTTGTCTTTCTGCGTATCCTCCTGGCAAGCTCATGCTCCCCCGCACCATAAACAAAACTAACCAGCGGACCCGCCCCCTGCCCGAACCCTATGACAATCATGCTGAACACATAGGACACATATCCCACAATCGTGAACGCCGTGACACCGTCTACGCCGATTCTTCTCATGATCACATAATTGTAGGCAAACATGGCGATCCCTGTCGACATCTCACCGATAAACTCCGAGCTTCCATTGAGCAATGTCCTCTTGAATAGCACTGCCGAAAAGGAAAATTTCCCCAGACGATACACGCTTGCCGTTCTTATAAAATAATTCATAATCAAGGCAAGGGAAACCATCGCAGAGAGGAATGACGCAGCTGCAATCCCGGCAATCCCGATATGAAAAACGACTGCAAATACGTAATCCAACACAATATTCGTCAAGACATTCACGATGTTGACCTTCATATAATACTGCGGATTCCCCTCTCCCCTGATAAACATACCAAAGGAAGAATTGACCACCATCACGACCAGCTCCAGCAGCAGAATGCCATAATACGTTTTGAAGTACGCGCGCACCTGCCCTGCTGCCCCCAGAATATCCAGCATCGGCTCAAAAAACAATGCTACCAGCACTCCCGTCACCACGGAAAACACGATTGTGGTCGCAATCGTCTGACGAAAAATCTGATTACACCCCACTATATCCCCGGCACCGAGCAGCATTCCCGCAATCGCAACACCGCCGACAGACACCATCAGGCCGACAGACAGAAATAAATAGATGATCGGCAGCCCCAGGTTGACTGCTGCAATCCCCTGCTCCCCGACATAGTTTCCGATAAAGAAACCGTCCACTACAGTGATCAGTGAAGTCAGCACCATCGCGATAATGGCAGGGATCGAAAACTGCAATATCGTCCCCACAGTGTTCTGTTTGATTCTCTCTAAATTCATAAACTCTCCTCCTATATGATTCCCATTCTCAAAAGCAGTCCAATGCTTTTGGTATGTTTCATTATAGGAGGAATATCATATAAGAACTTCTGAATTCGTGCTCTTTTCTGCGGACAGTCACAGCAGGAATCTCCAGATTATTTCAGCGGCATACAGATATCCAGTTCCATGTAACCGGATTCACTGTCTACCATGTGATAGATATCAAAACCGCTGCGGTAATCCAGTTCATAAGGAGTGCGCGGCAGCCACACCGTAAATATGGTCTGATACGCCGCATAAATATCCTTTCCCAACCCCTTATAGGAGTACACAGCGCATTTTCCGCCCTCTATGGTACAGGTGTTTTCGAGCGGAATACCTCTGTCCACACTCATGCAGATATCATAGAGACACCCCTCTGTGTCCGTGATGACAGGATCATCAAAAGTCCGCTCCAGATACTGCGTATCCTCCGTCACAAACTCTTGATACTTCTCCATAAAATCGCTCCACTGTCCGCTTAAATCATGGTAGCTGCCGATTCTCCGCTCATATAAGACAAAATAATCCGGGAGATTTTCAATCGTAATCTTTCGATCACACTCCTCAAAACACTCCAGACAGTGATATCCATCGGGTTCCTGTCCGACGCTTCTTTGCATGCCGGACAAGGATGACTCTGCCGCTTTCCCTCCCGCAGTGTCTATATGCATAAAAGCATGTCTCGCAGTCGCCCGATCAACGTTCCTGCGAAAATTTACCGGATTGGTCTGATACCGCTGCCGGAACATCCAGCTGTAATTTGACGGACTATAGCCAAATTCACAGCCAATATCCGTCACTGTCCGGTCAGGCTCCACTTTCAGACGGAATGCGCTCTGCTCTAACTTCAATCTCTTTATAAATGCATAGACACTCTCTCCGGTCGCCTCCTTAAACATTCTGCTGAAATAATATTTCGAAAAATGACAGTGCGCCGCCACATCATCGACCGACAGTTCCTCATTAATATGCTGCAAAATGTAGTCAATCGCATGGTTGACTGACTCGTTTGTAATCATTAACATACTGTTCTTCCCTATTATCATGTTGGATTCTGATGCCTCTGATCCAATCACACTATGTCATCCAACTCCATAATCATCCTGTCCATGTGCAAAAGAACCCCCAAAAGTAAACCTTACTTCCGGGGGCATTCTCCTGATCTCAGTGCATCATTTCCGCCAATACTTCCTTCGCCTTTTCCAGTTGATTGTCTGTGCCGTTCTTATAAAGATCTGCGTCAAACGGGACTTCCACATCAGGCTCAATCCCAATCCCGTGAATATTATTTCCGTTTGGCGTGAAATAGCTGCTCACGGTGAGCTTGATTGCCGAACCATCCGACAAATTAATCACTTTCTGAACGATTCCCTTGCCAAAAGTCGTGGTTCCCACGAGCTTTCCAATATCATAATCTTTCACGGCACCTGCAAGGATCTCGGAGGCACTTGCGCTGTAACCGTTTGTGAGCACGACGAGCGGAACTTCTATCTTGTGGTCCCCCTTACAGGTGTACTCCTCGCGCTTTCCGTATTTGTCCTCTGTGTATACAATCATTCCTTTGGGCAGAATCATGCGGGCAATGTCACAGACGGTAGAGAGGTTTCCTCCTGGATTGCTCCGCAGATCGATGATCAATCCTTTCATTCCCTCCGCTTTTGCCTGGTTGTAGGCACTCTCGAACTGGCCTGTCGTCACCAGATCAAATTCCGTTATCTGTATATAAGCCATACCGTTATCATACATCTCATACTCGACAGTGGGGCTCTCGATCTTTCTGCGCTCCACATTGAATTCTACCGGTTCTGGAACATTCTCCCGGATAACAGTCATCTTCACATACGTGTGCTCCTCACCCTTGATCTTGCTCACAACATAGGATTTGTCCCTGCCCTGCATATCCTCGTCATCGACCTTATAGATATAGTCGCCCTGCATCAGGCCGCTCTCCTCAGCCGGTGTATTTCTGATCACTCTGCTGATCTGCACATAGCCGCTATCTCCATCCTGAATATACGCGCCAATTCCATAATAGATTCCTTCCGTCTGCTGCTGCAGCGCGACCAGCTCCTCATTTGTATAATAGACGCTGTATGGATCCTCCAGGGAATCCAGTAATCCCCTGTAAAGTCCGTCCTCAAGAGTTTCTTCCTCCACATCTTTCCAGAAATATTTTGCGATCGTATCCTCCAGCACAGCAAGTTTCTTTTCCACGCTCGCATCAGTGATACTTGCTGTCCCCCCCGACTTTGCCTCCAGGGAAGTATCCTCGCGGCCAAGCGGCAAAACTGCCCTGTAAAAACGCACCACTCCCAAAACCCCAAGTACAATTGCCAGCGCAGCCAAAATCCCCGTCACCATTCCGAGGGCATAGTATTTTGTGCTGGTCCAAGGTCTTGACTTTTGTCCATTCCCCCTCTGCACCGGATCATTCATTTGATTTCCTGCCTGATTATTCATCTCATGATTGCCATTTGAATATTGGTTTTGCATTTTTTGCCTTTCTATCCATCTATTTTTTAGGAACAAAATAATTCCTTACTTTAAATAATTCCGCGGGTTTACATAGCTTCCATTTAACCGCACACCGAAATGAAGATGATTCCCCGTCGATCTGCCTGTCGTGCCGACTGCCGCAATCTTCTGCCCCTTTGTGACCTCTGCCCCCTGCGAGACATACAGCTTCGATGCATGCATGTAGATCGTATACAAATTGTCCCCATGGTCGATCATAATGTAATTTCCCATCGTCGAACTGTAGGCCGCCGCCACAACTGTACCACTGTATGCCGCCAGAATCGGAGATCCCCCCGGTGCTGCCATATCCAGACCGTTGTGAAATTTTTCAACCTTTAATGTAGGATGCATGCGATATCCAAACTCATCTGAAATCCGGGTATACGACGGCGCCGGCCATGCGAACATGCCGCCGTCATAAGTTTTTTTCTGCCCGTTTGCCTGTTCCAACTGAGTCTGTAGCGCTTTGGCAAGCTGTTCCATCTCCTTGATTTCCGCATCCTGCGCCGCGATCTCTGCCTCATACTCCCGCACCAGCTGTTCACGATTGTTGATGTCTGCCTCATATGCCTTGATCTCTGCCTCTTTCTGCGCTATCAGACTCTCCAGGGATGCCTCCTCTGCCTCGACGTTGCTCTTTGCTTCCTCCAGCAGCTCCTGCTCTGACTCCAGCTGCGCCTTACACACCTCCACATACTCTCTTGTCGTCCGAAATTCCTCAAGCATCCGCTTGTCGGAAGCCGACACCTTCTCCACATAATCAATTCTGTTGATCATGTCCGCAAAAGATCGCGCACTCAGTATCGCCTCAAAATAAAAGTCGTCGCCGCGTTCATACATACTCCTGATCCGAATCTTCATATTCTCATACTGGGATTCTTCCTTTGCCACCGCCACATCAAGTTCCGCCTGCGTCTGCGTGATCTCGATCTCTTTCTGGGATATCATCTCTTTGATATCAGCTATTTTTTCCTGTATTTTGGACAGATTCGCATCCAGCTGGGTAACATACGCAGCCAGATCTTTCTTTGACTGCTCCAGATCATTGATGATCGATTTCACATCGGTCAGCCCTGACTGCAGCTCCTTTTTCTGACTCTGCGCATCCTTGATCTCCTGCTGCTTCTGCGCAATACTATTTTTCAAATCCGATATTTCATCCGCCTTACTGACAAAAGAGCGCATGCCAGAAAACATGGCTGTGACAAAAATTGTCACCACCATTAGCAGCGCTGTCTTTTTTACATTTTTTCCGCAATAGTACTTATACTGCATACATCCTGCCTTTCTCTTATTGTTAGACGCTGAGATGCTTCCTCACCGTTGTGAAACTTCCGATAAAACCAATACCCACACCCAGTCCCATACACACCGGAATAAGGTTCGTGAACACAGACTCCACTGGGAGAAATGCCAGGAGCTGTGACAGTGACGGGAAGCGCCTTGCCACATACATCATCGCCTCATTGTAGATAAAATATACTCCGACCAGCGGAAGAAAAGAACCGATCAGTCCGATTACCATACCTTCGATCACAAACGGTGCCCTCGTGAAAAAGTCCGTCGCTCCGATATATTTCATGATCTGAATCTCTTCCTTTCTGACAGAGATACCGATCGAAACCGTATTGCTGATCAAAAAGATCGACACCAGAAACAGTATCACAATAATACCGATTGACACATAGCCGATAATTGCATTGACCCCCGTCAACGCCTGCGCAGTCAGAAAAGACTGGTTCACCTTCCTGATTCCCTCGATCGACTCGAGGTAAGACACCAGCGACGACTGCATAGATACATCGCTCAGGTAAATATCAAAATGGGCACAGTCTTCCAACGGATTTTCTGTAAAAATACTGATATCCCCAAAATTGCTTTCCTCCGCAAACTGTATCCAGGTCTCCTCCGCAGACACATATTCCACATTGCTGACCTCTGTCCTGCGCATGAGCATACCGCGGATCTCCGCCACGCGCTCCTCGCTCAGCCCTGCGTCGAGCAGTGCACTGACACACAGCTCCCGCTCCGCGTTCCTCACCATATGCTGAAAATTGGTGAGTATCGAATAAAAGAGCCCGAACAGAAACAGACATGCTGAGATTGTCGCCACAGATGCCAGTGTGAACCATTTGTTTTTAAATATATTTCGTATTCCCTGCCATATGCAGTAAAATAATGTATTAATCCTCATCGATATAACCACCCTTTTCCTCATCACTGACAATGATGCCTTTCTTCATTGTAATAACCCGTTTCTGCATGGCATTCACAATCTCGCGGTTGTGTGTGACTACTAAAACGGTGGTTCCATTGTTATTTATTTTTTCCAGCAGGTTCATGATATCCCATGAATTCTTGGGATCCAGATTACCCGTCGGCTCGTCTGCAAGTAAAATCTGTGGTTTGTTCACAAGCGCCCTCGCAAGCGCCACGCGCTGCTGCTCGCCGCCCGAAAGCTGCTTGGGCCTTGCCTTGTACTTTCCCGCAAGTCCCACTGTTGAGAGAATGGAGGGAACATTTCTGCGGATTTCCCTGTTTGGCATCTGGATAATGCGCTGCGCAAAGGCAACATTCTCATAGACGTTCCTGTCCTTCAACAGCCGGAAGTCCTGAAACACAACACCAAGACTCCGCCGGAACTTCGGTATCTGACGGCGCCTGAGCCTCACAACATCTGTGCCGTTCACAATCACCCGCCCCGATGTCGGCAAAAGCTCCCGGAGCAGCAGCTTAATCAGGGTTGACTTCCCCGATCCGCTGTCACCCACGATAAACACAAACTCTCCTTTATTTATATGCAGTGTGACGTCATTTAATGCCGGCACTCCCGCCGTGTATGCTTTGCTCACGTGTTCCATCACAATCGCCTTGTCGCTGATCCCGGAACCCGCGCGCCTTCTCATTCCTGTAGTTTTCAAAATCTAATTTCACCCCTATATATTAATGCTTTTATAATCATCCATTCTGTTCTGTTTTAGTATTCAAACGATTCCATGTATTTCATATAGCGCACTACCATCAGCGCGATCTTGAACGTGATCGCATCCTCAAATATCCGCAGATCAAGCCCCGTGCTTTTCTGAAGCTTATCCAGCCTGTAGACAAGCGTGTTCCTGTGAATAAACAGCTGTCTCGACGTCTCTGACACATTCAGGGAATTCTCAAAAAACTTGTTGATCGTAGTCAGCGTCTCCTCGTCAAAATCATCCGGGCTCTTTCCGCCAAAAATTTCCTTGATAAACATCTTGCAGAGCGGAATCGGCAGCTGATAGATCAGACGGCCGATTCCGAGCTCACTGTATGCGATGATATCCCTCTCGGCAAAAAAGATCTTTCCCACATCGAGCGCCATCTTTGCCTCCTTATAAGAACGGCTGACCTCCTTGATCTCCTTGACATTCGTGCCGTAGGAAATGTGCACATTCCTGATGCCATCCTTGACGAGGCTGTCCTCGATTGCCCTCGCGTACTTGTCGATGTCACGGTTCGTCTCATTGTCCGCAATCTCCTTGACGACAATCACATTGTTCTCATCGACGGCAGTTACAAAGTCCCTGCCGTTCTGTCCAAAATTCTCCCGGACTTTTTCAAGAACATTGGTATCCTTCCCATTTTGGGATTCCACGATCAAAACGGCGCGCTTCACATCAGTCTGTATATGAAGCTTCTTGGAACGGCTGTAGATATCCACAAGCAGTAAATTGTCCAGCAACAGATTCTTGATGAAATTATCCTTGTCAAACCGCTCCTTGTATGCCACCATCAGATTCTGCAGTTGAAAGGCTGCCATCTTTCCCACCATGTAGGCATTCTCACCCGCATCATTGGCAATCAGGATGTACTCTAGCTGCTGGTCATCATAAATCTTGAAGAACTGGCAGCCTTGGATCTCCTGACTGTCTGCTGCAGATTTCACGAACTCAAGTACTGAATTTTCAAAGCTGTTTCCTGTCGTTTTGGTGGAAGCCACCAATTTACCATCGATATCAGCCACAAAAAGTTCAACCCTTGCAATCGCCTTGATTCCTTCGATGGTATTCTGCATAATCTGATTTGAAATCATATGCCACTCTCCTTCTTATACATTATCCACAAAAAATAACTGATGTGCTCTATCCGTTTCATCGCATTCTGTTATCATTTTAATATATTTATACAAATAAATCTATAGCTATCCGCAACTTTTTTATGCATTTTTAAATATTTCTACAAAAAACTCGACTTTTTATCTGTTTATGCAAGATATACAAAAAATTTTGAAATCTCCAGAAAGGATTGTAACCATGTTAAATTTTCATGTATTTCAGCCGAAATAAATAATGCAGTATTGTGTCTGTAATGTGAAAAACCTTCGCATATGGTTTTTCACATGGCGAATCGGGACATCTGTCCAAATTCGCAGATAAGAAACAGTCTATATGCTGCAGTTAACTAAAGGAGGTTGGTAATATGGATATACCAAGTCTTTCCATGCATATGGCACAGTCAAATCTTCTGACGGATGTCGGCACGGCCATGTTGGCAAAATCTATGGAGCAGGCAGATGTCATCACTGCTTCCATGACGGAAATGCTTGACGCGTCCGCGATGGAACTCTCTGTCAATCCAGACATCGGCGGAAATATTGACATCAGTGTGTAGGAGACCTAAAACAGCCCTTTGGGCTGTTTTTCGTTGTGATCATTCTTTCAGACGGATCGCATCAGGTTTGATGACTATTTTTCCGCTTTTTAGCAGATTTCCCACTGCACGCTTAAACTCATTTTTGCTCATTCCGGTCTCACGCCGGATCACCTCAGGATTTGCCTTGTCTGTAAATGGCAGCACACCGTCAAAGCTCCCGATAATTTCCAGAAGTTTTTCCGCATCCTTCCCAATCTGAAGATATGCCTTCTCACGCACGCTCAAATCAAGCTTTCCGTCCTCCTTGACGCCGGAGACGCGCGCTGTCACCACATCCCCTACCCTGATCTCCCCATAGAGCTCCCTCCTGGGAATCAGCGCGGAGAACCGGTCGTCAACAGCGACAAAAGCCCCCATGTCCTCCCTGATCTCATACACTGTCCCGCGCACGACATCATCCTTCTCATAACCGCTGCCGCTCTCCAGATAGCGGTATACTTTCATCGTCGCGGCAAGACGGCTGCTCTTGTCCACGTAGATGGCAGCCAGCACCTCATCCCCTTCCCTGACTTTGGCAGTCTGCTCCTTATATGGAAGCAGCAATTCCTTCTCAAGTCCCCAGTCGAGAAAGGCACCGATCTTTGTCACCTGCGAAACTTTCAGTCTCCCCACTTCCCCCACGCACAGCAGCGGCCTGTTCGTCGTGGCGATGATTCTGTCCCTGGAATCCTTGTACAAAAACACTTCCACCTGATCGCCGATCCTGCTGCCCTGCGGCACCTGCTTTTTCGGAAGAAGCACCCTGTCATCCATGGAAGCATTGATCGTCTCCCCCAGATACACACCGAAATCCTGCTCCTTTACGATGACCAGCGACTGTTTTTTTCCTAATTCTAACATACTAATTTATCCTCCATACTCAGACACAGACAATCATTGAAAAACAATTCCTTACGTATGTGAAATTCTCCTCACATTTCACAATTTCACACATCCTCCACATACTCCGCTTTCCTGCCAAGCCTGCGGAAAATCAAGAGCAGCTCTATCACCGCCGCAATCGCAAGCACAAACTCCGCCACAAACTGCGCGTAGGCAAGTCCGTACAGCGGAAACAGATAATTCAAAAGGTACAGCGCCGGTATCTCCAGCACGATTTTCCTCATGATGGCAAACACAAGCGCATTCTTTCCGTAGCCGAGCGCCTGAAAGACACCGACTGCCAGAAAGTCCATGCACAGAAATGGCAGTCCGAGACAGAAACCTCTCAAAAAACGTATCCCGTACGCGATGATGGACGGGTTGTCCATAAAAAACCGCACGACACCCTCTGCGCCCACATAGAAAAACAGTGACGCCGCTGTGATAAATCCAATGCTGATTCCGCCTGTAAAGACAACTGCCGACCGCATTCTTTTCTGGTTCCCGCTGGCATAGTTGTAGCTCACAAGCGGCATAATTCCCTGCGACATTCCCATGCAGACATACATCGGAACCATGTATATTTTCTGCGTGATTCCCATCGCCGCCACCGCGTCCGCGCCAAACACAGAGGTAAAATTGTTCAGGATCGTCATCCCGGTCACATTCAGAAGATTCTGTATCGACGCCGGGATTCCGACACCACACACGCCGAGCACGATCGCGCCTCTCAGGCAAAACTTATCTGGCCGGATACAGACGTAGGTGCTCTCTCTCCTGACATACAACAATACAAAGAAATACATACATGCCACGCAGTTTGAGATGAAGGTGGCAAGTCCCGCTCCTGCTGCCCCCATGTTCAATCCCCATGGCAGTATGAAAATCGGATCCAGCACAATATTCAGAAGACACCCGCTCATGGTTCCGATACTCGCATGAAACGCAGAGCCCTCTGCGCGCACCATATTCGCCATGACAATATTCAAAATCGCCGGCACCGCACCACAGGTAACGGTCCATCTCATGTATTCCGCAGTCGCCTGAGTCGTGACCTCATCTGCTCCCAGCAGTGCGAGCAGGGGAAACTTTCCAACAGTGCATCCGAGCGAAAACAGCGCGCCGCAAACTGCCGCACAATAAAATCCAAAGGCAGAAGTCCGGTGCACTGTATCGTAATCCCTGCGCCCCAGAGCCCTGCTCATCATACTCGAACATCCCACACCAAACAGGTTGTTGATCGCATTAAACGCCAGCAGCACAGGTCCCGCAAGCGTCACCGCCGCATTCTGCACCGGGTCGTTTAACATTCCAACAAAATAAGTGTCTGCCAGATTGTAGAGAACCATCACAAGAGAACTGACGATCGTGGGAACGCACAGAAGTGCTACCGCCCTGGGTATTGGCACACTCTCAAAGATTGCTGTCCGATTATCTGTTTTTGCATTGCTCATATTATTATCCTCTCCTACTGATATCAGGTTCATGAAGTCTGCGGAGCACTCTCTGACCTTCCCATAAACCACACTGCCGCTGCGCTCACTACGACTGCGGCGACTGCAAAGATGCCTGTCTGGCAGAACCCGGGAAGCAGCACCACCGCAAAGGAAAGCGCATTGTAAAATAAATGCATAAATATGGACGGAATCACCGATCTGCTCTTAATCGCCACATAGCCGAGTGCCGCCCCGACTGGAAGCACATAGAACCCCTGCACCCAGTTCGCATGGAAAATCCCAAAGAAGACCGCCTGTATGATGATCACAACAGGTGTTGAGAAAAATCTCTGCAGATTTTTGAGTATCAGCCCCCTCATGATGCATTCCTCATTGACTGGTCCCAGTATCACTGCTGCCACCATCGCCAGCATCTGGCTTCCGCCAAGCGCTGTCTCCATCATCTCGCTATACGCTTCCATCGTCGCCGGACTGACGACAGCAATCACAGCTGCGATGAGCAGAGACAAATAATAGAGGCCGCAGGACGCTATGACAATCATCGCAAACGGCTTAAGCTTCAGAACCTTCTCCTTAAAATACTGCCTGTCTTCCGCAGTCTTTTTCCTGCCCCATATAAGCCAGTAGGACGAAACTGAAAAAAGCACTGACACAAGCGTCGCCACAACCATAAGCGTTGTCATATAACCGCTGTCTGTCATGGTATCCAGCAGGGCATACTGTGCAGCAATTGCACTTCTGCCTGTCTGCACCATATAGGACGTCATTGCTGCCGCTGCACCCACAAAGCTCACCAAAACCTGCAGCACCATAAACAACACCATAATCTCAAAGCTTACCAGAATTCCCTCCAGAAACTTCCTGCCGGCTCCTGCATTTTTATTGTACTCCATATCAAACCTCCGTATCATATTCACTGTCTATACCGTAACACGCCAGCCCGCTTCTGTCAAATCTTTGTTTTACAGCAAACGGGCAGGGGATTGCTGCACCCCTGCCCGCTGCATATTTGCCTATTCTTTTTGTTTTTCCCGCGTAAATTCCAGCATTTCCTCCACGATTGTGTTCATTTTATTGACATTTTCCAGAATCTTCTCCGCGTAGTGCGCCCTTTTCTCCGTCTGTATCTCCGCCAGAAAATTCTCCGAATAACCGGAAATCACCATCATCGGCGTTTTCAGATTATGCGCCAGAGCATTGACCTTCTGACTATAGGCGGCCTCCATTGCCTGCTGTCTTTTGTGAAGGTTATAATGACTCAGGGCAATAAAAAGCGTCAAAACCACCACCACTGCAAAAATTCCCGATCCCATCACAATCAGTTTGTCATAATACCGGGGCCAGGTCCCTGTCACCCCGGCACAATACAGCGAATATTCGCCCTGGGATGTTGAAACTGGCCATTCCGCATACCAGTAGTTATAATCAAACGCATTGATCTGATTATTGAGACTCACTTCTTTTCCAGCGTGGACTTTCAGGATCGTTTCTTCCATCTCCTGATATTTCGTCATAAACACCTCTTCCGTGTCTGGGTAACGATACAGATTGGACCTCGCAGCTTCCCTGCCATCCTGAGCAAACAAAACTCCCACCATGTCATATGCTGACAGATCAAGCTGCTTTTCCACAGCTGCCTCATCCGACAAATCCATCTTCGACAAGGTCAGTGCCAGCTCAACGCTGATACGTTCCACCCTGCTGCCGCTCATTGATTCCATACTGATCAGACAAAGATTGAGAACAAAATAAAGTGCTATGATTGTCACAGCCAGAATCGGTATTCCACTTCTCATCCACATTCTCATAAACATATGCTTATTCTTTTTGCAATTCACTTTCATTGCCATCCTCCTTCAACTGATAACCTTTTCTGATAACAGTCCTGATCTGCCTGCCCTGCGTCCCCAGCTTTTTCCGCAGCTTTTTGACATGATTGTCCACCACCCTGTCGTTTCCTTCAAAATCATAGCCCCAGATATGCGTCAAAAGCTCCTCACGCGTGCAGACCTTTCCCTTATGCTCCATCAGATACCGCAAAAGCTCATATTCCTTGTAGGAAAGGTCAATCTCTCTCCTCCCGCAGCAAACCCGGTACCGCTCTGGCTCCAGCACAATCCCACCCGCAGTCAGAACCGCGCACTGCACCATACCCTTGGAGCGCTTCAAAAGCGCTAACATTTTGGCCTGCAAAATAGGAAGCGAAAACGGCTTCACCAGATAGTCGTCACAGCCCAGATGATAGCCGCGCAGCTTGTCTTCCTCGCGCCCTCTTGCCGTGATAAAAATTATCGGTGCATCGCTGATCTTGCGAAGCTCCCTGCACAGCGCAAACCCATCCATCTCCGGCAGCATAATATCCAGAAGCACCAGGTCGTACTGCCTCTCCACAATCTGCTCTAACCCTTTCTCCCCATCATTGGCACAGCGCACCTGATATGTGTTCTCCTTCTGCGCTGTCAGATAGTCTGTGATGATTTCGCAGATCTGCAGATCGTCCTCAACTAATAAAATTTGATATGTCATAATGCCCTCCTTTTCGGTTAGGAATTGTCAAGAAATAACTTGTTAATTTGACGCCGTATAAATGTTCAGCTGCAAAGAAGATAATCGCAGGCGTAGTGGGCTACGTCAAGATTATCTGATGACGCAGATGAACATTTAGACAAGTCAAATTGATGAGTTATTTATTGACAGTTCCTTAGTATACTACACTGATGTATCCTTGAGATGTCGCTCTTGTCCGCACGGCATGTTTCCTTACGTGCCCCTGTGCATAAAAAGAGATACTCTTTCAAGTATCTCACAGTTCTCATTTTCTTGAAAATTCATGACATAGGACTCCCCAGCATTTTTTAAGCCTCAAAATACACTCTCCGCATCTTTTGGCAGACTTCTCACATGCTCCAGAAAGCCTCTCGCCGCCTTCCCCTCCTCAACATTGTAGGTATACCCCAGTTCGCGGGCCACATATGCTGATGAATTCTCAAACAAATCACACATTTTTAAGATCGCCGTCCACGCCTTCTCGACCGTTCCGCCAAAATATGTGTCCAGATACCTCTGATATTCCTCTGCGGAAAGCCATCTATATAAATACTTCGCCGACTTTCCCACACTGACTTGAAAATCCGTCATAGTGCCCACCTTCCACGCAAGCATCTTTTCAAGCTGTTTGCGGACGACAAAATTGGCCATGTCCTGCACATACGGGATCTCCTCCCGCCATAAGCCCTTCGCCAGATTGTTGCTGCACCACCAGAATTCATTGGTACACGCCTGGAATTGTGCTTCGGTTGGTCTTTTCACATGGTAATCCCCGTCACTCGCCTCCGGTATCTCTGGCAGGATGTTCTCTTTGTCCAGCAGGATCTGGCAAAGCTTATCGTCATGAATATGCTCTTTTGCGTGCAGTACAGACTCCACATGAAGGTCAATTCTGTTTCCGTCGTCAAACTGCATCAGCCAGCCGTATAGATTTTCCTTGTCGCCTGGTTCATCGGGACTCTCATCTGGTAACTGCATATACAAAACATTGCCGAAATTGCGAATCCAGTCTTTATCCGCGATAAAAGGCCATGTCTCCCGCACCACATACACGACATCATAATCCTGGAAAATGTCTTTGGGCACATTGACATTTGTCCGCGAACCATTCATATATACCGCCAGAATCCTGTCATCCGCATTTGCTATCTCCAACAGTAACTGATACATCTCTTTCTCGCTGCGCATACTTATCCTCCATCTACACGATTCCCTGTCCTCTATAAATTATCCGCACCGACCGGCAGCGGCTTTCTATCACGATAACTCATATTCATATTCCTATCCCTTCTCCCGCAAAACAATTGTTACCCTTAGTATACCGTTATTTCCCCAAACAAGCAACCTTTGATTCGCCTCATCTGTCCGACTTATCCTGTTAAACCTGTAAACTGCTTTGTAATATAACAAGAAGGTTTTCCAAAGTCGTCTGCCCTGAAAAACCTTCCTATATTATATGCAATTAAAATCGATAAGTTTCGAACTATGCCTTCATGTACTCCCCCACAGGTACTCCGACTGTCAGAATTTCAAAGGGTTTATAGGAGATGCTTTCCACCGGTTCCTCCCCTTCCACGTCCTCCAGCATATTCATCAGATACCCCCTATAAGGAAGCTTCACAGTCCCTCTGTGCCCGTCCTGTTCACTCAGCCGGAACACCACATATTCCCCGTTCTCGGACAGCTTCGCCGCCTGCAGATACAGCGGTCCGAAATCAAGCCTGGGGCTTTCTATTTCCGTTTTTACCAGCGGAATATTATATGCAAATGCTTTGCGGTTTATTTCGGCCTCCACCGCATCCCCTCTATGAGGCAAAATCACATAGCAGAACGCGTGATGACCGATGTCGGACATAATATCCGGGCGGATATTCGAGCGCATAAGGCTCAAAGACATGCCCTTTTCCTCCACGCCCACACCGTACTTTCCCTCATTGATTATGGCAACACCGCCGCCTTTTTCGGCAAAATCACACCACTTATGATGGCACACTTCAAATCGTGCCTTCTGCCAGCTCGTATTCTTATGCGTTTCCCGTCTGATATAACCTGCACTCGTATCACACACCAGTTCTCTCGACAGAACATTGCAGGAAAATTCCGCTTTCACCATCTTATGTTTCTCATCCCAGTCAACACGATGTTCCACCTCAATCGCAGGAGAATCCTTGAACAGACGCACTATCATTTTCCATGTGCTTTTTCCCTTTGGCGTCTTTAAACTGACCGTGAACTCTGCCACGCTTCCATCTCCATAGGTGAGATGAATCCCTTCTTCCACCGTAAAGGCATACTCCACATCCTTGTAGTTTGGCAGAATATCCCAGGCATCATACATACCTGGTGTGTCCTGGTACAGATGAAGTTTATTAAAGTTTCCATCTGTCCACTCCCTATCCAGTCTCTTATCAAACAAACTTTCGATAGAGCCATCCTCATGAAAACAAATTCTGTACACTGGTGTTTCCACATACAGTTTCTCTGTATGCAGTTTCTCTGCATACAGTCCCTCTGTGTGGAACCATGACGTGTCGGTATCTCCATCCCAGCAAAGTGCCTTTCCAGAGAGAGCTTCCAGCTCGGGATTCGCGTAGTACCCTCTGATGCCCTTCCTTGTAACAGGACCTTCCGCCCATGGAATAAAGGATACTTCGTCCCGCTTTTGATTCAGGGTATTAAAATAGCACTCTCCCCCCTCTTCCATCAGCACGTTCAGGCGGCTCTCCAGCTCTTCATAATCGCGCATTGCATCCTGATAAACAGGATTGATATGGCTTCCTGGCAGAATGTCATGGAACTGATTCAACAAAAGCTTTTTGTAACAGTCTCTCAATTCTTCCCTTGGATAATCCCTGGAAGTATCCTTTCCTTCCCGCATCCGCAGTGTCCACAAAAGTTCCGCATTCCGCAGTTTAAACTCCAGACGGCGATTGGCTGCTTTCAGATTTGATTTGGTGGTAAATGTCCCTCTGTGCATTTCCAGATAAAGTTCTCCGTCCCACGTTTCCAGCTGCTCATTGTCCTTCAGATTGCGGTGGAGAAATTCGTCCGCCCTCATGTGCTCTGTTTTGGGCATGATACTCAGCTTGTCAAACCGCTTCATCAACTCCAGCATTTCCTCTGTGACACCGCTTCCGCCGTCCCCATAGCCAAACATGGACAATGTCTGACCGCCAGTCTCCTTGTCCTGGTAGGCATCCCAATTCTCCTGAATCTGGCTGGGCATATTCCATGTAATAAAGTGTGTAGGCGGCACGCAGGCGTACACCTTGCTTCCGTCAATTCCTTTCCACAGGAAATGATTGTGCGGGAAACGGTTTGTGTCGTTCCATGTGGACATCTTGTTGGAAACAAAGTAATCAACACCTGATTTTTTCAATATCTGGGGCAGAATCCAGCTGTTTCCAAACACATCCGGCAGCCAGGCGTTGTCCACTGTGATGCCAAAGGCTTCCCTGTAATAGTGCTGTCCATACAGACACTGACGAATCAAACTCTCTGCACTCGGCACATTGCAGTCCGGCTCCACATACATCGCACCCACTGGCTCAAACTGTCCCGCCTTAATTTTCTCCTTCAATTCCGCGAAAAGCTCTGGATAATACTTTGCCAGAAGCTCGTAGGTGTACGGCTGGGTGTGGGCATATTTGAATTCCGGATACTGATCCATAAGACGCATCTGAATCAAAATCGTTCTGGCATTTTTCTGCACTACATGAATCCGTCTCCAATAATAGGCGACGTCCAAATGGGAATGACCGACAAGTGCAACATTTCCACTTGAGTGGAAATCCTGGTTTTGGTATATATGCTCCTCTATATATTTTACTGCTTCCCCTGCCCCCTCAAAGGTATCAAAGTCAATTTTATTCAAAGCCTGATCCAGCTCCCGGTTCAGGAATTGGCGGTAATCCTCGTCAAAATGCGGAGATTTTGCTATGTCGAGCAGTAGTGTCAAATCATAGTACAAATCCTGCAAATCCTGATTGATTACTGATACATACGCCCCGTCAAAAATCTGTCTGCATCCTCTCAGATGCATCGAATCCGGATTTCTCTCATCATCCGGCTTGGAGCGGTTGTACCCCTCAATCTCGATTGTAAATCCATAGCTTCCCTCCTCCAGCCAGGGATTTAATAAAATCCGGTCTCTGTTCGGGTCAATGCCACCGGCATATCTGCCATTGATTTTTACCATCATCTCCGCTGCCGTGTGAAGTGTAAACCAGATTTCCCCTTTTCGAAAATCCTCAGGAATCGCCGCCTTCCCTCTAATAAATACTGTTCCGTCCGGGGTGAAATACATCTCCCCTTTTCGCAGAGGCCTGTAATCCGACAGAAATTCATATTCGTTTTCCCCAACCTGCACGGCATCTCTGATCTCAAGGTCTGTGATCTCATGCTGCCTGCCAGTCAGGCTCCTCTTAACCCACGCATAGCGCAGATCTGTCCACTCCTCTGGTCTCATACTTCTTCTGATTACTTCTACAAAAGCCATAATTTCCCTCCCTTAGTTATCCCAGAAAAAGGGCTTGACGCGAAGGGGCTTAATAATAATTTCTTCCTTTAAATCCCTTTTTACTTCCTGGCAAATCCAGTCCATACATCTGTCCAAAATCATGCACTTCGAGCACTCTCCCCTGAAAATCAGTGTGAGCTGCCCATCCTCATAAGAAACAAACTCCACCCATCCGCCATCTCCCCGAATTCTTGGCGCTACCTTATTACAAATATAATCTTCCATAAAATGAACCATGCCTTTCCATACGAATCTATGCTATTTTAAAAACGCTTCCCTTTTTGGCGAAAAGACATCCACCAGCTTCCCCGCCTCCAGGCACACTGTTCCATGGAGCGTATCCGGGGGCATCAGCACACAGTCTCCCTTCGAGACCACCTTTGTCTCCTCACCGATTGTAAACGCAAACTTTCCTTCCGCAATGTATGTGACCTGTGTGTGCGGATGTGTGTGCGGACTGCCCTTTGCCCCCGTCTCGAATGTAATCTCGCACAGCATCACGGCATCGTTATATCCCATCACTTTTCTCGTAACACCCGGCTCACAATTTGTTATGCCGCAGTCCTCATTATATACAAACATACCAAACCTCCTTCTTGAATTTTAAAAATGTAATTTAATCCTCCCACACAATGCATTCCCTCTGGTTCATGCTTCTGGGGACTACATGGCAGTTCCCGACTGTGACATTTTCTCCATGACGGATATACAGTCCATATGCGGGAACATCTCCAAAAGCATTGTTCTCTGGATAATCCGTCACATTCTCATACACCGTTTTCTCTGGATGAAGCTCCTCACGGTTATCCCGATACTCCGCATAGTAATCCTGGATGCGGATATCCTTCACTCTGCCTTCCACTACAGTTTCCTCCGCCGTGTCCCGAAAACCGGTAATCATTCCCGGAACCTCAACCGCCTGCGCATTTATCCGCTCAATTCTGACATGCTCGATGGCACCGTACGCCCTTCTCTCCCTGTCATCCCCAAAACCATATTTATTTCTCTTATTCAGGCAGATGAACAGCGGACAGCACACCCGGTTCATCTCAACATCGCAGATCTCTATATTCCGCACGTTGCCTCCGTCCGCAGATTCTATCGAGATTCCAGAGACTGTCCCCGGAAAAATATCTGGGAGCATAAATTTACAGCGCTGCAGCGTGACATTCTCGATGTCAAAATACGTCTCCGTTCCTATTTTAAAGGCGTTCATCACAGACACCACCGTACAGTCCCTGACCTGGATATCGTTTGTCCCTCTCATTTCAGCCTGACATCCCTTTATCGCAATCCCGTCATGTTCCCGCCTTCTGGGTGATTTGATACAGATTCCGTCATCTGCACATGAGATAAAACAGTGGTCAATCTCTACCTGGCTGCACCCCATAATATCAATTCCATCTGTGTTTGCCACATGGCGGTTTCCGTTGATTACGATATCTCTGATTTTCACGTTCTGGCTGCAGTCAAGCACCAGTGTCCAGTCCAGCGCACCCTCGATGACAATATTCTCGATTGACACCCCCTCACAGCCACACATCCATACCGTGTACATCGGCCGCTCGATCGGGCGCAGTCCCTCCTCATATTTATCCTCCGCATAACGAATTCTGGAGCGGTACGCATAGCGAATCGTGTCTACCGGATACCCCATCGGATCAAACAAATGCGGTGGAAGCTTGGTTTTTTCAAGCGGCTCCAGCAGCGGACGTTTCAAAGGCAGATAGGCAAAGTATTCACCGTTTCCGATAATCTTTCCCCCTCCCCGGATACTCACATTTCTGGCATCGATGCAGGCAAGAAGTGCATTGTCGTAATTGGAGAGGTCTTTGGATGCACACAAGGCAGAATCCATGGCAATCCACAACGTCGTATTGTCATAAATCCAGACAGAGCCCACGCAGTAATGTCCTCCTGTAACCAGCACAATGCCTCCTCCAGCATCCCTCGCCGCCTCCGCAGCCGCCATAAATGGTTCCGTACACAGGGTCGCCCCGTCCGCAACCGCCCCGTAATCCCGTATGTCAAAGACCGGAACCCCCTCTGGCAAAGACTCTTTGCAGATATATTCCCCAAAGGGCAGCGCCCTGTAATAATCTCCGTCATACACAATGCCCCGTTCCGGTGCTGTGGCTTTGTCACGCGCAAAGCACTGCCAGTGCTTCAAATCCCGCCCGACCGCCAGACAGATCTGTGTACCAGCTGTTGTCTTGTCCTTGTGAAGCTCGTATTTTACGTACAGATCCAGCTCTTCATCCCATACAATCGAACAGTTCGATGACCGATGTTCCCCTTCTGCATTCTCAAGAGCCGCCATATCCTCCTCTGAGAGTGGTCTTAACTCCTGCCATCGCCTTAAATCCCTGCTCTCGCTGATCCACCTGCCGCCCCCGCCTGCAACAATCAGATAATGTACTCCTTCCCTGCAAAATGCAGACAGGCTTTCCCACTCCGCGCTGTCCCTTCCCGGAAAAACCAAAGGGGTGTTGATTGCAGTCATTTCTTTTTTTCTTATTGGTATCGCTGTCATATTTTCTCCCATCCTTTATTTATCACGCTAATCGACAAACTGCGTTTTGTCCTCGCCGGCGCAGTACACAAGCGCATAGCCGTCTTTTGTGGAAAGCTTTTTTTGTGCGCGGTCATACACCGGACAAAGACGTTTGACATCGTCTGCAAAATCCTTCAGACTGTCATAATCCTGCCCTCTTTTGCAGATACACAGATAGGCAGTGCTGCTCTCATACACCCGGAACTCACAGTCAAAAATCATATCACTATAAGGTTGCAGCTCTCCGCTGCTCCACAGTGCCAGATAGCCTTTATCTTTCCTCAGAATCAGCCAATGGGACTCCGTAATGGACTCATCAAACCGGCCAAGGGGGCAGTACACATGGGTAAAACCAATCGGATGGCCATCCGGAATATCGTACACAGCCCCCAGCATACCTGTAGTCTGCTTTAGGGCTGGCATCACCCCATTTCCAAACCAATATCCCGGCCGCATGCCAGAGTGTTCCGCATAAGTTCCTGGATGATTCACAAATACCACTGCTTCCGCCGAAAGCGCACCATACCACATATGCTGCTGATAGCCGTACACGCCCGGTTGAAAACAGGTTGTCCCATGAAAACACTCATTCAGAGAGCGTGTATAGGCGTGAGACGCCCTGTCACCGCCCGTCTTTCCCCGGATATTTTCCCACCGCTCAAAGGCATCCCCGCGCGGCGACTGCACGGAGGTTAGACAGTAGTCCCTGTTTTTCTCCAGCATAATCAAAGCATTCCCTGCGGTGTAGGCGCATTCCACGTCCTGCTCTATCAGTTCTGTCAGCCCGTCCATAAAGCGATAGGTACTGTTTGCAAGAAATGCCAGCCATCCTTCCCCATAGTCATCCGGAGCCTTGGGATACAGCAGATGGATAATGGACTGCGCTCCCTGGTCAAAGGGATAAATCACCTCCCTGTACACCCGTCCCATAGGCGCAATGACACTGCCGCGAAAGGTCTGCAGGCACAGTTCCCGCACCAGACGATCCGTCAGAGCCCTCGCTCTGCGGGAAATGTCAGGTTCCGCAAAATCCACCACATTTAGCAGTGCTGCGAAGGTCACACACATATACACTGTGCTCAGAAATTCCTCAAAACCCCCGTTTTCGACATCCTCCAGCCATTCCAGCACTTTCTGCCTCCCGAAAAGAGCAAGCTCTTGTCCCTTCATGCCTGCCCGCGGAAAATACGCATCCGGGTAAAAGCTGCCCGCATCCATAGCCGAGGAATAAAACATCAGCGCATGGTTCTCGCTCCAAAAGCACATGGCATCCGTCCCTTCCATATCCATCCAGTAGCGGTAATCAAGCAGAACCTCCTGCACCCGCTCTGCCAGTTCCTGGTCCAGCTCATAGTGGTGCATATAGCGAAGCAGACCACAGAGCAGAAAATCCGAACAGTCCACCCGCCTGTGAATCAGCTCCAAATCTCCCAAAAGCCTGTCCCTGTCCTCGGGACACTCCCATCCAAGATATTTTCTTGCCAGAATATTTGATATGGCAAATCCAAACTTTCCCCGGTTCAGACTCCCCACAGAAGCAATTTCTTCCATGACCGCCTTAAAATTATCTTCCCAGGACAATGTCTGATTCCTGTATTCAGGCTTGCGCCGTTGTGCAAATTCCAGCGTCCTTGACAGTTCATAACCATCTTTCTGAATGCGCATTGTCACACACGTTATCTCCGGCGGAATCTCCAGCACAGTCCCATTTCCTGGCTGCTGCCACACCGGCGCATGGCGCATCACCTCATAGTCCGGACTTGCCTTGTGGCTGCAGTATGTAAGACCTTTGGGTGCCTGTCCGGGAAAAATTACGCTCCCGCCTTTTAATTGCAGCGCTGAGAGAAACTCCACTTCCTGATAAACCCGATCCTGAAAGTCTTCATCAGGCAGCGCGACTTCGATGGTTTTATCACTGTCCCTGACCTGAACGGCCAACATGTTTCTGGTGTCCCGCACTCCCAGGTTCTCACAGTCAAAATATAAAAGATTGTTTCCCGACCTTAAGGACAGTTCCACATCCAGATACTGAATGGGCTTATAGACTGGTCTTTCCACCTCTCCCACAAGCGTTCCGTTTAAGTACACGCCAACCGCCATATAAGTCCATATCCTGACAACAGTCTTCCTGTCCTTTGGGACATATAAAACCGCAGCAGCCGCCAGATGGACCTTCTGCAAGGTAGCGTAAAAGGAAGACACATCGATAAAGCAATTCCCATAAGCGGCATAAACGGTCCAGGGTGCTCCATGCGCTTCCCTGTCCCCCATCTTAATCCGAAGCGCCACGTCTTTTGCCTTGGGCGAGACAATCTCTGCCCGCAGTTTTGCCTCCAGGGCAAGCTGCTCCGAAGCTCTGGTATCGGAGGCATAATCTTCGGTCACAGGGCCTGCAATCATATACTGCATCACATACCCATCAATTCCCAGTTTCCATCTCTGCATCGTATTCCTCATTTCCGCACATTGGCTGTGCAATCATTTTCCATATTGAGACAAAAGCCACTTTGGCAAAGTGGCTTTCTCTATCTCTGTCAACATCTGTCAGCCTTTCACGGCTCCCGCTGTCATACCGCTCATAAAGTTTCTGCTAAAGACGCAGTAAATCACAAGCATTGGGATAATCGCAATGCTGGCGCCGGCAAACATAATATCCCACGCCGCTGCACCGTCGCCGGCATTTTTCAGCATGTTAACACCCACAGTAAGGGGTCTTAGGTTTTCGTTTGTCATCGTGAATACCAATGGAAGAATGTACTCATTCCAGCCCTGCCGGAAAGAAAGAAGGGCGATTGTTGCCATGACCGGTTTCAGCAAAGGCAGAATTACCAATCGGTAAATCTGGAAAAATGTACATCCGTCAATCTTGGCTGCCTCATCCAGCTCCTTCGGAAGCGCATTCACAAAACCACGGCTCAAAAACAGATACGTCGCCTGACCGCCGCCTGCTGAAATCAAAATCACGCTGATGAGACTTTTATTCATATGTAACTTTACAGACAGTTCAAACAATGGTCTCAATGACACAGAACCTACATTGATAAACATGAACATGACAAAAATGCCATATAATATCTCTTTTCCCTTAAATTTTCTTCTGGAAAACACATATCCCGCCATAGTAGAGTTTATCAGGGATACAACCATCACTCCCAGGGCCAGAAAAATACTGTTGACTGTATATCTGGCAAAATTTGCCTGCTGCCATGCATTGGAATAGTTCGAAAACACCCATTTCTTCGGAAAAATATTCGTTCCGCCTACCAGAAGCTCAGAATTTCCCTTGAAAGATCCAAAAACAATATAGATTACCGGAAAGATCATCAGTAATGCCATAAACAACATGAATACCCATATCAGACCTCTCAGTATTTTCGTCTGTGTCGAATATACCGCATGCCCTTTTTCCATCTCTGTCACCTCCTACACAACATCATCCAGTTTTTTCGCTACAATATTGTAAATGATTGTCACCGTACCCACGATAAGAGCCGCCATAATACTCAGCAAAGCGCCATAACCGATCTGAGCCTGACTTGTCGAGTCTGTAGAACCGAAGATCAAATTATATATGTAAAGGAACATTACCATAGAGCGATTGCCCGGACCGCCCTTGGACAATACCATAATCGCTTCATAATCTTTGAATGCACTTGTGATTGCAAGCATCAGAACGACCTTCAATACCGGCGCAAGCATAGGCAGCGTAATTCTGAAAAAGGTCTGCACACCGTTTGCCCCGTCAATCTTTGCCGATTCATACACATCCTCGGACAAGCCGTTCATTCCAGTGGTAAAATACAACATATAATTACCCAAACCGCCCCATATCGCCATGATTGTCACCGTCACCATCACCCAGTCCCGGCTCATAAGCCATTTGATTGGAGAGTCAATAATCCCCATACCTTGCAATATACTGTTTGCAATGCCGTTCTGCGTCGCAAATATGAACGCAAAGATCATACCGGAAATAGAGGTACTGATAATGGTTGGCATAAAATACATTCCGCGGAAAAGACTGGCGCCTCTCATGCGCATATTCAGCAGAACCGCCATCAGCAGCGATAACGGAATAATAAAAATCAGCTTGTATGCAGCATACTCAAAGGTGTGTCCGACACTGTTCCAGAAAGTTTTGTCGCCCAGCATCCTGGTAATGTTGCGTGTTCCTGTAAAGGTGGCCGTAAATCCGTTGTAGTCATAACAAATATACCGGAATATCCAGATAAATGGGTATATCGAACACACAATCAGAAACACAATGGCAGGTGTCAGCATCAGCCCCGCCACCAGATCATCTCTACTAATTTTTTTTCTCTCTTTGTTTGTTTTTTGCATCAAATCCTCCTTATCCCCCACTCATTCATGGGAAGCAGATGCCGCAACAGGAAAGGGAACCATCCTCTGGTCCCCCTGTTTTCCCGTTCCTTATTCCCGTAATTTACTCTTCAAGATAAGTCATTGTTCCATCATTGGGATGAAGCGGATCGTAATCAGAAATCACCAGCCTCTTGGTCGCACCAGAAGCAACATCTGCATCCAGCGCCTCATTGTAGCGGGTATTCAAATCTTCAATAGCATCATCGATGTCCACATAATCCATCACTGCATTCCAGAGTACAACGCGGTAATCATCACCTGTCAGATTGATAACTGGCGGCTGCGGATATACCGATTCATACTCCAGCATGGAGAAATCAGCCAGACGGCCAATCTTGGACTTGTCAATCACGCCATCCATATAAGTGCTGATTGGCAGACAGTAACCATTTTCCAGATAGCCCTTTACAAATTCCTCAGACTGGAAATACTGGATTACCTTCCACGCCTGCTCCTTGTTCTCTGAGGAAGATACAATCCCCCATGACTTGGACGGCGTCGTCTGCAGTGCACCTTTGATTTCGCCAGTGATAGAAGGCACAGGTGCCACGCCCCACTCAAAGCCATTCACAGGAATCTGGTCTGTAAATACAGACGCCTCTTGGGATGCATTGCTCCAAAGCGCAAACTGTCCCTCTGCAAACAGCGCTCTCATATTATCCACAGCCTGCTGGTCGGGATATGCAATGTCCTCACTGATAAATCGCTGGCCGAGCTCAAGAATTTCCTTGTATCCGCTAAAATCATACCGGCCATTCACATAGTCATAATAGAAAATGCCGGAAACCTGTGCAGACATCTCCAGAAGACGCTCAAACGGTGAAGAGGACGTAAAACCGATACCATAGCAGCTGCCGCCGTTCTGCTCTGTAATCGTCTTTGCCATATCAATATAATCTTCCAACTTTGTGGGGATTTCCTGATATCCTGCCGCTTCCACCACATCTTTGTTATACTCCACACGCACGCCGGAACGCATGCCGGTATATACACCGTAAATATTCCCGTTTCTCAGATTCAGGCCCTCATAAGCATGCTCATAAGGTTCATTGACTTTCTGGAATGTCTCATCCGCGTCAATATACTCATTTAAGGGGACCAAAATGCCGGTATCCGCAAATGTATTTAAGGGAAGAGAATTCGCAGTCACTACATCCGGTGCTGTACCGCCATTGTAAGCCAGGGCAAGCATATTCTGATAGTCTTCGGTGATGACAGTCAGATTGATGAAAATCCCGTCGGAGTTACTCTGATTGTACTGGTCAATCATGGACTCCACATACTCCAGGTCATGGCGGTCATTGGTCCACACTTCAATGGAAGTTGCACCCTCCGGCGCCTGCGCCTCCTGCCCGCCTGATGACTGCGCCTCGCTGTCTGCTGACGAATCACCGCCCGCACTCTGCCCGTTATCTGCATCGGGTGTCCCGCCACATGCACACAGGCTGGCAACCATCGCTGCCGTCAACATCATGCTAATTAATTTCTTTTTCATGGTATCCTCCTTTTATGTAAAATTTTGCACACGTACAATACATTTATTATTTTATTATGTTTCCCACCGAAACCAAAGGACACTTTTCACTTACCATGTAACAAATTCTATGTTTTTTTGTGCTGAATGTATAAGAATATCACACTGCGCCCTATCTTGCAGAGTCAATACGGACAATTTACACCCCGTAAAATTGACTTTACTATTCTATTTGCACAAAGGCCAGCTTCTTTTCCAAAAAATCACTCTTGTCTTATGACGCATCGTGTGATACACTTTTATTATTTATACTAAGGAGCTGTAGAATTTTCCGGCAGCACCGACTAACGAGCGTTAATACTTAACGCCGCCTCGCAGACTTTATCGCTCGTGCGTATATTTGGAGGACGAACATGGAAACCCAAAACACTTATTTTACTGCCATTTTGGCAGACGACGAAATCAGCATATTAAGAGAATTGGAAAATGCCATTGACTGGGCAGAGCTGGGTATTCAACTCGTCCGCCTCGCCACGAACGGTCAGGATGCCCTCAGCGCCATTTTGGAACTCCGTCCGGACTTTGCCATTATTGACATCAAGATGCCGGATATGGACGGTATTGAGGTCATCCAGAAAACCAGAAAGCTTGGAATCATGACCGATTTTATTATTTTGAGCGGCTACGACAGCTTTTCCTATGCCAAGGATGCCATTCGCTACGGTGCAAAAGCCTACCTTTTAAAGCCGTTGGACAGCTCTGAGCTCTACGATGCCATATACAGAACCTGCCTGGACCGCAGTCAGCAAAACAAGGGCAACCACAGCAGACTGTATCAGGAAAAACTGAACTTAAATTTTCTCAACCGGCTGCTGGACAGCAAGATTTTAGAGCAAAACATGATCGGACAACTTCTGCAAAATACAGGAATTGCCATCAGTGACAGTTCCTGCTATGTCTGCGTCCTGCTCTATGAACAAAAGGACCAGCAGCTTCCCTTTCAGCAGTTGACTGCCTGTCTGGATGCGGAATTTTCCCAGGAAAAACATATATTCTGGAAACACGGCGAAAATCAGATTGTAGGTATTTTTAATACCTCTGACAGCCTCCCTTTCCAAAATGCCATCAAGTGCCAGACAGCTATCCAGAAAAAGAATCTTCCGATGCCGCTGATCGGTATCGGAGACATGGTTTCCGGTCTGATGGAGTGCTCCTACTCCTACAACCGGGCACTGGCCTCCATCACCTACCGGCTGTATGATGACACATCGGGAATCTTCACCTATGAGATACTCTGCTCTGTTCAGCCAACCTTGAAGCTGACAGATATTGACCGCCTTCCTCTGGTACAGTTTATTGTCCAGAAGGATTTAGAGGGCATCCGCACTTTTTGCAATGAGTTTATTGACCGTCTGCTCTACGTGCCCATGCCCCCGCCAAACTATGTTTTCAGCATGTGCTACTCCCTGTTTCACATGATTGAACAGGAGTTCTCTTCCTTTTCCCACCAGGAAATCTTATCGGAAGTGAACGCGCAGGATTTGTACCGCCTCACAAAGCTTTCCCAGATCCGGGAATGGATGAGCAGTTCTTTCTGCCATCTCTCCGAATTTATTGATGCCGTGTATGGCTATGGCGGAAATAAATACACGAAAGCTCCCCAGGGCTGCGCCGAGTCAGAAGATGCCATCATACGCAAAGCCAAGGAGTTCATTCACCAAAATGTAACGAACCATATTAAAATTGAGGACATTGCCCAACAGGTACATTTAAGCCCTTCTTATTTTGCTATCTATTTTAAGAACAAGACCAATGTAAACCTGCGGGATTATCTGCTGACCGAAAAAATGGAATATGCCCGGCGCGCCCTGATGAATCCCAACACTTCCATCAATGAGGTGAGCTATCATGTAGGGTACGGGGATTACCGTTCCTTTTCACGGGCCTTTAAAAATGTCCACGGTATTACCCCCTCCGATTTTCAGGCAAAATATACAGATCGAACCCAAAAGGAGTAAAGTCATGCGCAAAAAGTTCAGGAACCTTTCTCTTTTTTCAAAAATCAGCTTTGTCATGTGCGGTCTTGCACTTGCTCTTAGCACTATTATTACCTTAACCGCAGTGATCTATTACCGCTATATTTTTTCAGAACGGCTGCTCGGCGGCATTAAGACAGCTACTGTCAGCGCCGCAAACACATTCTATATGAATTATACCGATATCATTGAACGTTTTGTACTCACCTGCGGCACCGAGGACTTTAAATCCGATGTTGAATACCTGTGTCTGAGCGATCCTTCCTACCTCACTGCCAAAAGTAAGATACAGGATGAGCTCTCCACACTGTCCAACTGCAATTACCTGGTCCACGGCGCGATGCTTCTCTCCGGGGATGGCAGGACCGCCTACACGCTTTTCAATAATCCCCTTTACGAGACGGCGGAGGAGATGTTCTCACCGGCTGAACTTTCACGCATAAAAGGCATCTCTTTTTTAAAGGAGCGCAAGAGCCCTTTCCGCAGCCGGGTGTCTGTCATTCCGATCGTATTTCCGGTAAGCGTTATCACGCAGTATGTAGAACTGGACCTTTCTGATTCTGCGCCGGATGCCTATGTGATCATCTTTATTGATTCCGCCAAGCTCCAGACCTGCCTGAATCTGACCAATGTGAGCGAGACAGAAAATGTTTACTACCTGTTGACCGCCGACGGCGATCTGTTGAACAGTCCTTCCACCGAAGATACGGAGGATGTCACAGCAATTCTCGAAGATGAGCGGACCAAAGAATTGCTTGACGCTGCCACCTGGAATACTTCCGACTGCAGTACCTTTGTCAGCTCTGACTGCTATCTGGCCGCTTACGGACTGCGCTATGGAGATATGATTCTGCTCAACTATGCCCCCCGGGAAACATTTCCAGATATCTTTGGAAAGACTGGTTATACGCTGCTGCTGTTACTTGTACTATTGGTGTTCTTTCTGTTGACCATCGCGTTTTTGATGGCACGCTACATCACCCGCCCTGTCAACACATTGGTAGCGGTGGTCCATCAGATTGAGGAAAACCGTTATACAGAGAAATTAAAATTCTCTGCCAACGACGAGATAGGACAGCTCGGATCTGCCATCAACAATATGCATGACACCATCCGCCAGCAGATGGTGCGCATCAAGCAGGAGGAGGCGGAGAAATACAAAACACAAGTCCAGCTTCTGACAGAGCAGATGAATCCTCATTTTCTCTACAATACCCTGGAATGCATCCAGTCGGAGGTGCTGCGCGGAAATTCCAACACCGCCACTAACATGATTCAGTACCTGGCAGAATACCTGCGCATCGGACTTTCCTACGGGGCAGATCTGATTACCATTTCCAATGAGCTGCGCCACGCCGATGTATATATCAAGCTAATGAATCAGCGGTTTCAGCAATCCATCATCTTCCTGTACAAGCCTTCCTCAGACTTAACCCAGCTGCTGATTCCCAAAACGCTCCTGCAGCCTCTGGTGGAAAATTCTATCCGTCATGGTTTTGGTATCGATGCGTCGGGAATACCAATATCCGTTCCCACGATTGAAATCAGTTTTCACGCGTCAGCAAACCGCCTGTCCATCGGAGTGATTGACAATGGCAGCGGTTTTGACGTAAAAAAAATAGAAGCGATCACTTTAGGCAATCCTGTCGAGGATAACAAAGGACATGTAGGACTGCACAACATATACCACCGGCTTGTTACATATTACGGGAAAGAAAATGTACAAATCTCCTTCAGCTCTATTCCTTACTACCGCAACGAGATCATCATCAGTATCCCCCTGCCGGAGGAATAAGAAACCATATCTCAATCGCTGCAAAAAATATAGAATAAGGAGAAACACTATGGCAGGAGAAGCATTCAGAAAATCTTTTCAGGAGGAGAAAGAGAAATTAAAAAAGATGACGCCGGCAGACCGGCGCTGGTATATCTGGAATTATTACAGGATTCCAATTCTGATTGGGCTTGTGATTGTATTCTTTTTGTATCAGGCTGGCGGGGCATTCTTGAGGAGCAGGCAGGACTGTATGCTTTACTGCGCTTTCATCGACCAGTCTTTCGCCGGGGAAGCACAGCTTGACCGCCTAAAAGATGATTTCTATGCCAGGGAAAATTTCAGCGGCCGGCAAGTCATTACCTTTGACACCTCGATCAATTTGTCAGATGACCTGTACAGCGACGCCTCCTTGATTGTTTTCCAGTCCCTGACAGGCACTGATACGGTTGACATTATCATCACAAAACAATCTGTTATGGAACAATATCATAACCAGAATGTGTTCTTAAACCTGCAGGACTTCTTGCCGCCCCAGCAGCTCGCCCAGCTAGAGGATGACTTTTATTATGATCCGGAGACATCCAGTCCAATTGGTATTTATCTAAAGAACAGCGTCCTCCCCTCTGCATACGGGCTGGATGAGGATTCCATTCTCGGGATTTGTACTTTGGAGAACCATCCTGAGGTGATACAGGATTTCCTGTCATTTATTTTTCATAATGCATAATGGACAGGCACCTGCAGATTTTCGCTGATTTGCGGTGCTTTTCTTGTAAGCAGGCCGAACTTTTTTCTATTTTTGTCATATTTTAAAGATAAGTCGATTAAATATAAGGAGGTGCGATATGCCTCCAAGAAATATGGCAAAATTTGATATTGCAATCTTAGGCGGCGACAGGCGGACAGCATGTATGGCTCCCATATTAGCAGAAAAAGGCTATCGGGTTCTCTGTTTTTGCACTGTCCAGATTTCCTGCAGTCCATCCATAAAATCCAAGTTAACTTTCACAGACTCCCTGCGCGAAGCCCTCGACTCCGCGCAGGTGATCATAGGCGGCATTCCGTTCACAAAATCTGATTCCCTCTACTGCGAGGAGCGTTCTGATGCCCCAATCAGCATCTCAGAATTGCAGCGGGGCATTCACAAACACCAGAAAATTTTCGCCGGCATCATACCGGAAGATTTCCGCAGAACCTGTGAGGAGCGGGAAATCAGCTGCCACGACTTTATGCTCGATGAGCCCATGACGCTGTACAATGCCGTCTCCACCGCGGAAGGCGCTATCCTGGAAGCACTGCTGCACAAGGACACAAACATCCATATGAGCAGCACCCTTGTACTGGGTTATGGCAGATGCGGCAAGATTATCGCCGACCGCCTGAAAGGGCTTCACGCCTGTGTCACAGTATGCTCCAACGACGCCAACGAGCTTGCCCTCGCGTGTGCTCTTGGATTTGAGACACTGCATCTGTCAAAGCTGTGGAACAACATCTGCTGTTTTGAGTATATTTTTAACACAATTCCCGCCCGTGTCCTGAACCGCAGATGCCTCGAAAAAGTATCGCCAAACGCCATTGTCATTGACATCGCCTCCAACAGAACAGGCGCCGATTACGAGACTGCCCAGAAATTAAACGTCAACATTCATTTCTGCCCGGGACTTCCCGGAAAATACGCCGGAGAAAGCTGCGCAAAGTATTTAACAGACTACGTCATCAACAGACTATAGGAGGCCTGATCCACATGGACATCAAAGGAAAAAAAATAGGAATCGCACTGACCGGATCTTTCTGTACCTTCGAGAAAACCTTCGCAGAACTGCAAAAGCTGTCCGACGCCGGCGCTGACATCTATCCGATTCTGTCAGAGGCGTCCCAGACACTCGAGAGCCGCTTTGGAAAACCTGACACATATGTCACTAAAATAAAAGAAATCACAGGAAAAGACCCGATCGTATCCATTCCCGGCGCAGAGCCAATCGGTCCGAAAGCGTACCTTGATGCACTGGCAATCCTCCCCTGCACCGGAAACACTGCCGCAAAGCTCGCAAACGGCATCACTGACACGCCTGTCCTCATGGCGGCAAAAGCCCACATGCGCAACAACAAGCCGCTCGTCATCTCCATCTCGACCAACGACGGGCTTGGCATGAACCTGAAAAATATCGGACTTTTATGCAACAGCAAAAATATCTACTTCGTCCCGTTCGGGCAGGATAACTATCAGACAAAACCAAACTCTCTGGTGGCACACGTTGAACTGCTGATACCGACACTGGAAATGGCGCTGGAGCACAAGCAGTATCAGCCAATCCTGAAAGACTATATATAAAAATCGTTCATATGTTGGGAAAGGATATCAAAAATGTGTGGAATCACAGGCTTTGCAAGCTTTCATGTAAACTATACGGAGGAATCCGCAAGATGGTTCTCCATCCTGCAGAAGATGAATACCCGCCAGCAGCACCGCGGACCTGATGAAAACGGAGTCTGGCTGTCAAGAAACTGCGGACTCTCCCACACCCGTCTGTCCATTCTGGACCTCGAATACGGAAAGCAGCCTATGGCAAGACAGCTTGATAACCACCGCGCTGTCATCTGCTATAACGGTGAGATCTACAACATGCCCAGTCTCCGCCGTGCGCTGGAGAAGGAAGGCATCGTCTTCGAAACAACCTGCGATACAGAAGTGATTCTGATAGGATACCTCCTTCACGGCACTTCCTACATCACACAGCTAAACGGCATCTTTTCCTTTGCCATATACGACGAAACACTGCAAAGATTATATCTCTTTCGCGACAGACTCGGGGTAAAGCCTTTGTTCTATACCCTCTTTCGCAACACCCTCATCTTTTCCTCCGAGCTGAAGGGAATCCTGTGCTATCCTGACTTTAAGGCGCAGGCGGACCGCGACGGGCTCTGTGAGATCTTTGGTCTTGGCCCTGCGAAGACCTACGGAAAGGGTGTTTTTAAAAATATAGATGAGCTGCTGCCGGGACATTATCTCGAATATTACGGCTCCGACTTTTCCCAGCACCTATCCACAAAGTGTTACTGGAAACTGGAGAGTTATCCACATGAAGAGGACTGGCAAAACACAGTCGAGAAAACCCGGTATCTGGTCACAGACGCCATCAGGATGCAGATGCTCTCCGATGTGCCTGTCTGTACCTTCTTATCGGGCGGTGTGGACAGTAGTCTTGTCACAGCGGTATGCAGCAGCGAGCTTCAAAAGCAGGGTAAGAGGCTCGATACATACTCCTTTGACTTCAAAGACAATGACAAAAATTTCAGGGCAAACGCCTTTCAGCCCTCACAGGACAGACCGTGGGTAGATATGATGATCGCCCACTGCCATACCAACCACCAGTACCTTGAATGTGCCAATGCTGATTTATATCAATACTTGTTTGAGGCGGTGGACGCCAGAGACCTGCCATGCATGGCGGACGTCGAGGCCTCCATGCTCTACTTCTGCAAGAGAGTCGCCGCCAGCCACAAAGTAACCCTCACCGGGGAGTGCGCCGATGAAATCTTTGGCGGTTATCCGTGGTTTCACAGGAAAGAGTGCTTCGACGCAGACTGCTTCCCGTGGTCAATGGATTTCACCCCGCGCACCATGCTCCTGAAAGACAGCGTATTATCCCTTCTTCCCTTAGAAGAATACGCCCACGCCGCATATGCAAAGACAATATCGGAAGTTCCTGTTCTGGAGGGGGAAAACCGTGAAGAAAAACGCAGACGTGAAATCTCTTATCTCAATATCAAATGGTTTATGCAGACGCTGCTCGACCGCATGGACCGCACAAGCATGCACGCGGGGCTCGAGGCGCGTGTCCCGTTTGCCGACCACCGCATTGTGGAATATCTGTGGAATGTGCCCTGGTCCATGAAATGCAAAGACGGCGTGGTAAAAGGACTGCTGCGCGCCGCCGCGGACGGACTACTCCCCGGCGAAGTTTTATACCGCAGAAAGAGTCCTTATCCCAAAACCTATGATCCCGCTTACGAAAATCTGCTGCGCACCGCGATCGTGGAAACACTGTCCGACACGCGCGCACCCCTGCGGGAACTGATTGACCTGAATAAAGTGCTCGACTACATCAGCCAGCCCTCCGACTACGGCAGGCCGTTCTATGGGCAGCTCATGGCTGGTCCGCAGCTGCTTGCGTATCTTTTGCAGGTGAATTACTGGCTGCAAAAATATCAAATAGAACTGCTGATTTGATTTTCTTATGAAAAAAGACCATTTTCCATCCAATTGTCCCATTCCCTGAATGAATGACTGGATGAATAAATGGTCTTTCTTGTCATAAGCTCTTTGCCACAATGTCGGGATCATTAATGGCATTATCCAAAAGCCGGCTCAGGAAACCTGTGTAACCCTTTCCAGTTGCACGCGCTTTTTCAAGTGTCGCAGGTGATACTCTCAGTGAAATGACAGGTTTCTTCATTTCTTCGCGTCTCAATGCAGCTATGGCTGCCATTTCTGCATACTGTTCTGGAGTCAATTCTGGTGCATCTTCGTCAAAAAAAATAGGTCTTTTCGAAGCTTCCTCAATTTCTTTGATCTGTGCCTCTGTCGGCTTCTGTCCATTCGTTATTGTCGTTCTAACAATCGCCATAGTAAATCCTCCTCTCTGCAGCAGTCGCAACCCTTGCTGAAATCAGTCTTGACGCGTCTTCGCGCTCTGTGTACACTACAAACAGAATATCATTTACCCTGCCAAGCACTACATATCTGTCCTCCTCAACACTATGAAGTCTGTCAAAATACTCAATCCGATTTTCATCAGCAAATACCAACGCTGCAGTTTCAAAACTGATTCCATGTTTGTTTCTATTGATCTCGTTTTTTTGGTCATCCCACTCTACAGGATACCCGCCTATAATTGTTTTCATACCAAAAGTATAACTTCAAGTATTACTTTTGTCAATCAATATGCAACAATACTTCATAGTTTAACACCGCAGTTTCACGACACTAACCACATCGCGGAAACACCACACTAAACCGTGTTCCCAGCCCTTCGCGGCTCACAATATCATAATACCCCTGATGCTTGTCGACGATCCACTTTGCAATCGAAAGCCCAAGTCCTGTTCCGCCCGTCTTGCTGTTGCGCACCGTGTCAGCGCGGTAAAAGCGGTCAAACGCATGCGCAACATCCTGCTCAGACATCCCGATTCCATTGTCCTGTATCCCATAAAACGCAGAGCCGTCCTTCCAGACACCCACACGTATCAGGATTTCCTCGCCCTGTCTCGTGTATTTTGCCGCGTTGTCAATGAGAATCCGCGCCGACTGCTTGAGCATGTCGCAATCTCCATACACCCGCACATTTCCCGATTCCTCGAAACGGTAACTATGATTTTCGTCGATCATCAGCGACTCCTCATAGACTTCCCGCATGATGCTGTTCAGCTCATGCAGCTGCATGTCAAGATTCTGCCGGTTCGAATCGCCCCTCGCCAGAAACAAAAGCTGCTCCACAAGCTTCTGCATGTGGTTTGCCTCATTCTTAATCGCCTCGATGGACTCCTCGAGAATCGCTGTGTCTTCCTTTCCCCACCGGTCAAGCATATTGACATATCCCTGTATGACCGCAATCGGTGTGCGCAGTTCATGAGAGGCGTCTGAGACAAACTGCGACTGCTGTTTGTAGGAAGCCCGGATGCGCTCGAGCAGCCCATTTAGCGCCGTCTCAATGCCCTGCAGATCCTTGTCGTGCATATGGATACCATTCTCCATGGCGTCCACTTTGAGGTTGGAAATCGCATCCTCCAGATTGTGGTATTTTGTCTCATCAAATGCCATCTCACTGAGCTGCTGCGCCCTCGCCGCAATCTGGTTCAAGGGGCGAAGCTGCCTGCGCACCTGCGCCGTGCCAGAGAACGCCAATGAAACCAGATCAATAATCTGAAACGCAAGAAGAACAACCCCTCCGCAACGAAACAAACTGAACCACACACCGATCGGCACATGATATAATATTTGATCGCTGCTGTCCAACACAGTGTACACCGCACTCCACAGATCCGTCTGAAACGAAATCTTCCTAATACGAGAAAACGCAAATGTCCCCTCCATCTGCAGATCCATGCCGACAACGAAAATCGCCGCAAGCAGAACAAAAACAACGATATCCATGCCCGCATACGCAAAAAAAACGCGTGCCAAATTGTTCAAATTAATTTTCCGCGCAATGGAAGTCACACGCACTGTGTCAAATGGTCTGCTTTTTATTTCAATCAGTTTTTTCTCAGTCTTTTTTTCTTTTTTATTGTCAGTTTTCATCTTTGATACAATACCCCACTCCGCGCACGGTTTGGATAATCTTTACCTGAAACACATCATCCAGCTTGCTCCGCAGATACCGCACATACACATCAATGATATTCGTCTCACCCATATAATCATAGCCGCAGACTTTTTCTAATAATGTATCCCTCGATATCACAATGTTCTTGTTTTCCAGCAAAACCTTCAAAAGCTCAAATTCCCTATGAGTAAGCTCCACCTGCTTCCCATCATAAGAAACCTCATAGCGCTGCACGTCCATGCAAAGCTTCCCGACTTTGAGCTGGTTTTTGTCCTGGCCAGTTACACTGGCACCACCGCCGCGCTTCTTGAGCACCAGTCTGATGCGCGCAAGCAGCTCCTCTATGGCAAACGGTTTTGTCATGTAGTCATCGGCCCCGCCGTCAAGCCCAGCAACCTTATCCATCACCTCGTCGCGCGCCGTCAGCATTATGACAGGAATGTCAGAATTTTTTCTAAGGCGCCGCAGCACTTCAAAGCCGTTTAACTCCGGAAGCATCACATCGAGCACCACGAGATCCGCCTTGCCGCTCTGCGCCTTTTCCAATCCCTCCCTGCCGTCTGCCGCCTTCATGACCTCATACCCCTCATGCAGGAGCTCAAGCTCCAGAAAACGTCCGATCTTTTCCTCATCCTCCACAATCAAAACCGTTACTGCCATCACTGCCTCCTTACCTATCCAAAACAATGGGGCAGGGGAGAAGCTTTCCCCTGCTCACTGCAAATTAAATGTCCTCTTCCTTGGCTGCATTGCCAAACTCGTTCTTGATGTTCTCGGCCGCCTCTGCCGCACTGTCCATCGCCTTGTTGAGGTCGATGTCAACGCTTCTCACATCAGGCCCTGCAAACTGGTATCTCATATTAAAGAACAGTCCGACCACCAGCAGCGGAACCACCACCCAGAATGCAAAGAGCAGAAATACGACCAGCAGCGTAATCGGTATCCGGAAAATCTCATTGTTGTCGCGCTCCACACAGAAGCTGTTATTGTTGCCCTTCTCAAGAATCTTCTGGCACCAGTGTCCGAAGCGTCTGAGATTGTCGGAAAAGCTGGACTTGCATTCCTTGTCATCCAACTCGATCTTCACCTTCTCGGTCTGCGTCGTGTAGCTGGAGTGCTCCGGTCCATGTACCTTGCCGCTCTGCTCTAAGTAAATCATGGCATCAAGGATATCCCAGTTGCTGTTTTCCAGTGCCTGCTTTGCCTCCTCATAAGTTACGTTTGCATGCTCCCTTAATTTTTCTACCTTTTGAAAATTATCCATTTCTTTTCTCTCCTTCTTGATTGTTTGAAATCTTAAATTTACTTCATAAAAGAACACTCAATTTGCATTCTTTTATTTCCGGTGTGAAACTTTGCTTCACACCCCTCAGCTGATGATCCTATCTTAAACAATCAAAATTAATCAAAAATGTTGATAAGATTAAAAACAGATTAAACTTTATTCTCTATTCCCTGCACAGAAAGTCTTTCTATCATCTGTTTCTGAACCTTTTCAAACTCATGCAGCCATTCTGCCAGATATTCAGGACATACTGCTGCGCTTTTTCTTTCTGTCGTCATTTTAAGATTCTATTTCTCACCATTTAAAGTATCTGTATGTTATCCTGCCGCCACTGCAAATCACACTGTCATCCTCATCCACATAAACAGTATAGCATGCGGCTTTATATAATTCCACATCTTCGCGAAACAAACCTCAGAGTATTTTGCACAAATATATATAAAGTATCCATGTGGCGCATGATCCCCTCCGCTTATGTGATTTTTGAACAGCAGCCAGCAACCACCAATCTGCTCAATTTTCCAACACGCAAATCGTTATTGCGTGTCAAAATTTCGTATGTTATACTAAAATAACAAAAGAGAAAGGTAATAGCAATATTGGAAATTGAGGAAAATATACAATGGCATCCTGCCTTCTGCTCCGCAATAGAGTTGGAATTATGCGAAAACAAAAAAGATCTCAAATACGAGCGGGAACACAATCTGAGCAAGATGCCGCTCAGGATAGATTTTCTTGTGATCAAGAAAAAAACGAACGCAGTTATCAAAAATGAAATCGGTGATTTCTTCCTGAAAAATAATATTTTGGAATATAAATCACCAGGAGACAGCATGGATGCCGGGACCTTTTACAAAGCACTTTCCTATGCATGTCTCTACAAAGACGAGACAGCACACACTACAGCCGCAGAAAACGCAGATGAAATTCTCGATATGGACACAACAATTACACTTGTCGGGAACAAAAGCCTGAGAAGCTCCTTCGACAACTTGATAAAAAATACGAATTGACCAAACGGGCAAAAGGCATTTACCGCATATGTGGAATGCTGTTTCCAGTACAGTTTCTCGTGACAAGTGAAATGGACGAAGAGGGGCATGTATTCCTGACATCCCTGACTCGTACCATGAGCAGGGAACAGGCACAAAGACTGCTGGACAAAACCTCAAAACTGGAAGACAATGAAGATAAGAAAAATGCGGACTCTGTTGTAAATGTAGCATCAGAGGCAAATATGAATTTGTTTAAGAAAATGATACAGGAGGGTGAACAAATGTGTGAAGAATTAAAAGAAATGCTTGCACCTGAAATCGTAGAATTCAAAATACTTCTGGCAGAGCAGAATGCACAGCTTGCTGACAAAGATGCCAAGCTTGCTGACAAAGATGCCAAGCTTGCTGACAAAGACGCCGAAATTGAAAAGTTAAAAAAAATGCTTGCTGAAGCAGGTATTAAAGCATAGACTATGCATTAAAATCACTTTACGAATCCTTTTCAGGGAACAATACACCAGTTGCTGTTTACGCCTTCAATCAACATAAATGCATCTAAATCAAATAGAGGCGTGAACAATATTGAGATACCGCTCGCAGTCTGTAACAAATGAAAACGGAATCTATCCACAGATTTGCTATATGAAATATAAAAGAGGAATTTTAATGAAACTATACCTTGCCCCGATGGAGGGAATCACAACTTACATCTACAGAAAGGCCTACAATCGCTATTTCGGCGGTATCGACAAGTACTTTACGCCGTTTATCGCCAGCAGGAAGATGAACCGGCGTGAATTGAACGAAATCCTCCCGGAACACAATGAACAGATCGAAGTCGTACCGCAGATTCTGACAAACCGCGCGGACGAATTTCTGCAGATTGCCACCAAAATAGCTTCGTACGGCTACCAGACCGTAAATCTCAATCTCGGCTGCCCTTCCGGCACGGTCACTGCCAGAAAGCGCGGCGCAGGATTTCTGAGTGTCCCTGACGAGCTGGATAATTTCTTATATGAAATCTATGACAAGTCACCGCTCAGGATTTCCATCAAGACAAGAATCGGCGTGGAATCAGTCGATGAATGGGAACACATCCTTGCAGTCTACCAAAAATATCCGATAGCCGAGCTGATCATACACCCGCGCCTGCAGAAAGAATTGTACAAGTTCACACCCCATAAGGAAGCCTTTTCAGCTGCCGCTGCCGCCCTGACGGGTATTTCGCTCTGCTACAACGGAGAGATCACTTCCCCAAAAAGCTATGAGACACTTCTGGACACTGTCCCCGCAGCAGACTGCATCATGATTGGGCGCGGTATTCTCAAAAACCCTGCACTGACCGCACAGCTAAAAAGGAATGACACCGCAGAGCTGTATACAAAGGAAACGCTCAAAGCCTTTCACGATGAAATCTTTGCCGGGTACTCCGCCCAGATGGCAGGGGAGACACCGACTCTGTTCAAGATGAAAGACTTGTGGACTTATCTGAGTGAAAGCTTTGCTGCATCAGACCGGTATCTCAAGAAAATACGCAAGGCCTCAGACTATGCAGCATACAAAATTGCTGTCAGCAATCTGTTCCGGGAGTGTGAACTCAGAAAATGGGCTGCTTCATAAATCAAAATCATTACAAGGCTTATCAGTCAGGACAACTCCACTGACGACACACAATTATACATCAGCATCGCAATCGTCATCGGACCCACGCCGCCCGGAACCGGAGTAATGGCACTTGTGTGCGGCGCCGTTTTCTCAAAGTCAACATCGCCGCAGAGCTTGTTGTTCTGGTCCCTGTGGATTCCGACATCGATGACGACAGCCCCCTCCTTGACAAAGGAATCATCGACAAATTTGGGCTTTCCGACAGCCACCACAAGGATATCAGCCTGCCTTGTGATCTCTTTCAGATTCTGCGTACGTGAATGGCAGACTGTGACAGTGCCGTTTTCCCTCAACAATAACATCGACATCGGTTTGCCCACAATGTTGCTTCGTCCGATTACGACACAGTGCTTCCCGGAGATTTCGATGCCGGAACGCTTTAGCAGCTGGATAATGCCAAGCGGCGTGCAGGACACATATCCTTTGCTGCCCACACAGAGCGCACCGACATTCTTCTCGTGAAATCCGTCCACATCCTTCTCCGGCGCAATCGTCTGTATCACTTTCTCCTCGTTGATCTGCTTCGGGAGCGGAAGCTGGACAAGGATACCGTTCACCTTGTCGTCCGCATTGAGCTTCTGTATCAAATCCAAAAGCTCCTGCTCTGTCGTCTCTTCCGGAAGTTCGTATGCCAGCGATTCAATCCCAATGTAGGCACACGCCTTTTTCTTGTTGCCCACATACACGCTCGACGCCGGATCACTGCCCACCTGGATCACCGCAAGGCAGATATTCCTGCCCTGCTCCTTTAACCCTGCAGCCTTCTCTTTGAGCTCATCCTTAATTTCCTGCGAAATCTTTTTTCCGTCTATGATCTGATACATCTCATGTTTCTCCTTTATCCTTTTCTACTCAATCCGCTTAAAGTCAGATGCGGGATGCTTGCACCAGGGACATACAAAATCATCTGGAAGAACATCGCCCTCGTAAATGTACCCGCATACTGTGCAGATAAATCCTTTTTTCTTTTCTGCTGCTGCGGGCGCTGCCTTAATGTTTTTCTGATAATAACTGTATGTCACGGAATTATCCGCCGACAATACCGCCCCGTCGGTCACATCCGCAAGAAACAGCGTGTGCGTGCCAAGGTCTGTCGCAGAAACCACTTTTGCAGAGAGGTATGCATTGGTCTCCTCTGCAATATAGATCACCCCATTTTCCGCCCGCTGGAAAGTGACCGACTCTGTCTTATCCACATCCGCGCCGCTCTGGAATCCCCAATGCTTGTAGGTATCAAACTTTGAATTTTCTGTCAGGATCGACACATTGAACACACCTGTGCGAACGATCATATCATGTGTGTAATTCTTCTTGTTGACCGCCACCACGATACGGTTTGGCTCCGTCGTCACCTGCGAAACGGTGTTGACAATACACCCATTATCCTTGTCGCCCTCCTTCGCGGTCAGTATAAACAGTCCATACGTTAAATTATACATTGCTTTGTTGTCCATTTAAATCTCCTCCTTATTTTATGCAGCATCTTTCCGAATTTTAATCTCCTTCATACTGTCAAGCCCGGAATCCTTAGGATCGTCCCCTGTTTCTTCGTCTATGCATGACGGATATTGGTAAACTCCGAGATTTCCCGGTTCACAGTCACCAGGTCGTCCACACACAAGTCGTGGACAGAGGTGTGCCCTGTGACTCTGGCAAAGCTCTTCAGCTCATCGCGCGTCACATTGAGGTAATTTGCCACCCTCTGCGCAGACTGCTCCACTTTCAGGCGCTCCCGCAGCTTCGGGTTCTGTGTCGCGATTCCCACTGGACAGTTCCCCGAGCCGCAGATGCGATACTGCTGGCATGCTGCCGCAATCAGCGCCGCGCTCGCCACCGCAACTGCGTCTGCTCCCATCGCAAGCGCTTTTGCCGCGTCCGCGGACACGCGCAGACCGCCGGTAATCACAAGCGAAATATCGGAATGTACAGAATCCAGATACTTTCTTGCCCGGTACAGCGCATACACGGTCGGAACTGTCGTCGCCTCGCGCAAAAACAGCGGACTGGAGCCCGTAGCGCCGCCCCTGCCGTCAACCGTGATGAAATCCGGTTCCGCATAGACACAGTACTCCAGATCCCGCTCAATTCTGCCTGCTGCAATCTTGATGCCGATCGGCCTGCCGTCGGAGCGTCTTCGCAGCATCGCCACCATATCCTTCAAGTCCTCCTTGGAGTTCAGTTCCGGGAATCTGCTTGGACTCTGGATATCCTCGCCCTGCTTTTTTCCGCGCAGTGCGGCGATTTCCGCAGTCACCTTCTCACCGGGCAGATGACCGCCCATCCCCGGCTTTGTTCCCTGACCAATCTTGATCTCAATCGCATCAGCCATCCGCAGATTTTCATCTGTCACACTATATTTATTGGGAATATATTCAAATATATACTTATAAGCTGCGTCCCGCTCCTCAGGCAGAATGCCGCCCTCACCGCTGCACATCGCAGTCTTTGCCATCGCGGACCCCTTCGCGAGCGCAACCTTGATCTCCTTCGAGAGCGCTCCGAAAGACATATGTGAGACATAGACTGGATTTTCCAGAATCATTGGCTTTTTCGCGTGTTTTCCGATCACTGTCATCGTTGAAACCGGTGCGTCATCGTCCAGAGGCGGCGGATTTAACTGTGCTCCGAGCAGTAAGATATCATCCCAGTCCGGCATTGCCATCTTCGTTCCCATCGAGCCGCCAATCGTTTTTCCTGTCACTGCCATCTGATGGATTTCCTCCATATACCGGCAGGATTCATCGATTCTGTAAAAGCTCTTGTCATAGCTCAGGTCCATGCCTGAATCCCCAGCTTTCCTTCCTGATTCTCCCTCCGGTTCAACAGACACATCAGCCCTGCTCTCCGCAGACTCCTTCCGGAATTTTTCCCCCGGCTGATGGCAGACCGGACACTCTTTGGGCGCCGCATCTCCCTCATGCACATAACCACACACTGTACATACAAATTTTTTCATTCTTTTTTTCCTTTCTGGTATCCCAATCGAGCAGGGAAAAAGCCTTTCCCCTGCCTGCCGCAGAACGGTATCACATCGTGTACATTCACTATAACACAACCTGACCAGACTTGTAAATCCAGACGGCAGCTTATTCATCGAATTTTCATTTTGATCTTGTTGATCTTGCCTTTTCAGATACTTTCAAGGAAAAAGGCCGTAAAAAATGACAGCCCGTTTCGGGCTGTCGTCACACGCTCCGTGAAATCACCTTGTCAATCAGCCCGAACTCCAGCGCTTCCTGTGCGGACATATAGTTGTCCCGCTCTGTTGCGAGGGCGATTTCCTCTATCGATTTCCCTGTATTTTCTGCCAAAATGCGGTTTAACCGCTGCTTGTTTCTCTGCATGTGGTCAGACATAATCTTGATGTCTGTCGCCTGTCCCTGAAAACCGTTTCCGTGGATTGCCGGCTGGTGTATCATAATCTCCGCGTTGGGCAAAGCAATGCGCTTGCCCTTTGTCCCGCCTGCAAGCAGAAACGCACCGAAGCTTGCCGCCAGTCCGACACAGATTGTCGACACATCACACCTGACGTACTGCATTGTGTCATAGATGGCAAAGCCTGCCGTGACAGAACCTCCCGGACTGTTGATATACAGCTGGATATCCTTCTCCGGGTCCTCACCCTCCAAGTGAAGCATCTGCGCCACGACAAGGCCCGCCGAGGTGTCACTTACTTCCTCTCCCAGAAAGATAATCCTGTCTGACAACAGACGCGAAAAAATATCATAACTGCGCTCGCCCCTGCTTGTCTGTTCAATGACATATGGAATCATACTCATGCTGCCATCCCGCCTCCCATCCTGTAGGCTGCACCAGAACAGTACTGCTGCGCGCACAGTGTAATCTTAGTCTGTTTCGGATAAAATACACCCTTTTTCCGATACGCCTGCGGCGTGCACTGATACAGCCGGCTGAACGCAAGCGTGAAAGCCTGCTGCGAATTGTAATGCGCCTCATAGGCAATATCAATAATGGGCTTTTGGGTTTCAACAAGTTTCATCGCCGCCATCGTCAGCCTCCGCCCCTGTATATATTTGTATATCGTACAGCCGGCCTGCTCCGCAAAAGTGCGCGCCATATAAAACTTGGAATAGTGCAGCGCCCCTGCTATTTTATCCAGCGAAAGGTCTTCCTCTATATGCTCATCGATATAGCATACCACTTTTTCCAGCACTTTCTCATCATTCATCTGTGCAATCCTCCTTCTTCTGATAGACACAGTATAGCATAGATTCCCAGACCAGTCTTAATAGAAATTGCCCTCTTAAAAGCATGTCTTAACAATTCCCAACCAATACCTTTATAAAGATTCTGCAGCAAAATCCGCCAGTATGATTTCTGGAAAACCGCACCCTCCAGTGATGAAACGATGCAATCTGCCGCACAAGCCGAATCCCGAGTCCATGCTCAGGCAGTTTGTCCAGTTTGGAAGACGACCGAAAGCTTTTGAGCTGCTTCTCGCTGACTCCGCACCCGTTGTCCGATACTTCCAATTGAATCCCTCTGAAAATCCAAAGGCTCCGGCAGGTCAGACTGACCCTGATCGCACACCCCTGCGGATTGTGGTTGATCGCATTGTTTACCAGATTTTCGATCATCCGCTTGATCAATTCCCTGTCTCCCCGAACGCAAAACTGCTCCAGCGTTTGTGGAATAGTGACACGAATGTCATATTTTTCATCAAGCCCCCGGTTGACAATCTCGCAGATCGATTCCCGGATCAATGCCGGAAGGAGCACCTTCTCCCGATGCCACACGCCCATTCCGTATGTGAGCTTGTTGGAAGTATTCAGGTTGGTGACAAGCGTTTTGATGCGGATTGCCTGATGCTCTATCATCTGCGCTTTCCCGGCAGCACTTTCCTTCTCACTGCTTTCCACGCTGTCCCCGGCGGTATGTAGAAGCTCCTCCGCATAGCCAAGCACCAGCGAAAGCGGCGTGCGGATATCATGTGACACCCCCGCAATCCATGATGTTCTCTGCATCTCCCGCTTATGTGCATCGTGTTTTATGATCAGAAACGGTCCGATCAGCAGCACTATAATATTGATGAGAAAAAGAACTGGCAAAACAGAAAGCAATGTATTCACAGTACTAATCTGAAAGGAAAGCGAATACTTCCAGACCGTCTGTCTGGGCAATCCTGCCACCAGAACGACATCGTCAATAATATATGTATAAACAGGGTAATCATTCAGATAATATCTTGTAAACTGTACAATATCCTTTATCATATAGTGCTCTGGAACATCATCCGGCAGCTGGTAGCTCCAAATCACATCCCCCGCATTATCCAATATAAAAGCAAATCCCTGAAATTCATCAATCCTGTCAAGTCCCTGTTGTGACATGCTGTACTTTGTTTCACCTTGTTCTGTGACAGTCTCCACGACCTCCTCAGAAAGATACAGCGCTGTTAACAGTTTTGACAGCCCTGAATCTGTTTTCATGCCAAAATAAGTTATAACAATGAGATCCGCAACCAGCATCACAGCGGTCATCAGAATAGTTAAAACAATGATTTTAGCAAAATTTTCTAATCTTCTCATACAATTTTATATCCCAATCCCCTGACCGTCAGCAGATGCTCCGGCTTTGACGGATTTTCCTCCAGTTTTTCCCGCAGATGTCTGATGTGTACCATAAGGGAATTTTCGTATCCATAGCTTCCGTCAGGCCACAGCGTATCACAGAGCACATTGATGGAAATGATTCTTCCCCTGTTTTCACACAGCTTTTTTAGCAGGACATACTCCTTTGCAGTGAGCATTTCGTCCTCGCCGTCCACGCTGATCGTCCCTGCTCCCCAGTCAATCAGCGCTCTTCCAATCCTGTCCGTTCCCTTCTCGTCATCGATACGGTAAGTTCTCTTCAACACCGCCTTCACCCGCAGCAGCAGCTCCTCCGACAGAAAAGGCTTTGTGATATAATCGTCCGCGCCAAGTCCCAGACCGCGCAGCCTTGCCTGATCCTCGTCCCGCGCAGACAGGAAAATCACGGGCAGTTCTCTGCCCTTTCTCTTCTTGATCTGCTCAAATAAGGTGAAGCCGTCCCCGTCCGGCAGCATTACGTCCAGCAGCGCGAGCTGGTATTCGTTTTCCCGCGTCATTTTTAACGCACTGCCGCAGTCCGCCGCCATATCCACATGCCGGTATCCTTCTTTTTTTAACAGATTTCCCACCATATCCGAAAGTGCTGCTTCGTCATCCACCAGTAAGATTTTGCATTCATACAATGTCATTTTATCCCCTGCCTCCCAAAACGTGTCTCTCCGTCTCACTTCGTATCCGGACTGCGCTCTATGCATCCATAACATTCCAGTTTCACATACCGCCTCATCCTGTCTGCTATGATTTCCGCCTGTTTCATTGTGGCATCACCAATCATCGTAAAACCTGTCACGCCGCTCCCCTGAAATACTTCAAATCCCCCTCTGACGCAGTCTGCCATCCCTGCCTTTTTCAATGTCATATGTTCTTTGTATATTGATAAATCTTTCACTGGATATGTAAATTCTTTGAGCTTCTTAAGCCCGCCTACAGCAGAAAGACCGTCTTCGTTTTGCGCCGTTTCCGTAAGGTAAAATTCGGTAAGCTTTTTGAGGTCTGCCAGAAAATCCAGATTATCCATTTTATGGGAATCCAGATTGAGCTTCTTCAAATTTTTCATTTTTCCAATAAAGTCACCGTCATGTAATCCCATATTTATCATATTCAGTTCACCGAGCCCTGTAAATTCGCCCAAATCCTCCAACACAACATCTGTTGCTGCACTCAGGGTAAGACTCTTTAATGATTTCAGACTGCTCAGTCCCGACAACCCGTCAGCACTCATCTGGACAATGATCAGTTTCTTTAACCCCGGTGACCCGGAAAGTGCGGACAGCGTCTCCTCCCCAAAAGTACAATTTCTCAGTACCAATTCTTTTAACTGTGGGGCTTTTGCAAGTTTTCCTATATGAATAAGCCTGACACCATTGATGTTTAATTCCTTTAAATTCTTCATATGCACAAACAGACTGCAGTCCACGTCTATTCGCTCTTTAGCGTACCCCAGATACATCTTCTTTTCCTTCTCGAGGCAGCTTAGCGGAATGCTTGGTCTCTCGTAATGCCACTGCCAGTATCCCTCCGGCAGCGCAATCTCCACATCCTTCTCTGACGTCTCTGACAGCGCCAGCTCTTCCAGCTCGTCAAAGATATGTCCTCCCGTTTTTTCCATGATGTATGGCTCGTCGGCATCCTCCCCGCCGACTGTGATGATACCCTCCTGGAGCCATGCCGTCATCCTTTCAAACAGTTCATCCAGGCTCCTCGCCAGCAGATAACAGTGGTTGTAATCGATATCCACTGTGATAATTTGTCCGACTGTCCCGCCCTCTGCCGGTGACAAATCCATGACAAACCACGCCCTTGGACCAACCGCAGCAAACGGAATCCAGTTCAGCTCACACGCCGGCTGTTCCCTGATTGCAGTTGTGCCCATCGCGGTCAGTTCCTCCTCAAAACTTCCGAAAAATTCCAGCTCAGACATCACGCTCTCCAGTGTCAGAAATTCCATTCCGGCAAAGAAATCGACACATTTTGACTTATCCTCGCCATTAAAATGCTGGTATAATTCCACAAATTCCTCTGGCAGCCCACAGCCTACCTTTTCCGCGGTTTTTGTCAGCTCCGCATCCGACGCACCCGCATTCAGCCGCTGTGCGATGTCAGGAATGTCTTTTTTTAACTCTGACAGGTACTTTTCCAGATTTTTCATAACTACCTCCTGTTCATCCTCGCATTTGAAATATTTTATAAGAATCAGCTTATCACAGGGAAAATGTAACGTCAATGGCTCGATTCTAGTGCACATATCATCAGTTCTTCCCAACTTTCTGCGATAAACACAACGTTTTCAGTGCTTTGAGATTATCGCCGGACTGCGCAAATTTAAACTAAACATAAGGTAAACATCATACTCCCTTAAAGAAATCCCCCTATCATGAATTACACAGGCAGGAACCTGTACATACCGTGATAGGAGGATTTTTATGAATGCAAACATTATCGAAACCGACAGCCTGACAAAAGGCACAGGCAGTCAGATGCGTGTAAACCACATTGACCTGCGTATCCCGGAAGGCTGCGTCTATGGCTTTCTCGGGCCGAACGGCGCTGGCAAGACCACGACGTTAAAGCTACTGCTCGGACTGTTGAAGCCGACCGCAGGCACAATCACTATTTTCGGCCAAAAAATGACTGACAAAAACAGGCTTTCCATAATGAAGCACACCGGAAGCCTGATTGAGAGCCCCAGCTTTTACGGGCACCTCACGGGACTTGAAAATCTGCAGATCGTCGCCAAGCTGAAAAAAGTGCCCGCCAGCGAGATCACAAATGTTCTTAAGACAGTCCGTTTATACGAACAGCGGGACAAAAAGGTAAAGCAGTATTCCCTCGGCATGAAACAGCGTCTTGGCATCGCCATGGCATTGCTCGGAAATCCGCGCGTGCTGATACTTGACGAGCCGACAAACGGCCTCGACCCCGCAGGAATCCAGGAAATCCGCGAATTTATCAAAGAACTGCCCATTATCCGCCAGATGACAGTTCTCGTGTCAAGCCATCTCCTGAGTGAAATGGAACAAATGGCAGATATGGTAGGAATCATCAATCATGGCAGACTTATCTTTCAGGGCACACTTGCATCACTTGAATCCCAGGGGGACAGTCTGGAGGATGCTTTTCTAAAATTGACAGGAGGCGGTGAAAGTCTATGATTTACTATTTATCCCTGGAATTAAAAAAGACCAGACGGCGCGGCATCTGGATGGTTCCCGCAGTCCTTCTCCTGGTCATCACGGCATGGGCCGGATACAACATGAACGATGAGCGTTTTCTGGAATATGGCTGGCTGATGGCACTGTTTAACGTTCCTCTCCTGAATGCGATTCTGATTCCGACTGCCATTGCCGTCTTTGCAAGCAGAATCATCGATATGGAACATAGGGGAAATACCTGGAAAATGCTCGAGACGCTGCAGAGTAAATTGAGCATCTATCTCACAAAAGTTCTGTATGGATTGATTGCAGTCCTGATTTTTTCCCTCCTGGAACTGATTGTCTTTCTGGTGATGGGATATATGATCGGCTTCAAAGGCACGCCGGATCTATGGGCATACGGGCTGTTTTTTTTGCAGACCTTCGTGATATCTTTGAATTTGTATCTGCTGCAGATGGTCATCTCCATGATTTTTTCCAATCAGGCCGTCGCACTCTGCACCGGACTCTGCGGCAGTATGGCCGGGCTGTTCCTGATGTATGTGCCGCAGTGGCCCTTGCTCAGAAATCTTGTTCCGTGGGGACACTATGGAGCGACCATGTTTGTCGGTATGGACACTGAGGTAAACCGCATCAATGGATTTTATTATATGAAGCAGGAGAACGGATGCATCTTTTTTATCATAGGCTGGTTTTTCCTCCTGCTGATTGGCGGCTGGTTTATCTTTCAGAAGATGGACACAGACGGGTATCATTTTTCGTTAAAAAATTATGGTTCGCACAAAAATGCCAGTGCCGCGGCAGGGAACCGCTTCTCCGCATCCCATAAACCTGTCCGAATCCCGCATTTGCCTGTTGAATTGATAAAAATAAAGCGCACGCCAGTATGGATTGCTTTTCTCATTTTGCCGCTGATTTCTGCACTGATTGGAACCGCCAATTACCTGAACAATCTTGGGCTCCTGCAAAGCACATGGCATTCCCTGTGGACGCAGCATTCCCTGTTTTTCTGTTACTTTTTTATGCCGCCGCTTGTAGGCGTCTATGCAAGTTATCTGTGGCGGCTTGAACACAGCGGCTCCAACTGGAATATGGTGCTGGTCAACACGCCGGCATGGCGGATTGTATTGGACAAAATTGCAGTCTGTTCCGTCATCACATTTCTCACTTTAGGGTGGTTGTGCCTTCTGTATATTTTATGCGGTCTGTATGTCGGTTTTACGAAACCTGTTCCGGCGGAGCTGGCAGAATGGTTTGCCTGCGGTGTCCTTGGCGGTGTGGCCGTCTGCGCGATACAGTGTTTTCTGTCGCTCGTCATCAGAAGCTTCGCTATTCCGATTGGCCTGGCGCTCCTTGGCGGATTCGCCGGACTGGCCGCCACTGCAAAAGACAGTTACTACCTCCTTCCTTACTCCCTTATGAGCAGGGGCATGCGCGCCAATAATCCAAACCTCACCGTGGATGCAGCTGAATTTATCAGCTACTCTGTGTTTTTTATCATACTGTTCTATCTGTTGAGTGTGTGGTATATCAGAAGCCATGATGTGAAAACGCAGTAATCCCAAAACAGGAAATCGAAAAGGTTTCCTAGTTACCTGCTCACATTTTTTTATATTTAAACGTAAGTCTCCCGCCGTCCGCTCAATCTGATATAATAAATCGAATCAAAAAATACCGAAATGAGAGGAGCATTCTTTTATGACTACACCCGTTTGCTTTGCATAGCGCGGCTATTGCAAATAAAACAAATCCGTAATAGCCTGCGCATCTAGAGCGTGTTTAAATCAACAGGAGATGCAAATGAGCTATTTAAAAACAATTGAATACAGAATCAATCCAACACAGTCTTTTACGATACGCCGCAGCTGCTCCGGCTGTGGACAAAAGTCAAGGTTCAAAAATACGGGGAAGTTCCGCGTCAACGCCAACGGCAGCAAGCTTGATGTATGGCTGATCTACCAATGTGAAAAATGCAGGCATACTTTCAACCTTACGATTTATGAGCGGCAGAGAAATACCAGCATACCAGCAGGCGAATACCAGCGTTTTCTTGACAACGATGAACAACTCGCCGAAGAATATGGCAGAAATCATCAGTTATTTCAGAAAAACAAGGCGGAAATCGATACGAAAACAAGCAACTATGAGTTGATTCAACTGCAGGAAACAATGGACGAAACTGTATGTGACAACCGGACCCTGATCACAGTGCAAAATCCCTATCACCTGAAAATCCGCCCCGAAAAGCTTGTTTCAGAAATTTTAGGACTGTCCTCCAATCAGGTCAAAAAGCTGATCGCACAGGAAACGATTGCCATACAGTCGACAGCACAATCGGTCCGTATATCTGTTTCAGGAATTTATGCGTAATATACACTCTTTCACCTTGGAGAACTTATAAAAGAGAGCGTTGACTTCAAAAAGGATATCATCGCAAAAATGGAAGAATTCCAGAAAAGTGTCATTGACCATGCCTTATAGATGACTGCTGCAGACCACGCAGCAGTCATCTTTCTTTCCATATCCGCTCCGCCCATACTGCTGCCGCATAGATTCCTACACCCACCAAAACCGACAGCAAAAAGTCATCCAATATACGGCTCAATCCTGTAATCACCAAAATCACTGGTATCAGCGGCGCCCTAAATACTTGATGTTCTCTCATGAGCAGTCTCCCCTCCCAGTTCTGGATACTGCTGCAGAAATTTTTCATTCGCTGTCTGCAGCGCCTCATAATACGCCCGATAAGACTTGCTCAGCCGACACATCGCCGGCAGAAAGATATCATTATAACCGCTTGTACTGTTAAACTGCTTCAACGTCTCTTCCAGACGATATGCCGGTGACATTTTATATTCTGCAGTTTGTTTATAGGCCATGCAGGTTTCAATCGCTTCGCGGTGCCCGTCAATATAGTTCTCGATATCGTATACCGCACTGCGCATGCCAGCAGACACCTTTTCGAGAATACCATCATCAAAATCCACTGTTATTTCATCATAGTACGCCCGCAGCTCTTCTGGAATCTCAAAATGAATCCCATCCAGGAAGGCAATCATCGTGTCAAACGCCTCCTGCTGCTCCTCCGTCTCAACAGGCTCACCCAGATACAGCGCAAAATGCTGACAAATAAAATTTCCGTAATAACCCGGAAACGCATTTCTCAAACGCTCCAGGACAGACTGCTTTCTTTGGATCTGCTGCAGCTTCTTTTGCACTGCCTCCCAGTCCTGTGTTTCGGCAAGCTCCTGCACCAGTTTCTGCTTCTCCTGCAAAACGGAAATCTCCAATTTTTTTTGATGGGATATGTCATTCAATGATGCTGTCCAGTCTTCCAAGACACCCCAGATATCAGCGACTGACAGCCCTAATCCCCTCAAAACGGAAATCTTTTTCAACCGGGCGATATCGCTGTCTGAAAAATCGCGGTATCCATTTTCCCGCACCGACGGCGCAATCAGTCCTTGCTCTATATAGTATTCCACTGCCTTTTTCGTCAGTTTACATTCCTTACAAACTTCATTTACAAGCATTTTTTCACCCCTCTCAGCCTTATGATAAACCAATCCCCAAGGGTGCAGTCAATACTTTTTCAGAATAATTTTCTTTCAACACATATCTGCGTAATACGATACAGATATTTCTTTTCTGGACAGATGAAAGATTAGAACGACTGGTCAGAAAATACTACTGTAACAACCTGGACCAGATCCATTCCTTCAAATTTCGAAGGTTCAAAATAGTCTTGCGGGGTGTAGCTTTGCATCGCTGTTCCACTGTCATATACCATAACGGCAATTGGAATTTCAGTATTTAACGCTATCTCCTAAACGATTCCAAAAAGCCTCTTGTACTACCAACAATCTTTTGGTCTGATACAATAGGCTCCGTCTGAAAAGAATATTGACCAGCATAGTTAATATTGATATCAATACAATCGTTTTCGCGCAGCTGCATTGTCAAACTTCCAGAGAGTAACTCTGAGGATTCTCTCTCTACGCCGCTCGAAATAGCCCCACCTCCAATTTTTTCCCACACATTGACATCAACAAGGCGGTAGATATTGACATTAATGGTCTGCGTTTCTTTGGGAGCGTGGAATGTAAGAATCTGTGAAGTGTCGGACATCCCGAAAGCTTCAAGCAAATCCTGTTCCCTTTCCGATAATTCGTAAGGTGCAATCCCTTCTTTATCGGAAGAACTTTGGACATTTGAGCATGCTGTGAAAACAAATAAGAAATTAAGGGATAGGATAAACAAAAGTTTTTTCATTGAACATTCCTCCATAGATTTACGGCGCAAAGAGCATATGAAACGATTGCATTTGATATGCTTTCACGCTGTCACTGCTATCTTGTTTTTGTAACCTCATAGAATACTTTCCTAAAATTCTATTTCAACCATTATGCCATAATGGTCGCTTGCAGCAAGGTTGGTTTCTTTTGAAATTTTCGTGCCGAATAACATATAATTCTTTAGCTCAGGATATGCAGCAGGATTTTCATTTATCTATCAAAAATATTTTCCCGGTGAAATTTTAAATATCTTTTATTACGTTCAGTCAATTCTATATGCATTCTACAATTAACATTCAGAAACACTTTATCGATTTCTGTTAATCTGTCAGAAATCATAATGTTACCATCATTATCAAAAGTAATATATCCTTTATCAAATAATCTGTCATGGTTAGGACACATCAAAAAACCATTATCAACATCTAATTTTTCTTTTGGTTCGCTTTCTATCCAAGGTTTGATATGACTTGCTATCAATAGTGTCCTGTTTTCTACTCTGCACAGGCAGCATCTGTTATATCTCTTTAGCAATAAATCCCGAAATATTCCTTGATTAACTCTGACATTTATAATTGCTTTTTTTGATTCACCCTCTACATTTAAAGAACGAATTTCTTCTTCTATTTCTTGCACTATTTCGATTACTACGTTATTACAGCGTTCTCCTTTATTTGTAAGTTCATTTTTATCAGGCACACAATTCCGAATAGGAAAAAAATATTTTATAGGATTCGCTTCGCCTCTTTTATATAGGCTTGCTATTGATTTATCTATGTACTTATCTCGGATTTCTTTCTCTGCAACTTTGCCATCAAATCCATATCTTCCCTTTCGAACTTCTGCGTCTGGAAGAGTTGTTCTTCGAATTAATTCTGCTGGTAGCCATTTTTCAATTTTATAGACTTCTTTTATAATACCTTCATAGACACTGATGGCATAATCCGCATGTTTCGCCTTTTTAATATCTATTTTCCAGTATCCTCTTGTAATATCATATAGCTCGTCTTCTGTCATATTCTCCTTGTAGGAATGGTTTACTTTTATGGCAATTATATTTTCTGTTATATCTTCATACATCAAAATTTCATTATCCATAGAAAAATCTCCTATCCAAAATTTTATACAACTAATTAATTATGACGAGAATGGAAATTGTCTTTCATATTCATTCCATGTGTATTCCTCTGGTTTCATCATATATACCTTGACAACTCCCAATTTGTCCATTTGATTATACCACTTCCGTTCCTCATTTACTATAAAAATGTAGGGCACAGCAACCGCCACGCCCCACATTTTTTATCATTCCAACGATTTCTCTATTCTACTGACAAAAGAGAGCGTTGACTTCAAAAAGGAATATCCCGATATCATCGCAAAAATGGAAGAATCTCAAAAAAGTGTCATTGACCATGCCTTATAGATGACTGCTGCAGACCACGCAGCAGTCATCTCTCTTTCCATATCCGCTCCGCCCATACTGCTGCCCCATAGATATCGGCTACAACAAAAAGAACCTTGAAGGGGAGCTTCAGAACGAGAGCCGACAGCAGAACAGGCAACAGAGCAGAACGAAATGGCGCGAGGAAGAAATTTAATGTGAATTTTATTGTAAAGACAGGCGGTTTTTTGTATAATAGGGATATAGTAGGAGCAAGTTATATTCTATCTTCTGCTGAATTGCATAGCGAGGTGGTAAAATGGCACAAAACACGCCAAAGCGTAAAATAAAAGACAGCGTGTTCACAAATTTATTTCAAGACAAAAAGTATCTGCTCCGACTGTATAAGGCACTTCACCCAGAGGACGGTAATGTAA
>CAMWTP010000012.1 GCA_947177165.1 uncultured Lachnospiraceae bacterium
GCACCACACTGTTTCCGATCCTTTTTACCCGTTCTGCCGTTGGATATGTATGCCATAGATAATCCCGGTCAATAATATAATCTTTCGGAAAACCCTGTCCAAGTTTTAATTCTTCTGCTGTCAGCATCCGCAGAAAGATATCGAGTATCACATATTCATTTCCCAAAACTGATATCAGCGCAAACCTGTCCTTTGTTACTATGGTGTGCAGCGGTTCTTTAATCCCCTGTCCGATACCAGTCCCATAATACTCCATAATAAACTGGCTTACCCATGTACACTTTTGAGCGGTATCTTCGTCGATACCTGCTGCCTGCAGATTTTCCCAACCGATTGTCAACACAGATACTGTGCCAAAATGTCCAGGTGATGTCGTGATTGTATGGACCGGCTCCGTCAAGCCCTGTCCTGTACCGCTTTTATAAAACTTGGTGATATAAGACATTACCAGTCCATATCGATTACTTGTGTCAATTGTCTGCACTGGCTCTGTGACCTGCTGCCCCCTGACACCATTCTGAGTGGTTTCGGAGTGATATTGTATCAGCAATGGTGTTACAACTCCAAATCCATGTTTTTGCGTAACCGTCGGCAACGGTTCTTTTATATTCTGTCCCCGGAAATTGTCACCGCCGTGATTAACCTGCACAATAAATGGTTCCGGGCAGTTAAAAACAAATTTCTCCAGTCCCCGTGCAATCCGATTCATTGTCTTTTCCGCCAGCGGCTTCTTCCGCCCAAAAATGGATTTTCCCAAATCCGTCAGATCCAGATATTTGTATATTGGTTCCCACGGTATCAATCCATCTTTCCCGCCTTTGCTGTGTGTCGGCTCTGGCCAGACAATAGCCTTTCCGTCCCTCCGAAATACTGCATACCAGCGTTTGCGCGTTGTCGGCGCCCCATAATCCGCCGCTACCAGTTCCCGGCTATCAAATATATACCCGAGAGATTTCATACACTTAACAAACTTTTGGTATTCCTCTCCCTGTTTTTCTTTTATGGGATATCCCTTTTTGTCCAAGGGTCCCCACTGCTGTATCTCTTCCACATTTTCCATTATGATCACATCAGGCAGTATTGTTTTTGCATGCTTATATACTGCCCACGGCAGAATGCGCAGTCCTTGTTTCCGGGGCTGTCCTCCTTTTGCCTTGCTGTGGCTTGTACAGTCCGGGCTTGCCCACATCAGTGCCACATGCCTGCCACCAACATATTTTTGCAGGTCAACTTTAAATATATCCTCTGTCAAATGCAGCGTATCTGGGTGATTTGTCCTGTGCATCAGGATAGCCTGTGGGTCATGATTGATGGCAATGTCAACACTTCTCCCCAGCGCCATCTCAATCCCTACGCTTGCGCCTCCCCCGCCTGCAAAACAGTCAATTATTAAGTCTTTCATTTTATCTCCAAATCCTTATTTTCTCGATTATTTTAGAAAAATTCCTCTAACAATTCGTCAATAAAATCAATCATTGCATGACTGACAGCCTGCTCCTCAGCTGCACGTTTTAATCCTTCTTCCATGTCTGTCCTGTCTGGCTCGTACGATAAAAACTCCCTTGAAAACTGTGCATCCTGATATGCCCTGTTTTCGTCTTCCTGGAGCTGTCTTTTTCTGTTTTCTAAAAATTTTTCGATTTCCTGCATATTATCATCCCCTCCCTCCCAGATCATTGCCACACTGGTCCTGTTTCCGGTACAGTCCCATATACGGAGCCCGGCGGAAGTTTGCTTTTGCGTTCTCCGTCGTGCGGTTATCCTCCTCTTTCTGTCTCAGGTGCCAGAACCGCTTTTTCTGGTCATTCAACAGATCTTTTGCTGTCACCTTTTTCATTGCCACACCCCTATGCCATCCATTTCTCTGTCAGCCTGTTTTGCTACGGACTTGTAACACCTGCGTATACATTCCAGCGCAATCTTATAATTTCTCCGCTTTGTGGTGTCCTGCTGCAGTCCGACCGCCCGCGAATACTCCATATCAAAGAAACTGATCGCATTCTTTATCTCGACATCTGTATATGGACACTCTTCACCTGTCTTTGCGTCTGATTCTTTCATTGTCTCCTGTACAGAGCTTTCATCCAGCTCCCTGTATTCGCCGTCTATCACATTGTCGTTATCAATGCCTTCATCTGTACCAGTATTATTATCCTGATCTTCCCCAGGAGCCTTAGCAGTATCCAGGGATTCATCCGGCATAACGTTCCGCAAATCTGATACGCTGGTCTGGCCCGGTATCGGTATATACGGAGTATACTGTTCTTCCAGATCTGATTGCGGTGTCGCAACAGTTTCTTCCTCCAGTGTCCCCATCTCCTCCGCAGCCCCCGGCGCTTTCTTTTGACTCTCCCAGTCCTGCGCAGGATTAAGCTTTTGGGTTTTCTCAATCAGATCCTGATAAGTGTATGGTGTTATTTCGGCTTTTCCCTTGTCGTAACTCCGTAACTTTAACCCCTTATCAATATCGTAGAAGAACATTATGTTCGCGCCGTTTCTGTATGTCATGCTGCCGGAAGGGCTGATCTCTTCCGCGATTATTTCAGGTGTCATCAGTCCTGCTGCCACTTTACGGTAAAGATCGATATTTTCCCTCCAGAATGCCGTAAGCAGCGCCTCGAATGGCTCCACGGACTCCTGCCCCGGAGTTCCGCTTCCCATGTCATTCCCTGTTGCCATCTGAATCAATGGAAGGTTATTCTCCTGTTCTTTCTGTTCAATCTGTTTCTGGACGTCTTCAGCTTTTTTCAGCTCCTTTACCTGGTCAACTTTCGTATCAGCTGTAATCAGCTCCATATCGCTTGCATCTACGTTCAGCATCTCCTGTATTTTGCTGCGTCCGTATCCCTTATATTCCGGTTTTATCTCACGGCTGTTGCCTCCCACAGAGAATTTTGTATTCATGTTTATAAAACGGTTTACCGTAGATTTTGACAATCCGTATACATCAAGCCCGAATCCGTAAATATCTCTGTAGTTCTCCTGCCGGTAAAGGCTTCTGTCCCTGACCTGTTTTAAGATATATCCAATCACGATGAAATTTTCCGCTGTCTCGTCCAGTTTTCGGCTCAGCTCTTCCTTGAAATTCTCGTAATCCTGCTTTTCAATAAGTTCCATCTGTTCCATATCTTCCCCCCTTATCCCGCTACTTTCTGTCGGATTCTCTTCCCTTCTTCTACTATCTTATCCGCGATCCCCTGCGCTTCCTTTACTGCCTTTTTCATAAATACCTTTGCATCTTCCGGGGCTTCCCTGTTGTATGCCGTCCGGTTCTGCATCACCTTAAACCTGCCATCATCATTCTGTATCTCCACTGTGCAAAAAGATTTGTCCGGCTCCAGCCTTTTTCTGACGAACAGGATGATACATCTGGCTTCCACTGCCCTGTCATAGTAAGTTGCAACACAATTATGCTGGGCGTTTCCTTCATGTTTGAAGTCAAGATAGCACTCCGGGATCTTTATCATATACGTATCATCACTGTAACAAAATGCTTTCTCTATCTCTGCTGCATTCCTGCGCATTATATCATCCTTAGCCCGCATCTTTTCCGCGTCTGCGTTATCCTCCCAGACTGTATATACTGCAACAGCCTCATCATGTGCCCTTTTTATGTCCTGTGGAAAGAATATGGATCTGTCCCGCAGGTTCCACCCCATCTGGCGTATCATGTCAAGGTAATCCGTCCAGAAATGCAGGGCCTCATTATGCTGGCTTTTTCCGGACTGCTCCACACCTGCCTGTTCGCGCAGGTACCGTATGATGCGGTGCGGCGTCTGCACTTTGAAATAATTAAGAATTTCATGGGCTGCCATGTATCTGTCTAACCACTCCACCTGCCCGTCTGTCAGCTTTGCCCCCACGCCCGCAGCTTTCTGTATGATGCGCATCTGCTGATCCGTCGCATTCAGACGTACTGCCTGTTTCATATCCTCTTTTGTCATATGCAGGATCTCCCACGGCTTCTGTTTTTCCTTCCGGTATGCAACCTCTGCCAGCCCGGTACTGAAATCCCTTTCGATGCGCTCCTGCACAAACCGTTTTAATCCCATTTTCCAGAATGACTCATAGGGGTATCCTGTTTCCATGTCATCAAACAGCGCCAATACATTGATCCTTTCTGATCCCATACTCTTTACAATCTCCGCTACAGGCACATACTGCAAACTGGTATCTTTCAGCAGTTTCTTAAGATTCCCTGTATACAGAACGCTCCTTTCATATCCGGAACTTCCTCTGTAGTACATACGATGGCTTACAGTCCCGTCCTCGCACCATCTGTTAATTCCGGTATACCGGAATTCGCCCCATTCGTAATTTCTCAGACTGTTTGTCATGCCATGCCTATGCTCTAAAAGAAACAGCGCCCGGAAATCCTCATGGAGCACTATTTCAGGGACATAGTACTCCTGGCGCTTCGTTTCCATTGTCACACGGAACTGCCTGCAGACATAATGCATGCCATCCGTACATTTCTGCAGTATCGCAGCCGTTGTACGGTATGTCGTATATTTCTGCATTTTCCAGCTCTTGTATTTTATCCTGCTGCCGCACTGGCGGCATTTCCCAGGCATATTATGCTTTACATCGGCCGGTACTGGTACATGCAGCCGGCAGTGGGTGCAGTATCCCGTTCCTGTATCTTTTGTATAAAAGACACTGTGCTCCAACGCCCGGTCATTTATAAATTTCATCCAGTCAGCCGGAAGCCTGTCCGGCACCATGTTCATATAGTTGTCTATGACATCTGTTACAAGTTTGTGTTTCTGGGATAACTCGGCTTTTCTGATCTTTGCCTGATAATCAAGGACTGCTGTTTCCACATCATTCATACAACCCGTATAAAGATAACTGTTTACTATATTCAGCGTTTCTTTTGTCGCATGGTTGCGCCCGCGGTATGAATAACTGTACCTGTTATCATCTGTCTCAAGCATGTCGATCTTTGCATTGCTCCATTTTTCTTTCACCATGTCCCAGCTGATGAAATCCTCCTTTTCGCGGTCAAGGAATATCCGGAACCTCGGATATTTTTTCCCGAATGCAAGGTCCCGTCTGGTAAACAGGTCGACCTCGAGAATCTTTTTATCTGCAGATACCATTGCCCTGAAATAATACCGGCTTTCATATTCCATGTATGTGACTACCCCATGCCAGGCCCCTATCTTCTTTTTTGTGCCCATGTCTTTCCGCGCCGTATCCAGCATCTTACGTGTGGCTGTCAGCGGCTTTTTGTCGAGAAGTCCTGCTTTCCTCATTTGTCTTTGCCTCCTGTACCAAGATAATATTCCTTTATCAGCCTTCGTTTTGTCCTCTCCCCAGGTATTCCTTCCTTTACCTGACGTGATATCCCCGCCATCTGCTTAATTCGGTCAGGTATATCATACATGTTCTCATATGCCCACTTCATGATGTGGGCAATGCATCCGTCAAGACTCCTATCCTTCCTGCGCACCGCGCGCGCAAAAGCTTCGTCATCACTGCACAGTGTCTTTATGTACTCTACCCAGTCTGCAAAGATTTCAACCGGCTGCAGGACTTCTTCCTCCACGTCAATCTTTCCAAGCGCTGCTGTTGCGGCGTCGCAACAGAGAACCTCCGTCGTGCCATCCAGATACATGTCTGCAAATGCGCGGTCAATACCGTTTTCCTCTGCAAGCTTATAGAGGTTCTCTTTGTCCCCCTCTTTTTTCAGCCCTTCGGCAGCAGTGTTGATCTCCTCCGCCGAATCCATTTCCCCGAATATTTCATACATACTGCTTTTCTCCTTTCCCCTCCGCCCTTTTATGCTCCGGGCGGAGGCATTGATTTCCTAATTGCTGTACTGTGAATATTGTGATATATAATCCCCGCAGGGCAAAAGGCTACACTACTTTTTGGACCGTCTGGATGTGACAGATGTGGTCAGTATCCCAGTACACATTCTTGCTGTCAAAGCTCCCGCCGCTGACCTTTAATATCCCACGCACGGGCAGCGTTACGTACCGTTCAATGAGGTCGATCGCCGCCTGTGCATCGTGGCACACTGCCACAAAGTTATCCGCATCCCTCATGTCACAGAGGAATTCCTGCTGCTCCTGCGTCGTGACATTCCTGCCATATTTCATCTCCACATACAATGCATGGTATCTGCCATGCGGAAAGGGCAGGTGTATGTCCGATACCCCCCTCTTCACGCCCATGCGCTTTAGTTTTACAGCCTCATTACTGCTTCTTGTGCCGCCATTTGGTATGTGGTACAGCCACTTTAATTCCGGATAGCGGCATTCTGCCCGCGCCGCCCACTCCATCACACGGATCTGCTCCGTGTCCTCGCTGCGTTTCATTTCCGCCAGTTTCATTGTCATACCTCCCTTGTCATATTTTGTCTGCCATAAGGCATATTGCTATGTTTCGAATACACCGCCCCTGCGTATACCTGTCTCCAGTATCCCTGCCATTTCATGGTGCTCGCTGTACACAACCTCTATAACATGCACACCACATGCCGTCAGCAGCTCCTCCCACCGTTCAGAATCGACGATCTTCCCGCCGCCTGCCTTCTTATATCCGTTATGCTTCCACGTATCTGTCCATGCGTTTGCAAAGGCACTGGCTATATACTTCGAGTCCATGTAAATTGTGATCTCGCAGGGATACCGCATCCTGTCCAGCGCCTGCTTCATGACCATCAGCAGAATGCTGTTCTGGGTGATCCTCTCCCCAACCTCGCCGTATCCATACCGCGGGCATTCATTGTATATGAGGGCGTACGCATATCGGGCGCTGTCCGCGACAAATCCCTTTACAGTGTGTGTTATGTATATGTCAACATGTTTCAGCATCGGCTTTTCGCCACCTCCCCTGCCCTGTACTGCCTGCTGGTCTTTCCGGTTTTTGCCCCGGGACCGCTCCCCTTCCGGTGCATGGTCAGATAGATGCTCCATGTTCCGGTCACGTCATTGTATTCATAACGGCAGGTATCAAGTGCATATCCCTTATATCTGCCCTCGAAAAATTTCTTTGTGTCCCCGCAGTCTGCCGGCTGCCTGATCAGCCTGATAATATCCCTCCGGCTATATGCATGGTCATTGGTCTTCTCGTGAGGCTGTATGAGGTTCTTCGACTGCCTCCATCTCCTCCTGCTGCCAGATGGTGGGTTGACGATATCAGCTTCTGACACATCTGCATCCAGGTCTGCAAGCGAGAGCTGCCCCTCTGTACCCTTGCCCTTATAATCCTTTAACGCCTGCTTTGTTATGTATTTTACAAGTCCCTCGATCCCGTCATTGTTGAATTTGAGAGTCTCTGTCGATGCCATGCCCAGGGATTCAGCATTCTTTCCGCGTCCCGTATACCACAGGCTTTCCATCGCGTCCCTGTCCAGGCCGCCGCTGATCAGCAGATGGTGGTGCGGCCTGCCGTGCCCGTCAAAACCCTCATCAACACATATCCATCTTGCCGGGGGCAGCCCCTTCTTCTTCCGCCTGCTGTTCACTTTCCTCAGATAGCTGTCAACATACTTCTGTCCCATCTCCAGTGAGTCTGGCAGCCATGTGTCATCATACGTAAGGTCCACCCGGTAGTCATACCCTGTAAAACTGCTTTTGCATACCTGATTCAGATGCCGCTGTGAATTTTTGAAATTCAGTCTCTCCTGTTTGGGAAGGCTCCGCTTCGTTTTCGGCCCCCTCTGTCTCGGAACACTCTTCCCCATGTAAATGTCAATTTCCCTGTAGTACGTTTTTGTTCCCTTGCCGCAATGTACTATTTTCTGTCTTACCATATCTTAACCCCTGCAGTTTGTTTCCAAAGATAATACTGTATACAAGCCCGCAAGTCCCTGCGCTTACGGTTGTTCAATTTTTCCATGGTCCGCTATTTCCTGACGGCACATTTTAATATCTCTGTCATATCATGTGCATCTACATATGGCACCGGTCTGTCCTGCACGATACATTCCCACTGTGCCCTGTGTACCTTGTCACGGTCAAACAGACCTTTTTCATCACTGTCCTCTGTATTTGCAGTACCGAAGAAGAAGTTGAGCATCTCCCTGTCCATTTCCAGAAATACTGCCACAGTAGATGCTGTATGATACGCGAACATTGCGCGTGCATACTGACTGTCTGCATACAGCTCATTGAATTTGTCTCCCAGGTTGCAGAGCTTGTCTATAACCCCTGCCTCATCCCTGCATAACATTGCAAAATCTCCTTTCGTCAAATATGATGTTTCAGATATACGGCCGGGTTAACAATACACTGTGTAGCATATATCTGCCATACTGTCATTTCCTTTAAAAAGGGTAAAAAAAATAAAAGCACTGCACCAAAATGCCTTCTTCTGGTATATGTCGTCACCCTCTCACAAAATTCAGAATATCCTCGTCCGATAACTTGAGCAGCTTGCAATACACCCTAAGTTCTTTTATTGTCATCATATCCGGCTCAGGAGGAGCCGTTTTAGAAAAAAATCTGCGCGAAAGGGTTGCCTGCTTGATTCCTGTAAGTTTCATGATCTTGTCTCTTGATACCTGATACTCGTCTATCCTGTTCCTTACCCTCAAAGCAAATGTCCTATTTCTTTTTGTATCTTCCAGTTCAAATCCTCTTGTCAAATTAATTCACCTCCCTCTTCTAACCGCCGCGCCCTCTGTGCGGTACACAGGAGCATATGCATGTAATCCACTCCTGTGCTGCCGAACCATAATGTAAAAGATTTAGGCGGTGCATTCGGGAGAGTTGTGCACCGCACAGAAGGCGCGATGTAGTATTCATTAAGTTACTTTATTTATTGCCTTTTTCCATCTCCTGACCTATACTATTCTTACAGGCTCTGCCAAGCCGAGTACATAAGAAAGGAGTAGTATCTTTAATGTATACATTTGACTTCACCTATCAAGATGGAAGCAACAAATATTTTGAACATATCAAAGAAGTCCAATATGTCCGCAATGCCAACGTTACAGTATATGAAAAAGATATTCAGAAACATTTATTTCCCACAGGCTATGACCTTCATCTCTTTTCAGATGACTTAAACGTTACTGTTAGTGGAAAAAATCTTCTTTATATCGAAGTAAAAAAGGAAAATTAAATGCCATCCCTTTTTACTGGTGACTGTTATCATCAAGGTCAATCTTTATAAACATTCTTATCGTCATGTCAGGATTGCCCTTGATGATTTCGTCTGCCTGTTGAAGTATGTCTTTCAAATGATCAAGCGACCTGATTTTGATTGCTACTTCCACTGGAAGTCTCAACATCTTCCCTCACCTCCTCAAATATTGATAATCAAATACAAAAGTATTAACATTTCAATATATTGTAATTTCTTCTGATTTTTTGTACTATATATTGTGGTTTTCTCAATATTTCTATTGACTTTTGATATCACACGCAATATTGAAAAAATGAACCAGACATCCGAAGAACGCCTATTTGATATCATAGTTGCTGTTCATAAAGTATCTTTAAAATCAACAATAACCTCATTTACTGAACTGCTTTTTAATTACAATCAATGGCTGCTAAATAATTACCGGATTTCTCCTTTAGATGATGACGAATTTGGGGACGACTGAAATTCATTCGATAATTCTTTTGCTGACATATCTATTTTCCTGCAAGCATCTAATATGAATTGCTGATATTTAAGCTGTTGTTTTTGTTCAGCAATTCTTTGATTTTCTTTCGCTTCTGTGTCTTCCGCATTCTTCCCTCACCTCTACTTCACTGCTGATTTCATGTAAGATTCCTTATTATTGTATCGTATCAAATTTAATTTGATTTTTCTGGTAAAAAAATATAATCCAGTGGCATCTTATAAAGTTCGCTCAATTGTCTGCTTTGAGACATTTTTGGTTCTGATTTCCCCTTTTCCCAGCTAACAACAGTCTGTTTTCCTACTTTAAGGACTTTTGCCACATCATTTTGGGTTAATCCAGCATTCACTCTCGCTGCTGCCAGACTGATTTTGAACTCTGTCACTTTTATCACCTCCTTGACTATACGACATATTATAAATCAAATTAAATTTGATGTCAATACTAAAATCAAGTTTTTTTTGATTTTTGGTTGACCAAAATAAAATTGTGTTGTATCATACAGATAACAGCTTTACTTGGAGGTGTACATATGGCTGATGAAGAGCAGAAAAGAATCTTTGCCAAAAATTTAAACAAGTATCTCTCATTATTTAACAAAACCCAAAAAGAAGTGGCTGACGCTATAGAAGTATCTCCACAAACTTTTAATACATGGTGTCAAGGAATTGCCTTGCCAAGAATGGGAAAAGTTCAGCGACTTGCAGATTATTTTGGAATTGGTAAAACCGATCTCATTGACGAAAAATTCCCAAACACCTTCACTGCCAAAGATGAACGAGATATCACAAAAGACCTAGACAGAATTATGGCAGAAATACGAAAGGGGGATGATGGGCCTTTATATTACAATGGCATTGAAATAGACAACGCCTCCATAAATCTACTCCAGAATGCAATAGAATTTGCCCTCCGGGAAACCAAAAAAGAAAACAAGGTTAAATACAATCCTAACAAGAACAAAAGCAGGTGATAGCATTTGGAAAATATTGATCATAAAACGAAAAGACTTATCCAATATTATAAACGGATAACCGGAAGCTGCGATCCTGTTAAAATTGCTGAATATGCTGGAATAAGGATTGCTATTATGCCCTTGGGTCAAATTGCAGGGAATTACATATTGCTAAAGCGTAAACGCTGGATATTCATAAATGATAACATTCCCTTGGACAGCCCGCTTTTTAAAGTGGTAGTCGCCCATGAACTGGGGCACGCTTTATTACACCGAAAAGAAAACTGTGCCTTTATAAAAAATCAAACATTATTACTTACATCTGGTATTGAACGTGAAGCAAATCTGTTTGCCGCATACCTACTGATCTCAGATGATATGCTTCAAGATTATATAGGTTTTACAAAAGAACAATTCTGCAGCTGTACTGGATATCCTATGGAATTGATCGAAATAAGGATGCATAATATAACTGCTACAGCTATAAAAACTTAAGAAAAGAGGAACAAATATGGACTTTATTGAAAAATTAACTAACTTTTCCAACAGGATTGAACGTATAAAAGGAAGTATACTGACTGAAGAAGCTACTAAAACATCTATCATCCTGCCATTTTTTCAACTTTTAGGATATGATGTCTTTAATCCCTATGAATTTGTCCCAGAATACACAGCTGATGTTGGAATAAAAAAAGGTGAGAAAGTTGACTACGCCATTTTAATTAATAACGAACCACTGATACTAATTGAGACTAAATCCGTCAACACCGAATTGTCTGCTAAACATACGAACCAATTAGTTCGATATTTTTCCGTAACGAAAGCAAAGTTAGGAATCCTAACCAATGGAATTATATACCAGTTCTATTCAGATTTGGAAGAACATAACAAAATGGATACAATCCCGTTCCTTGAAATCAATCTTTCCAAGATAAAAAAAGAAACTGCCGAGGAACTCAAACGATTTCAAAAAGATGCTTTTGATATTAAAGGTATCTTAAGCAATGCTGCTGACTTAAAATATATGACAATGATTAAAAATGAGATTGCAGAACAATTTAAAAATCCGTCCGACCAGCTTGTTAAGGTGCTTATAAACAAAAATGTTTATAGCGGAACCAAGACACAAGCTGTAATAGACAAGTTTAAACTAATTATCCAGAAGGCTTTTGATGAATATATAAATGATACCTTAACCGAACGACTAAGCAGTGTAATCTCCCCTGATACTACTTCAATTTCATTACCAAAAGAAACAAGTGAAAATATTCTTACATCAGAAGAAAAAGACGCTCTTGATTTTGTGAAAGAGATGCTCAACACCAGTCTTGATATAAAATACAAAAAAACTTCCAGATATGGATATATGCAGCTTGGAGAATCTTCTACAAAATGGATCTGCCGCGTGTATATCCGCAAAGATCAGCACTTATTTACCCTACACAAATTTGAAGATACTAATTATGAATGTGAATATTATTTTGATGAAATTGAACAACTTGAACTAATACATGATGTGATAAAAGACACTTTTGAGAAATGCTGCAAACTGTAAAAATATATACAACAGATGTTTCTTGAATCCAAAAATTATTTCCAACCAGGAGGAGAAAGTAATGAATACACCAATCGGTCAATCCACGTTAGGCGAAATGCTGCCATTATTTATTTCAATCGGAATTTTGCTACTTATTATTATTTTCTGTATCAAGATGATACGTGTATCATCAAAAGCACAGAAGACCCGCAAGCAACAACAATCTGCATTAAAGGCTCAGGGACTGTCCATTTATGCTGCGTTCACCCATGTGAACGGACTTCCTATTTCCGAAAATCTCCTTTGTGAAGTGTTTTCATTCCCAAACAGAATTGAATTTAAGGCTGGAACGACTGATATTACATTATCAAGGGAAAAAATCACGGATATGTGTGTCAAAACAGATGTAGAAATCCAGCAACAGTATGTCTCCAGTATAGGAGGCGCAGTTGGAGGAGCAATATTGTTTGGACCGTTAGGTGCCATGATCGGCGGAAGAGCCAAAAAGAAAACTGATAAGAAACGGCACACTTACTTGATCATCACATATATGGGAGATCAGGACGAATTAAAATATATAGGATTTGATGCGACGGTTAATACTATTGCTGCTACAAAATTAGTTACTGAGTTCCATAAGCTAAATCAAAACTCAGGAGTCAGAATACAACTTTAATGATAACGTGCCTGTCTGTATTTACGAGGATTTAAACATTATTATTTCAGATTTGCTTTCGTAAACCGATTGCGACGTCGCAACCGATCAAAAAACCGCCCAGTGTTACCAGCACTGAACGGCTTTTGATAGATATCCTGAAGATGATACCCAAGCTACGAAAATATTGTATCATCTCCGGGAGCAGCCTGCAAGCGTAAAAATGCGCTGGCTGTTATTTTTATACACTTTTTTTAGGAGGAATAATATTATGGCTACAGCAAAGAAGCTACCATCAGGCGCGTACAGATGCTTGATCTTTGACCACATGGAGGACGGAAAGAGGAAATACAAATCCTTTACCGCCCCCACCAAGAAGGAGGCAGAGTACAAAGCTACACAGTACATAATGCAAAAAGAAGAAAAGAAAAAAGCATTACCGGAATATACCCTGTATGATGCTATCGGAAACTACTGTGATCTGAAAAACAACGTCCTCTCGCCATCAACCATCCGAGAATACCGGAGGGCACAGAATTACAATTACGCGGATATCAAAGACATCAAACTAAGCGATATAACCAATGATAATATCCAGCGCTGGGTGAACACATTTGCCAAAGACCACAGCCCCAAGAGCACGAAGAACGCCTATGGACTGATCCGGGCCGTACTGGATGCCTTCGCGCCGGATATCCGTCTGCGGATCACATTACCGCAGAGTGTACCGCATAAATTATATGTGCCTTCTGACAGCGATATTAAGGCAGTAATCGAATACTTTAGCGAAAATGATAAAGATATGGAGCTTGCTGTTTATCTGGCCGCATTTGGCACGCTGCGACGCTCTGAGGTATGTGGATTAGATGCAACGGACATTTATGGCAATACCATAACCATACAACGCGCTATGGTGGACAAAGGCAAGGATGAATGGGTTATCAAAACCACTAAAACAGTATCCAGTACGCGCACTGTTGAGATGCCGCAGTTCGTTATAGACAAGTGCCCAAAAGAGGGACGTATTGTAAATCTCAATCCTGATCAGGTAACACACCGATTTATGAGAGCACTTCGGCGGCTTGATGTCCCCAACTTTCGTTTTCATGATCTCCGGCATTACGCAGCATCCATCATGCACGCGATCGGCGTCCCAGACCAGTACATAATGCAGCGCGGCGGTTGGAGCTCTGACAAGACACTGAAAGCAATCTATCGGGGTACGATTAAAGATTACGAAGAGAAATATACCGACATGACGCTATCCCATTTTGAAGATATGCATCATGAAATAGAAAAAGCCTAGAAATCCTAGGCTTTTTCATACAATATTAAGAATTTTTCCTATAGCAGCTTTCAAATCTTTATCCTGTGACAGATTCACTAAACGAGTTTGGAAATCTCCTCGTAATGTTGGAGTTACTGCTCTCCTCATTTCCTCAACAAAATCTGCTACTTTCTCTCGTTGTACTTTATACTGCTTTCCAAATGAAGATGTTGCCATTCTACCACCTCCCCTAAATTCATACCACATTATCTTTCCCTTACGAATATATGCATTTTAACACGCAAAACTGTATTCGTCAATAAAACAAAAATGTCACACATTGATATAATATCGCCGAATTTTGAGTGTATGCAACACGAAATGCAACACAAAAAAGAAAAAGCCTAGAAAATCTAGGCTTTTCGAGAGCGATAGACGGGGCTCGAACCCGCGGTCTCGACCTTGGCAAGGTCGCGCGTTACCAACTACGCCACTATCGCATCTGTATATCTCGTCCGCATTTCTCACGAACAAGATATACTATACTACACTATACTCCATTTGTCAACTGTTTTTTTATTTTTTATCAAAAAGCATTAACTGCATTCTGATATTTGACGCGATAAATCCGATAGAGCGAATCGTAAATACGCTCCGGCATGATTGTGCCATCTGAGACCGCCTGCAGAACTCCCTCATATGCCTCCTGATAATTTTCAGGCAATAAAAGCAGATCTGCTCCTGCCTGTATGGCCGCTACCGCAGCCTCAGCAGAGCTGTAATTTTCGGTGATGGCACTGTCATCAAGAGCGTCTGTCATCACCACTCCGTCAAAACCCAATGTATTTCTGAGCACATCATTGATCATCATTGATGACAGCGATGACGGTGTGTCATCTCCTGTCACGCCGCTTGCCCTGCTATGCGACACCATGATGCAGTCCACACCATTCTGAATCGCCATGGCATACACGACGAACTCACTGTTATTAAGCTCCTCCAGCGATTTGGAAGCGGCGTCCGCACCGGGGAATTTCTGCAGAACTGCACTCACTTCCGCCTCCTGCATCGCCTGTACCGCAGTGTTTACAAGCGGCGCTGCCACTGATGCATCCGAGCCGAAAGCCCTCCCCTGAAGGGAAGCTTCCCCTTCCTCCGACACAATGTCCGCCACCGGTGCCAGATTCATATTGACACCATACGATGCAAGTGTGGCTGCAATGCTTCCATAAACCTGTCTGACACTGTCCGTATCGCTGAGTTCCGATGCCTTCGCCGTCGTCTCCAGTCCATACTCCGATGTACCGCACTCGGCACGCACAACTGCAAATACAGGATATTTGGCAAAACTCTTTGTCTTGGCAAGCATCTGTGCAAACTGCTCCGGCGAGTTAAAATTCTTTGACGCGTACACAAGTCCGCCTACAGGATTTTGCGTGATTGCAGCCTTTGTTCCCTCGCCGGCCTGCACTACCGTTCCGACACCTGTGATCGACTCCGGCGATACGATGAACATTCCCGCAACCATCTCCTCTGTCGTCATGCCGCTCAGCAATGACTCAATCAGCGAATTCAGCGGATCCTCATCCACAGGAGACATATATTCCTCATTGCGCTCGATTCCTACGCTCTGCACCTCCTCAATGTACGGCTCGCTGTCCTGCTCAGCCGCCACACTGGATTCTGCCTCCTCGATCACTCGGTTTACCTTATCATTATAGTCATTCAAATAACGGAGAACGCCTTTTACGCCAAAATACCCTGCCACCAGTATCAATACAATAATGACAATCAATATCAGATAGGCAAGGAGCTGATTTCTCAAACGCCGGCGTCTTCTCTCACGTCTGCTTGTCTTTTCGTCTTTCATAATTTAGATTAATGGATACTTATCCGTCAGTGACTGCACGATTGCCCTTGCGCCAGCGATTCCGTTTTCCTGCTCCTTAATAACCTTGGCGATCGCATCCGCAATCTGATCCATGTCATCCTCCTTCATGCCGCGGCTTGTCACAGCCGGTGTTCCAAGTCTGATGCCGCTCGTGACAAACGGTGACTTCGGATCGTTCGGGATCGTGTTCTTATTACATGTAATATGTGCCTCATCCATCAGCTTCTCGACCACTTTGCCAGTGAGGTCGTATGTTGTGAGATCCACAAGCATCAGATGATTGTCAGTGCCGCCTGAGACAATCCTGATATCCCTGTCGGTCAATCCCTTGCAAAGCGCCTGTGCGTTCTTTACGATCTGCTGTTGATATGCCTTGAACTCGTCGCTGAGCGCCTCCTGGAAGCAGACTGCCTTCGCCGCGATCACATGCATGAGCGGTCCCCCCTGAATCCCTGGGAAGATAGCCTTGTTGAAATTGTATTTCTCAGCAGCCTCCCTGTTTGCAAGAATCAGTCCGCCGCGCGGTCCTCTCAAAGTCTTGTGTGTCGTCGTCGTCACAACATCCGCATACGGCATTGGACTTGGGTGGAGTCCTGCTGCCACAAGTCCCGCAATATGAGCCATATCGACCATAAGGACAGCGCCGACTTCATCGCACACTTCCCTGAAACGCTTAAAGTCAATCGTTCTGGCATACGCACTCGCACCGGCAATGATCATCCTAGGCCTGCACTCCAGTGCCAGTTCGCGCATCTTATCATAGTCAAGGAAACCATTGTCATCCACACCGTACGGCACTACATGGAAATATTTTCCGGACATATTGACCGGCGAACCATGTGTGAGGTGTCCGCCATGGTCAAGATTCATACCCATAATAGTATCACCTGGCTGCAACACTGCAAACTGCACCGCCATGTTGGCCTGCGCACCGGAATGCGGCTGCACATTTGCGTAATCGCATCCAAACAGCTCCTTTGCGCGCTCAATGGCAAGATTCTCCACAACGTCTACACACTCACAGCCGCCGTAATATCTCTTTCCCGGATATCCTTCCGCGTACTTGTTGGTCAGCGGACTTCCCATCGCTGCCATAACTGCCTTGCTCACCCAGTTCTCGGAGGCGATCAGCTCAATATGGCTGTTCTGTCTCTCCTGCTCCGCCACAATGGCATCCGCAATCTGGGGATCTATCTTTCTTACTTCGTCAAGTGAATACATGAATCTTTCCTCCGTATCTGCATAATGTTATAATCTGTAGTATACCTGTTTTTGAATCATATTACAAGCATTAATTGAAGTGGAAGATCCTCTGACAGATCTTATATCCGTCGACTGTGATCTTCCTGCCCAGCTTTCCCGGAAGGTTCATGGCATTTCCGAGAAGCCCCATCCGAAGGCGTGCCCACAGCACCTTATCCTTCGTCTTGATATACTGCCAGAGGTCTTTTTTCTTCTCAAGATTCTCCTCAGTCTCAGAGCGTATCAGCAATACGGAAGACACAGTCGTGATAATGTCAAGGTAATTGACCATATATTTTCGCACCTTGCCGTTTGCCAGGATATGCTGCTTCTCCGCCACATAGTAGTCCACCATCAGCTTATTCACCTTGATTTGCTGGTCAATCCTTCCGATCATAACCTGTTCGTTGACAGACTGATCTGCACGCCCGATAAAATAACGGTAGAAATTTACATCCATATAATACATTGTCCTGACATATGGAAGCGGATTGAACACGAAAATGTTATCCACATAAAAGGTGTTCTCCGGAAGCTTTAATCCACAATCACGCAGCAGATTTGTTCTATAAATAACAGAGTGCATCAATATATACTGCCCTACCCTGAAGTGACGCACGTCCTTCCATGTAAAGATCTCCTCCTGCGGCAGCGCATGGTGGTACTTCATGACTTTCTTGCGCTTCTCCCCCTCTTTCTCGTAGACAAAATTACTGATCAGCATGTCGATGGAATTTCCGCTCTGCAGAAGTTCTTTGAGCTTGTCCAGAATCTGTATATACGCGCTCTGGCTCACCCAGTCATCACTGTCCACAACCTTGAAATAAAGTCCTTTTGCATGCTCCAACCCGGCATTGACGGCCGAACCATGACCGCCGTTTTCCTTGTTTACCACCTTGATAATCCCCGGAAAACGCTCCCTGTACTCCTCCGCAATATCCGGTGTATTGTCACTGGAACCATCGTTGATGACGATGATCTCCACATCCTCGCCCCCCGGAAGCAGGGAGTCGATGCATTTGCGCATGTAAGCTCCCGAATTGTAACAGGGGATCGCTATTGATAATAATTTCATACGAATCTCCAATCTTTTTATGATCTAAGGAAATGTTAATAAATTACTCATGACAATTACTTGTCTAAATGCCCATCTGCGGCATCAGATAATCTTGACGTAGCCCGCTACGCCTGCGATTATCTTCTTTGCATCTGAACATTTATACGACGTACTTGTCACAAGTAATTCCTTAACAGTTCCTAAGGCGGTTGCACTCAAAACGCTTCATTGTCAGCAGACAGCTTTTGATCTCATTGTAACGGGTTTCGATATCGCCCTCTTTCACCTCTGTGTCAAGGCTCACCGCCATTGTATCAATCATAGCATCTGTTATTCTCGGGTGAAGCGAACTAAGTATCTGGAGCTTCTTCTCATAAGAACCGGCATCCAGAAATTCCACCAGCCCCGCGTCAAGCTCAAAACATTGTTCATCCCCAACACTTTGAGTCCCTGCACGGATGCCCTCCTTCCCTGTGCCGGATTCCTCCTGCCCTCTATTTAAAATCCTGTCAGATGTCTCCGCTGATGCCTCTGTAGTCTCCTCAGGCGTGGTACCCACTTTTTCGAAGCGGTAAACCTGTCCCGCGTCAGGATATTTCCTGGTGTCAACCTTGCTCATGAACATCTCAAGCGGGCGCACGTAAACCTCATACGGCGCATATAACTGCTGGTATACCACCATCTTCATGCCGTTCTCCGAGTGGTACGCCAGCGTGATAATTTGATATATATTTCCTTTAAAATGTCGATAGATTTCCTGTGGTCTGGGATTTGGCCGCATAATCCAGTCATACCTCCTTTCCTTGATACTGCAAAAACCTTTCCAAATTATTCTATACTATTTTCCCTGATTTGTCATTTGTTTATTAATATAAAAACCCCTGTTATTATATCCAGAATTTGAAAAATTATGCGAATCATTTCCAAACCTGCCTGTATCATAATTCCCCTTGACCGCTCGTCCTCCGCAATTTCAGCACCTGCAGGAATTTGTAGTTACATTTTTCTAATTTCACACTGAAAAATCACTCTATTTCTTTCATGCTCTCCAAATGCAAAGATTTTTTTCTGAATTTCAGTTTTTTTGTAAAAAATATGTTTTTTTGTTATAAATTCTACTTTTATGGCAATAGCGTGTTGTTGTTTTTTTCACCCGTTTTACCCTCTTGTCATCATGTTTTTCATATTATATGATTAAAATAGTTGATGGACATGGCTGAACTCTTACCAAAACAAAAAAGGAGACGCAGGCAAATATGAAGGAGCGTTTTGAATTTGAAGGCACTTCTACCGGTGAATACCGCGAAGGACTCTATGTGATGTACTGCGGCAAGGAATACCCTGCTGTGTATCTAGGAGTTGGACGTTTCGTACTCTACTCAAATACTGCAGATGAAAATTTTACGTTTCCAACGCAAGATGGAAGGTATCTGTTGCAGACAGACATGCGCGACGAGAATCTCACACGCGCATGCAACATCCGTATGATTGGTATCATGCAGAACAGTTACGAGAGTGTGACAATACGCAATATTCTCAAAGAAGGCGTCATTGTCTCTACTTCCAATCCCCGGCTGGGTTTTGAGCTTGGACTCAGGCCAGTGAAAAATCTCGGTTTTACGGGACTCGTGGACAGAAAAGTGCTGGTCGGTATCTATGAAGAGCGGGATTATCTGTGGAACCCCACACTTGGTATCTGCAGTACACTCTGCCAAGTGACAGGCACCAGGGATAAGGATTCCTGGTTTATCGAGAATGACCGTATCATGCAGCTCTATATGATGGAATCTAAAAAATAAAAATTCAGCAGGCAAAAGCCTGCTGAATTTTTATTTTGTTAAAAGCATCATAATCTTGTTGCTTCTGTTGATAAACTTCGTCATAGCCTCCGGCTGCAGCGGCGCCTGCTGAATCAATGCAAGGTCGTAGAGCTGCTCACAGATCAATTCCACGTTCCCGCCTTCCTTGTTGTCAAGCACATAAGATACAAGCTCATTGTTTGCATTGAGAACCAGGGTCTCGCCCTCTCTGCCCATCGCACCCATATCCATGCCCGGCATCGCATACATCCTCATCATGTCCTGCATTCTGCGCGACTCCTCAGAAACAGTAATCATCGAAGCGATGTCCGCATTCCTGAGTTTCTCCACCTTTACGGTAATATTCTCATTCTTTACAGCCTTCTTGAAGACCTCTGTGATCTCCTCACTCTTCTTGGTGAGCTCTTCCTCCTCCTCTTTGGAGTTCTCTGCCTTGAAGCTGTCTGTCAGGTCTGCGTCGATGCGCGCGAACTTGATTCCTTCATTCTTTGACTCCAGCTGGGATACAAACGGCTGATCGATCTTATCCGGCAGCACGACAGCATCCATGTTTGCTTCCTTGAACATATTCACATACTGGCTCTGCTGTACGAGGTCTGTCACATAGTAAATAATCTTCTCTTTCGTTTCCTCAGTCTCTGCATCCTTCGCCGTATCGCCGTCACCGTCAACGACTTCGGCCTCCACCTTCTCTCCGGTCTCAGCATCTGTGGCGGACGCAGCATTTTCATCCTTATTTTCCGCCTCATCCGGATCAATCTTCTTGACCTCGAGACACTCGGGAAGCGTCAGGTACTTTCCGTCAAGATTCTTGAACAGGATATAATCTGTCATCTTCTCACAGAACTTGTCATCCTTCAGGCAGCCAAACTTGATAAACGGGCTGATGTCATCCCAGTATTTTTCATAATTTTCCTTGTCCGTCTTGCACATCCCGGAGAGCTTATCTGCAACCTTCTTGGTGATGTACTCACTGATCTTTGTCACAAAGCCATCATTCTGCAGCGCACTTCTCGATACATTCAGCGGCAGATCCGGACAGTCAATCACACCCTTGAGCAGCAGTAAGAATTCTGGGATGACCTCCTTGATATTGTCCGCGATAAATACCTGATTGTTGTACAGTTTTATCGTTCCCTCGATGGACTCATACTCCATATTGATCTTCGGGAAGTAGAGAATGCCCTTCATGTTAAACGGATAATCCATATTCAGGTGAATCCAGAAGAGCGGCTCCTTGTAGTCGGCAAATACCTTGCGGTAAAATTCAATATACTCTTCCTTGGTGCACTCGTTTGGATGCTTTGCCCACAGAGGATGCGTCTCATTCAGGGGTACAGGGCGCTTCCTGATCTTTAACTTCGGCACCTTCTCCTTGGTCGGCTCTGCGCCATCCTCGCCCGGGATCTCCTTCTCCTCCTCAAAGGACTCCACTACCACATCGTCCTCTCTCTTGTCGTCGGGATCAATGGTCTCAAACTCCTCCGGTGCATTCGCCTTCTCAAGATAAATCTCATACGGCATAAAAGAACAGTACTTCTTGATCACTTCCCTGGCCTTGTACTCATTGCAGAACTCCAGGCAGTCCTCGTTGAGAAACAGCGTAATCTCTGTGCCGACCGCAGTCCTGTCCCCGTCCCTCATGGAAAATTCTGTGCCGCCGTCGCACTCCCAATGCACCGGAACTGCATCTTTCTGATAAGAGAGCGTATCAATATGCACCTCATCCGCCACCATAAACGCAGAATAGAAACCAAGTCCGAAATGACCGATGATCTGATCGTCATTTGCCTTATCCTTGTACTTCTCAATAAAGTCTGTCGCCCCGGAAAAAGCGATCTGGTTAATGTACTCCTCAACTTCCTCCGCTGTCATACCAAGTCCGGTATCAATGAATTTGAGTGTCTTTGCCTCTGGATTGACAATAATGTGGATATCCTTCTTAACACCAGCAGGATATTCATACTCTCCCATCATCTCAAGCTTATTTAACTTCGTGATGGCATCACACCCGTTTGAAATCAACTCTCTATAAAAGATATCGTGATCTGAATACAACCACTTCTTAATAATGGGAAAAATATTGTCGCTGTTGATTGACAAGTTTCCGCGCTTCTCTGCCATAAAATCACATTCCTTTCTCGTATTTGTTTTGACTTGTCCAAAGTTATTGGCTGAAATATAGTTTAATACCCCCAAATATAAAAGTCAAGAGCAAATTAGCACTCATTTCACCTGAGTGCTAATAATTCATATTTTGTTTATACTTTCTTTATTTTTTTCTCATGTAATCAGGCAAATACTTCATGGTAGACCTCAAAGAAACTGCTTGTCGTCACTTCCTCATCATCGATAAACCTTACCTTCTCCCACAGCTCCTCATTCAGACTTCTGGTGAGTCCTTCCACAAACCCTGAATACTCCTCGTTAAATACCTCTTTCCTGCGCTGTTCCACAATCTTCACCTTATTGCGGTCTGTCTCATCTCTGTCAAATGTACTGATGCATTTGATGATGTGATATCCGTGTTCTGTCTCCACAATGTCACTGATCTCGTCCGTCCCGAGATTGAAAGCCGCATCCTCAAACGCCGTATCCATCGTCCCCTTTCCAAAGGAATAGGAAGAATTGCTGTCCTCATTGTACTGAGCAATCAAACCTGAAAAATCCTCGCCCTCCCGCGCTTTTCTGAGCACTTCTTCCGCCTTCTGATATGCCTCTTTCCTTGCATCTTCCGGATACGATACATGCTCCCCCGCCTCATTCATGGAACAGGTTCTGATCAGAATATGCTGTACTGTAATTGTTCTCGCCTCGTCATCGCTGATCTCAGGATTAATGTCCGCGATCAGATACTCATACACTTTTTCCGCCAGGGAATACTCCTCATACATTTTACACAATTTCTTTTCATCTACAGCCAGCAGCTCCCGCTCCTTGTCCTTCAAGGATTCATAATACTGTTTCGCGGCTTTTGCAGCGTTGCTGCGCTCCTCGTCAGAAAGACTTATTTCATATTTTTCGGCAAGCAGGTTCATCGCCTTAATGCGCGCGATCCTGGCGAGCACCGTCTCTTTCACGTTCTCCTCCAGCGTCTCTCCCTCGTATGCGGTCTGCCAGATCTGGCTGCCAAGAGCCTGCTCATATTGATTTTTCATATTTGTCAGATAGACCATCACCTCAGGCAGTCTGCAGGATATCTTGTCAATCCGGAATACCTCATCCTTATCAAAACCGGTCGTAAACACGACCTTCGTATTTCCGTGTTCGTTCAATTTAATCTTACAGCCTGTCATCATAAAAACCGCCGTGAACAGGACTGCTGCAAATTTTGCAATATATCTGTGATGAATCAATTTCATACCGGCCTCCATCATTATCCTTCAAAGTATCTCTCATCTAATGTAACAGTTTTTTGAATCCGCTGCAATAAAATTTCCGAAAACGCAAAAACATATTTCCCTGTCCGCCGCATATATTTAGGAAGACACTCGCGGACGCAAATGTCTAAAATGCTGGATTTTCCACAGAATTGACCGTATTGTTTGTACAAAAAAATCAAATAATTCTGTGGCATTATCCTTTTATTTTTGTTATAATAAAAAATACGGTTATACAAATTGTTTTCGCTGTAAATACCGGTGCAGACAGCCGGTATTTCACGTTTTATATAGATTTGTCTTATATCATGATTTATGGGGGAATATCATGGTTTTTAGCAGCATTCCATTTATTTTTAAATTTTTGCCCGTTTTTATGGCTTTATATTATATATTTCCCGCCAAAACCCGAAATCTGCTTCTTTTTCTGGGAAGCCTGATTTTCTACAGCTTTGGCGAACCCTACTATCTATTCCTGATTCTCTGTTCCATCACGGTAAACTTTTTCATCGGAAGAGGCATGGAACGCTTTGAGGACAGTACACCGAAACGGACATTTCTGTTAATTTTGTCACTGCTCTACAACTTTGGATTTTTATTATTTTTTAAGTATACCAATTTTTTTATCGAAAACATCAATGCCACACTGAGACTTCTGGAAATTCCCTGGCGGTTCTACACGCTGAACCTCACGCTGCCTCTCGGAATCAGCTTCTACACTTTCCAGATTGCCTCCTATGTCATCGATGTGTACCTTGGGAAGACGGAGGCTGACCGGTCTTTCATCAGTCTCGGCGCGTACCTGTGTATGTTTCCGCAGCTGATTGCAGGCCCTATCGTTGTTTACTCTGACATCCGCGACGCATTGAAGAAGCGATCGATCTCGATCTACGGTCTTGACAACGGTCTCAAAACGTTTATCATAGGTCTCGGCTACAAGGTCATTATCGCAAACCGCATCGGTACTCTATGGAATGAGGTCTGCACGATCGGTTACGAGAGTATCTCCACCCCGCTTGCATGGCTTGGTGCCTTTGCCTACTCCATGCAGCTTTATTTTGACTTCTGCGGATATTCTCTGATGGCCGTCGGGCTGGGGGAAATGCTCGGATTTCGCATGCCCGCGAACTTCCGCCATCCTTACATGGCCCGGAGTGTCACGGACTTCTGGCGCAGGTGGCATATCACACTCGGCGCATGGTTCCGGGAATATGTATACATTCCTCTTGGCGGCAACCGCAAAGGAAAGACGCGGACCGTCCTCAATCTGTTGGTCGTATGGTTTCTCACCGGCTTCTGGCACGGCGCTGCGTGGAACTTTATTTTGTGGGGGCTCTTTATCTTTGTACTGCAGATTATTGAGAAAAATATTACATTGAGATGGCTCAATGCTGACAATATTTTTGCGAAAATTGTATCACACACATATATGTTTTTTTATATCCTTGTAAGTTGGGTAATCTTTGCAATCAGTGATTTTCAGGAACTTGGCGTCTATCTGAGCCGGCTGTTTCCTTTCCTGGTGCTGAACGCCGGAAGCACAGACAGTCTCTTTGACCCGTCCGACTTCACAAGATTACTCAGCGACTATGCGCCGCTGCTCATTGCAAGTGTTATTTTCGCAACGGATTTTCCCGAAAAACTGTTCGACAAAATTCGCGGCCGGTTTTTCGGCATTGTCGTGGCACTTGTCATATTCTGGTGGTCTGTTTACTACCTGGCAATCGGAATCAACAATCCATTCCTGTATTTCAGGTATTGATTCCATTCGATTTTGGAAAGGCTTATATACATTATGAAAGAAATAAACAATAAAAAATATTATGCGCTGCTCATTATGATTATCGGGTCCACATTTCTATTCAGCGCTCTTGGATACTATTGGAATCTTCGATACTACCGCAATGAAAATCTCTACACCGCATCGACACCGCCTCTGGCGACAGCTATGCGGGGGATTCACGATAAATTGTATGTGACAGACCTCTTCAGTTTCCGCTCTGAATACGCGATTGACAATCTCAGTGTGCTGTCCACTGCTGTGCAGTCCGCAGATGTATTGTCGGAGGAAACAGGGCAGCCATTCACAGGTATTCTATCCGGGCTCTCCGCCGCGGAACCGGCTGTCACCCTGCAGGAAGAACCGGAGTCTTATGACTTTACGACGGCGACAGATGAATACTTTGCAGACGCCTGCTTTATCGGCGACTCCCGCACTGTGGGAATCAGCCAGTATTCCGGGATTGAGAACGCAACCTTCCTGTGCAAGACTTCGCTGTCAATCTACGACTACGACAAGCCAAAGATTACCTATGAGGACACAAAAACATCCATCCACGATGTGCTCTCCGAAAAACAGTTTGCTAAAATCTATCTGATGGTCGGCATCAATGAGTGCGGCACCGGCACACCGGAAAGCTTTTATGAGCGCTATCGCGATGTGGTGCTGGATATTCGCAGACTTCAGCCGGAGGCGTTGATCTTTATTCAGGGAAATTTGTTCGTGACACAGAAAAAATCTGAGGATGGCGACAGCATCACCAACGAAAACATTGCGGCCCGAAATAATCTGATCGCAACGCTCGCAAATCAAAAGGATATCTTCTATATCGATATCAACGAGAGCAGCCTGTGCGACGATGGCGCACTTGTATCAGACTATACATGGGACCAGGTCCATGTCAAGGCGCAGTACTACCCCATCTGGAAGGATTTTCTGCTCCGCCACGCGATCTATACTGACAAAGCGCTGACTGCAAATAATAGAAAATAGGAGGCATGTGCCTCCTATTTTCTATTATTGTTCTATTAACGCCCTGCAGCTGCCACAAGTTCCGACTCCGTACTGTCCAAATCAATCAATATGGTGTCCCCTGCCTTGACCTGATCTGCAAGAATCAGTTTGGCTGCCAGCGTTTCCACGTACTTCTGGATATACCTTTTGAGCGGTCTCGCACCATACACCGGATCATAACCATTCTCAACAACAAAATGCCTTGCACGCTCAGACAGCTCTATGCGCAGTTCCCTATCGGCGAGACGCCTGTTGATGTCTGCCAGTATCAGACCGATAATGCCGCCGATATTGTTCTTCGTGAGCGGTTTGAACAAAATGGTCTCATCCAGCCGGTTCAGAAACTCCGGCCTGAAATGTGCCCGCAGCTCTCCCATAACCATATCCTGCGCGGACTGCTCAATCCTGCCATTGCTGTCAATACCGTCCAGCAGATACTGCGCACCAATATTCGATGTCATGATCAATATCGTATTCTTGAAGTCCACTGTCCGCCCCTGTGAGTCTGTGATACGCCCATCATCTAAAACCTGCAGCAGGATATTAAACACATCCGGGTGCGCCTTCTCCACCTCATCAAACAGCACCACGCTGTACGGCTTCCTGCGCACTGCCTCCGTCAGCTGTCCGCCCTCGTCATAGCCCACATATCCCGGAGGCGCTCCGATCAGCCTTGACACAGAATGCTTCTCCATATACTCACTCATATCGATGCGCACCATATTGGACTCATCGTCAAAGAGAGAAGCGGCGAGCGCCTTGGCAAGCTCTGTCTTGCCGACACCAGTCGGTCCTAAAAACAGGAAGGAGCCGATCGGCTTGTCGGGATCCTTGATTCCAGCCTTCGAGCGGATTATCGCCTCTGTCACTTTCGTGACACCCTCATCCTGTCCGATTACACGTTTGTGGAGCTCCTCATCCAGATGAAGTGTCTTGTTCCGCTCGCTCTCGTTGAGCTTCGTCACGGGAATTCCCGTCCAGCGCGATATAATCTTTGCGATCTCATCATCAGAGACACTCTCATGTACCAGGGACATCTCTCTGGCATTGACGTTCTCCTCCTCCATCTCCAGCTGCCTTCTAAGCTCCGGGAGTTTTCCGTAGCTCAGCTCTGCCGCTTTCTCGAGATTTCCTTCCCGCTGCGCAATCTGTATCTGGTTGTTCATGTCCTCAATATCCTCACGCAGCTTTGACAGGCGCTCCACACATGCTTTCTCATTGTCCCACTGTGCCTTGCGGTTGTCAAACTCCGCCTTCTGCTCAGCGAGCTCTGCCTGCAGCGCTGTCAGTCTCTCCGCGCTCAGCCGGTCCTCCTCTTTTTTGAGAGCTGCTACCTCGATCTCCATCTGCATGATCTTTCTCTGCAGTTCGTCAAGCTCTGCGGGCAGCGAGTCAAGCTCTGTCTTGATCATGGCACATGCCTCATCCACAAGATCAATCGCCTTGTCCGGCAGAAATCTGTCTGTGATATAACGATTTGACAGCATTGCTGCACTCACGAGAGCATTATCCATGATCTTGACGCCGTGAAAGACCTCATAACGCTCTTTCAATCCCCGCAGGATACTGATGGTATCCTCCACCGTCGGCTCTGACACCATGACTGGCTGAAAACGCCGCTCAAGAGCCGGATCTTTCTCAATATACTGCCTGTACTCATCCAAAGTCGTGGCACCGATACAGTGCAGCTCACCCCTTGCAAGCATCGGCTTTAACATATTTCCGGCATCCATCGCCCCGTCTGTCTTGCCAGCGCCCACGATGGTGTGCAGCTCATCGATAAAAAGAATAATCTGTCCGTCGCTGTTCTTGACATCCTCAAGCACCGCCTTCAGACGTTCTTCGAACTCACCTCTGTACTTTGCGCCGGCAACCAGCGCGCCCATATCCAGCGAAAAAATCTTCTTGTCCTTCAGTCCCTGCGGCACGTCACCGCGCACGATCCGCTGCGCAAGCCCCTCGACAACGGCTGTCTTACCTACACCTGGCTCACCGATGAGCACCGGATTGTTCTTTGTCTTTCTTGATAATATACGAATAATATTCCGGATCTCGTTATCCCGGCCAATGACCGGATCCAGCTTCTGTTTTCTCGCCTTCTCCACCAGGTCCTGCCCATATTTTTCAAGCGTGTCGTAAGTTGCTTCGGGATTATCACTTGTCACCCGCTGATTGCCCCGCACCTCGGAGAGTGCCTTCAAAAAACGCTCCCTCGTGATGCCATACTCCCGAAAGATTTCCTTGACTTCCCTGTTTGGATTCTGAATCATGGAAAGGAACAGATGCTCCACGGAGACATACTCGTCCCCCATGCGCTTTGCCTCATCCTCGGCGCTGATCAGCACTTTGTTGAGATACTGTCCCACATACGGCTGTCCTCCCTGCACCTTGACACGCTTCTCCAAAGCCTTCTTCGCCCTGTCAAGAAAGTAATCCTTATTGATCTCCATCTTCTCGACAAGTTTCAAAATCAGACTGTCCTCTATTGTCAGAAGCGCATAGAGAAGATGCTCCTGTTCCAGCTCCTGATTACCGTATTCCATCGCAAGCTTCTCACACTGGTTGACAGCCTCGATTGACTTCTGTGTAAATTTTTGTATATTCATAGTGATCCTCCTCTCATGGCACATGAGTTTCTTTGTTTTATCTGTTCTATATTCACTATAACACTATTTTTTGTTTTGTCAATTTAGTTTATACTTTTATTACCTTTTTTATTTCCTTTTAAGGAATTTCGTGGCAATTCCATATTTTTTTGATATAATACAATAAATTTTCACTTTTATTCTACCGATATTATAAAATATGTGGTACAATAAATATAGTAATTTGCGAAAGATGGTGTTAAGATAATGGATCCAGCCACAGCTTATTTTTTAAAAAAATACTACCCCCATGTCATCAAATGGTGGTTAGTGGTATACAATCCTGAGACTGTCAGAATCTGGCCTTCCAAGGCTGAGAAGGAAGAGGCTCTCCGGCTCGAGGCAATCGAGGCCAAAAAGAAAGCGGAGCTGCCCGCCCTTGAGGATTCTTCAGCCAGTTCAAAAGAAGATGTGGGTCTTGACGATTCCGCATACAATGCGGCCACCGGTTCCTACTCGGGATTATACGGACAAAAACCTGTCGACGAGAGCACGCAGGCTGCACTCGATGCAATCCTGAACGCCTCCAGCAACCAGAATTCTGTGGACTCGCTCCTGGCAGACAACAATGTAGTCCTGCCGCCGGAACAGGATGAAATTGTCCGCGAGGCCAACGAAATCTACGAACGGCTTCTGCGGGAAGCTGCGGAGGACGAAGCGCGCAAACAGGCCGAAATTGATGAGATGCGCAGACAGGCTGAATTAAAATTTGCATAAAAAATTGAGTGTCAGGTTCCTGACACTCAATTTTTTAATTGCACTTATTCCGCAGATCCTCCCACTGTCTGTCAATTTCCTCCTGAAATTTTCCAATCAGCTCCTCATTTTCTTTCTTAAACAGATGTTTAAAACGTCTCTGCGGTCTTAGAAACTCCTCGATGGGCAGCTTATTCTTCGGCTCATAATTCAGTATCCACCTGCCCTCTATCACCTCAAACATCGGCCAGTAACAGGTGTCCACTGCCAGTCTGCAGATATTCATCAACTCACCCGGCTCATATCCCCAGCCTCTCGGACACGGCGACATGACATTTAAGAATGCTGCCCCCGGCGTGTAGATTGCCTTCTGCGCCTTTGTATACAAATCCTTGAAATTCGATGTAAAAGTACTCTGCCCCACATACGGAATATGGTGCTCTGCCATGATGGCCGCGAGATCCTTTCTGACCTGCACTTTTCCGGCAGATGCCCTGCCGGCAGGAGTCGTTGTCGTGTCTGCATACTGCGGTGTCGCTGAGGAGCGCTGTGTTCCGGTGTTCATATAGGCGCCATTGTCATAGCACACATACACCATGTCATGTCCGCGCTCCATAGCACCGGACAACGACTGGAATCCGATATCATATGTGCCGCCGTCACCGCCGAACGTGATAAATTTAAAATTATCCTTGATTTTTCCCTTTTTCCTGAGCACATGGTACGCTGTCTCCACACCGGAAAGCGTAGCACCCGCATTCTCAAACGCATTGTGAATATAGCTGTCCTCGTAAGCAGTATAGGGATACATGAACGAAGACACCTCAAGGCAGCCTGTGGCATTTCCGATCACCGCCCTGTCGCCCTCCTCGAGCGCTCGAAGCACAGTGCGCACCGTAATCGTACCGCCGCAGCCCGCACACATTCTATGTCCCGGAGCAAGGCGTTCCGGTTTGCTCATAACCTCTTTGAAATTGTATGTTGTCTTTTCCATGCTCTCCTAGACCTCCTCTGACTGCGCGCTGCGCAAACCTATGTACTCATACATATCTGTCACCACATGTGTCCGGGCTATTGTTTCCAGTTTATCATAGACAGTCTCAAAATCAGATACAGTGATATCCCTGCCGCCAAGGCCATAAAAGTAATTGACCACATCGGCCGTGCCATGCGCCTGATACAGCGCTGCGCGCACCTCCGCACCAAGGGGACCGCCCGTAGCCGAAAACATCTCACTTCTGTCCAGGACTGCCACCGCCTTTACCCCGGACAGCGCCTTCGCGATCTCCTCCTCCGGAAACGGTCTGAAAACCCTGATCTTGATCATGCCTGCTTTCCTGCCTGTCGTATTTCTGATCTCATCGATTGCCGCCTTACAGGTGCCTGCAGCAGAGCCGATAATCACAACGGCATACTCGGCATCCTCCATCCGGTATTCCTCGAAAAAGCTGTATTTGCGGCCTGTCATTTTCTCAAATCTGTCTGCGACCTCCAAAATCACCTCTCTCGCATTGATCATCGCCTGCCGCTGCGCACGCTTTGTCTCCATATAATAATTGGAAACGGCGTACGGTCCAACTGCCATTTTCTCTGCCGCATTCAGAAGATAGTGCTCTGGCTCGTACTCACCGACAAAATCCTTTACCTTGTCATCCTCAACCAGCAGAATATTTTCCACACCATGGCTTGTGATAAATCCGTCCTGACACACCATGACTGGAAGATGCACCCGCCTGTCCTCCGCAATCGGAAATGCCTGTATATAATTGTCGTACACTTCCTGATTGGACTCCGCGTAGATCTGTATCCAGCCGGAATCCCTCGCCCCCATACTGTCCGAGTGATCCGCATTGATATTGATGGGTCCTGACAATGCCCTGTTGACAAGTGCCAGCACAATCGGCAGTCTGTTGGAAGCTGCCACGTAGAGCTCCTCCCACATCAGTGCCATACCACATGAGGACGTCGCCGTGACAGCTCTTGCACCTGCTGCCGATGCGCCGACCGTGGCACTCATCGCACTATGCTCACTCTCAACATGGATAAATTCTGTATCAATCTCACCGTTCGCGATATAATTTGCCACATACTGCGGAATCTCCGTGGAAGGCGTGATCGGAAAAGCCGGCATCACATCCGGGTTGACCTGCCTGATGGCATAAGCCACCGCCTCATTTCCTGATAAACGTTCTCTGATTGCCATTTATTTCCCCTCCCTCATACTGATCGCCCCAAACGGACAGACCTTGGCGCAGATGCCGCAGCCCTTACAGTGATCATAATCAAATTCTTCCCGCTTTCCCGCAGCAACCGGAATGGATGAATCCGGACACACCGGCGTACACAGCAGGCACTGTTTACACTTTTCCCGGCTCCACACTGGTGTCGCCGTCCTCCACTCGCCTGTACAGAAATCCTTTGAAGTGGCCGCCTCAAAGATCTTGTTGCCCTCCGTGATATCCTGCCATGGGCTCTGTTCGTTAATTCTATCATAGATTTTCCCGTTTGCCATAACTACGCTCCTTACTTTAAATTCCACAATTCTGTACTGCATCAAACGCCATCTCCAGCGCCATCATGTTCCCGTCTATGACCTCCGGCTTCTTCGCAAATTTGTGCTGAAAAGACGCCTGCATCTCTGTGAGAAACTCCTCCCGCTCCATAACCTTTGACACCGCCACTGCTGCAGCAAGCATCGGCGAGTTCGGATAATTCTTTCCAAGTGCCTTTATGGAAATTGCTTTCGCGTCGACAGTGTAGACTGCTCCCTGATATCCATGCAGATGTTCCCCGATCTCCTCCCTGCTGCGCGTGGAGTTGACGATGACAGCCCCCTTGGGGTTTAATCCCTTCGTCACATCGATACTGTCCAACAGACTCTCGTCGACAACCACGACATAGTCCGGCTCGTAGATATTGGAATGGACCGTGATCGGACCACCGCTGATCCGGTTATAGGCCGTAATCGGTGCCCCCATTCGCTCGGGACCATATTCCGGAAATCCCTGCACGTATTTTCCTGTCTTAAACGCCACATCCGCCAGCAGGAGCGCCGCTGTCTTTGCGCCCTGTCCGCCGCGCCCGTGCCATCTGATTTCTACTGTATCTTTCATTTTATTATCAATCCCTTCTATAAACAACATCATAACTTTATGGTACGCTGGTCGTCACACGAAATTCTATATCCCCCACACTCAGAATGTCATTGTTCTCCAATTCCATCAGTTCATATGGCGGTATCATAATACCGTTCACCAGCGTATGGTTCACACTTTTCAAATCCTGCACAAAATATTTATTGTTCATCTTGGTAATCAGACAATGCTTCCGGCTGACCGCCCTTGAAAATTCCAACGGGATCACACCGTCCGCAATATCTGCATTTCTGCCAATCAGAAAATCCTCGTCATCCACATTAAATTCAAATTCCTTGTCATTTCCGTGATACAGGAGTTTTAATGTTGTGTTTTGATGCGTCTTGCGCGCAGGCGGCAATATTCCCTGCCCGCCCCCGCCAAGGCGCTGCAACTCCGCCAGGGCTTCCTCCTGTGTCAGCTTTTCCATCTTTAGCATCTGTACAAGTTTTCTAACATACACTACCTGACTGCACGGAAGATACGCGGCAATCCGAATGATGGTTTCCTCGAAGCAGCCAAACCAGCTGCTGCCATCCGCATATCTCAGTTCCCCGGTAATCGGGAGTACCGCCGCCATAACACACCCGGCTGTCTTGTCATAATAAAGATGATCATACTGATACCAGATGCATTCTTTTTTCAAAAAACCATTTTCCTCGACTTTTATATTCAGAGACAGCATCCCGCACAGCAGGCTGATCAGCCCGCCGTCCCCAAGCTTTGGAACAATATCGATCAGAGGAACCAGATTCCCGCCCTCCGCCCGATATACCAGCTTCTCCCTGCCGTTCTGCCGTCTTCTCTGATATGGCAGCATCTGCGGAAACTGCTCCTGCTCTAATATTCGGCACCCAATCTCAAAAAAAGGATCCTGTTCCTGAAACAAAAAGGAAATCTGTCTCTCCTTAGCTTTTACCAGCATGTCTGTCATCCTCCGTATTCTTCCTCTTGTTTTCTCAATATTCTGATGGAATTTGATATAATATCAAAAATATGCGCATTGGCCTCCCGGCTGCTCTCTGTACACTGAATCGTGACAACAAGCTCCCTCTCCCTATAACTTCCCAGCAGAAATATATTGTAAAAGCAGTACCCTGTCACATGGGACAGATACTGTATCTCTCCATATGTCCTCCTATTAATCGTACGTCTGGAAATTTTCTCGCACTGAAACTGTCTGATATTCTTGCAAAATCCCTTATAATATTCATTCAGCCTGTTGTTCAGATTTTCGTCTGTCAGATCTGCACCGCCTCTTGTGACATTGATCACTGTCTTTTTATCCTTTGACATCCAGCTGTTCTGTGACGGAACACAGGTATCTGCCGGTTCGATATCGGACGGGATTATGATTTCGACTTCATCATCATAAAGGCGGTATTCCCTGTAAAACATTTTGTGATACCTCTATACATAGATAAACGCTGTCACAAACTGGTGACAGCGTTTATTATATTTTGCGTGATTACTCTTCGACACTGTAGTTTGGTGCCTCTTTTGTAATATGGATGTCATGCGGATGACTCTCTCTGAGGGCTGCGGCAGAAATCTTCACAAATCTGCCATTGTTTTTCAGTTCCTCGATCGTCTGCGTCCCACAATATCCCATACCGGAGCGGAGCCCCCCCATCAGCTGGAATACCGTGTCCTCCACATTTCCCTTGTAAGCAACCCGTCCCTCAACGCCCTCAGGAACAAGCTTCTTGGCATCTGACTGGAAATAGCGGTCTTTGCTCCCGTTCTCCATGGCTGCGATCGAACCCATGCCTCTGTACACCTTATATTTTCTTCCCTGGAATAACTCAAATGTTCCCGGGCTCTCCTCGCATCCCGCAAAGATACTGCCCATCATGCAGACATTTCCGCCCGCAGCGATCGCCTTCGTCATATCGCCGGAATACTTGATGCCGCCGTCTGCGATAATTGGAATACCGTACTCTTTCGCCACCGCGTATGCATCCATGATCGCTGTGATCTGCGGCACACCGATTCCTGCGACAACACGCGTCGTACAGATGGATCCTGGTCCGATTCCCACCTTGACAGCGTCAGCGCCAGCCTCGATCAAAGCCCTCGTGCCATCACCTGTAGCCACATTTCCCGCGATCACCTGTACATCAGGATAATTCTCTTTGATCATCTTGAGACATCTGAGCACATTCTCCGAATGTCCGTGTGCACTGTCAAGCACGATGACATCAACCTTTGCAGCCACAAGCGCCTCCACACGCTCAAGCACATTGGCGGTGATGCCGACACCTGCGCCGCACAACAGTCTCCCCTGCTCGTCCTTGGCCGCCAGCGGATACTTGATCGTCTTCTCGATATCCTTGATAGTGATAAGTCCTTTCAGATTATAGTTGTCATCTACAATAGGAAGCTTCTCCTTCCTCGCATCTGCGAGAATCTTCTTTGCCTCCTCGAGCGTGATGCCCTCCTTTGCTGTAATCAGCCCCTCAGAGGTCATGGACTCCTTAATTTTTTTTGTGTAATCTTTCTCGAATTTCAAATCACGATTTGTGATGATGCCGACGAGCTTTCTGCCCTCTGTGATTGGCACGCCCGAAATCCGGAACTTCGCCATCAGGGCATCTGCATCGCCAAGCGTATGCTCCGGAGTAAGTGAAAAAGGATCTGTGATAACGCCGTTCTCAGAACGTTTTACCTTGTCTACTTCCTCTGCCTGTGCTTCGATAGACATGTTCTTGTGAATGATACCGATACCGCCCTGTCTAGCCATTGCAATCGCCATTCTGTGCTCTGTGACAGTATCCATCCCTGCACTCATCATGGGAATATTAAGTTTAATCTTCTTGGTTAACCATGTCGTCAGGTCAACCTGATTGGGAATTACCTGTGAGTAGCTTGGTACTAATAGTACGTCATCAAACGTAATGCCTTCGCCGATTATCTGACCCATTTTTCTTCCTCCTGTAAAAAAAGTTGTTTACGTTGCTGCTTTTGAAAATATTTTCCCAATTATACTAAAGCCGGCACTGCTTGTCAAGCATTTAATCTGTAAAAACTTTTCTGGGCGCAATTCCCTTGATCGTCTTTGCAAAATCCTCTGTGAGATTCATCAGAATCTTCTGGTTTCCCTCATAAAATACCCAGTACAGCTTCTGGTCTGGCAGATCATGTCCTGCGCTCAAATCCGTCACCTTCGTCTGGCGGTTTCTGTAGGAATCGAGCTGATAGGACTTCTCAGGAGCCATAATCTCGATCTTTTCCACACTGATGGTCATGACCTTCTTTCTCCTCGTCTTTGCCATAATCTTGTCCACCGAAATCTCTTTATCCAGATACAGATACTCATACTCAATGTCTGTCCACTGAAATATAAAGTAATCAAGTACACCAAGCACAATCACAATAATGAAAAATATCATATTTCCAGTCAGAAAAGTCAATAATCCGATAAAAACTGTAGGAATAACACTGACGACCCTGGTAAGTGTCTCCTTTGCTCCCCTGTCCTTTTTCACCAATAGTTCCTTGTAGCTTTCGTTCATAATGCAATCCCTTCCTTAATTTTTTTGATACCCTCATTCGATATCTCAATGATATCTTATATAATAGAACAATTCAATGCAATATGCAAGGTTTAGAAAAAATTAATAGTATGTTGATTGACAGAGAACGGTATTTCCATATATGATATTTTGTAATTGTTCAACTATATTATTGTAATATAAAACGAGTGATTTCGGTCATCGTTATTCTGGCGAATGGAGGAATTATCATGGAAGAAGTATACAATAAGAATCGTGACAAAAACAATTCAATGCGCGATGAGATACGGGAACAGAATGCCAAACTAAAAGATGCCCCCTTAAAGGACAAGGTTGCATACTTTAAAGAATACTATCTGAAAACAACAATCGTCGTCGTGATTGCTGCCATCCTTGTGGTCTATCTCGCATACTCCATACTGACTGCGCCTTCCGACACCGCCTTTGCAGCGTTCTTCTACAATGACACGGGAGACTCCTCCAGCACGGAGCTGATCGACGGTTTTGTCGAGTATATGAACATTGACACAACAGAGCACGAGGCCTACATCGATGCGACAATGAATTATGCGCCCGACGCTTCTGATTACAATGCCTACATGGGACTGGAGAAAGCGATGGCTGTTCTCTCAACTGGCGAACTCGATGTCATCGTGGGGGATGATGATACACTTGACTACTTCGCAAGAAGCGAGTGTCTTCATGACATCACAACCATCCTCCCTGATGATCTGCTCACACAGTTTGAGGACAGACTCTACTATGCCGAATCCGGCGAAAATGCGGAATTGATCCCTGTCGGTGTCTATGTGGATGACTCGCCAAAGCTGAATCAGTATTATTACTATGTCGACAGGGAACCCATCCTTGGTTTTGTCATTAATTCCAACAGTATTGACAATGCTGTCGCATTTTTGAGATATCTTTATATGGAATAAAAATGTGCGCCCTGAGCGCACATTTTTTACATCCAGATCAATTTCTTCCACTGCTCAATCTGAGCCTCTGTCATAAATCCGTTGGAGGTTCCCACAAATCCAATCTTGTAGGAAGCGAACAGCAAGGCATTCTTAATTGCCTCCTTCGCATCCCTCGTCTTGGCATAATAATGCAAAAACGAGGAGAACAATGCATTTCCTGCACCGATCGTGTTGACAATCTCTGTCGTCTTGACCGGTTTATACTCAATCATGCTGTTATCCTCCTTTGTATAGAGAATGACACCTTTCTCACCAATACCCATGATAATAATCTCGGGATCATACTTCTCCTTACACTCCCTGATGCAATCATAGTGATCATTCTCAAGGTCATCATCGCTGATGTACAGGATATCCGCCGCGGCCAGAAAATCTTCCTTGTTTGCAATCTTCTCAGCCCTCATACTGCGCACATTGACAGCAATGGGCTTCTGGTACTTTTTCGCAAGCCCTATAAGAGGCCGGCAGAAATTGCAGTTGGACATGAGCACCATGTCTTTGTCCTGTATCTGTCTCTCAAGCAGCTCAAACTCATAATCCACATGCCTGATATCCTTGACATCCTCAAAGGTCTGCTTCTTCCCCTTACAGTAGAGAATCACTGAAGTAGGCATACCATCGAGCATCGGCAGTACATAATCTGTGCTAAGATCCACGTCATTCGTCTTGAGATAGGCATCGATCTGGCTCCTCGACATATTCCTCGCCACCATACTCATAAAGTCCACTTCATCGCCGAGCCATTTCAGCGCCATCGCCTCATTAAATCCCGTACCGCCTATCTCGGTATCAACCAGATCTGGTGTGCTCTCAAACTGTTTATATGGAATCGGCAATTCCTCGACTTTCACAATCGTCTCCATCTGAACAAAACCTGCAACCATAAATTTACTCATACAATCCCTCCCTTTCCTCAGCAAAGCAATAATCCAGCCGCAGAACTGTTCCAGGATATCCGTGCGGGAAACATATGTAGCATCGGAGCAGTTCCTTATCTATTCACAAATTACTTTTTATGCTTTGTATTCATATTAACACATTTTTTTACAATTATATATCATTTTATAAAAATTTTTGAAAATAATTCGTGAAATATGTTAAAATGGCATTATACGTTTATCATGGAACAGGGCGGCACTTTCCTCGCACGCCCTGCCCTTAACAAAAGGAGAACACCCATTATGAAAGAACAGCTTTACACAATTCCCTTAAATGACGCCTTCGCCGCAAACGACGAATGCCCTTTCTGCTTCATCGAACAAAAACTGGAACAGGATCTGCTTGACTTTACGCTCGGCTCCGGTTCCTCGTACATGGAGAGCGATATCCGTGACCTTACAGACAGAGAAGGCTTCTGCCGCTATCATTTTCTGAAAATGTACCAATATGGGAACACGCTCGGAAACGCATGGATTCTGAAAACCCATTTTCAAAAGATCAACAATGAATTTTCCAGCGAAGTCAAGAAATTCAAGCCCGCAAAGCTCTCCTTTGTGGACCGCCTGAAGCGCTCCAAAGAGATCAACAACACCATGACGGCATGGACTTACGAAAAGCAGCGCTCCTGCTACATCTGCCGCCAGTACGAGGACACCTATGCGCGGTATCTGGACACTTTTTTCTATATGTACAAGAAAGACACAGATTTTGTAAAAAAACTGGAAAACAGCAAGGGGTTCTGTCTCGTGCACTTTGGCGACCTGTGCCAGAGCGCTGTGGAGCAGCTGAACCAGAAGCAGTGTGACGCATTCTTTGCAACTGTCTTTCCTCTCATGGAGACAAATCTGAAGCGCATTGAGGAAGATGTCAGCTGGATGGTTGAAAAATTTGACTACAGAAATGCGGACGCAGACTGGAAAAATTCAAAAGACGCCACTCAGCGCGGCATGCAGAAATTAAAGGGCGGCTATCCCGCCGCCCCGGTATACCAGCAAAAGAAATAGTTTACGCACATTTCAGGAGAGGCTCAGGGTCATATCCCTGACCAGATCGATATAGGCCCTGATCTCCCGGAATACTGCATCGGAATCCGCTGCCTCTATTGTCTTCTCCCGTATAATACTGCTGATACAGTAGTCAACCATCTTCTTGATACGCTCCCGCCTTGCCTTATCGGGAATGTTTTCAATCTCAGCAGACTTCTGGAGCGCACTGAGCCGGTCCTCGTAGATCTGCCTCGACTCCGCGGTCTTCCTGACTGGTTCCTGCTCTGACTCATGCGCAGCTTCCTCCAGAAAAATAGTGAGATATGGATAACTTTTTCCGACCTTTGTCTTGGTCATGGCAATCTGCTTGATCAGCTCGAAATAGTCCTTCTCATTTTCATCCACAATGGTGGACAGCTCCAACAGCATATACTTGACACAGTAGTCGTACACAAATACGTAGATGCCTTCCTTGGAACCAAAATAGTGAAACCAGAGTCCTTTGCTGACACCGACTGCCTTTACCATGTCATCCGTACTGGCGTGCCTGTATCCATTTTTGGCGAACACCTCAATCGCACCGTTAATCATCCGGTCCTGCTTCTCTCTGGCAAGGTCAAAAAATTTTTCGTTCATTCGTACCTCCTCGTGTGAGCACTCCCCAATGGCACACACCTGTTATACTAATATTAACATAGTTTTAGATTCCCGACTACACATTTTCACCAAATTTTACATAATCTCTTTTCATTTCCATAAAATAGTATTAAAATAGATTTGTGTACAATGAAAAACAACTGCAACAGGAAAGGAGAACCACAAATGGCTAAGAAATTTAGCAAGCTTGTCTTATTCAGTGCCCTCGCCGGTGCTGCAGCTGCAGGAACCTATTATTATCTTCGAAATAAAGAAAACATTCCCGAGGAAGACCTTGACGACTTCGACGACTTTGACGATTTTGACGAGGATCTCGATGATGAAGATTTCTCCTCAGACTCCGCAAATACCACTGGCAGTAAACCCCGCCCCTATGTGCCGATCGATATAGACAATGCAAAAGAAATCATTGGCGAGAAGGTGATTGAGACACTCGACAAGACCAAGGAAAAGATTGAACAGTTTAATGTATCTGAGAAAATTGACAAGGCGAAGGAGATCATCGGTGAGATGACTGCCCCCACTGTTGAACCTGTCTACACACAGGTGGATATGTCTGCTGCGCCTGCTGCCAATGCCGGCACAACTGACAGCACAGACCAGGTCAACGGGAAAGAACCCGCGTCCGTATCTGCCACCTATGCAGATTCCACCGACACAGAGAGCACTACGGAAGAGTTTTTCGACGACTCAGAAACAGAGTCTTAACATGCTCATTATTGCATGAAAACAACAGGAGGAGACTTGCGAGCGTTAATCTCACCAGGCTCCTCTTTTCCTTTTCTGTTATACAATCTGTATTATACATTTTAAGCGTGAAAGTTTTTTGTCTCAGTCTGTGACCAGACTTTGCCTGATACATCATAGCGTAAGAACAATTTCTTATCTATAAAAAATCATAATCCTGTATTCTCTGACAATATCTGTAACCATTTCTTTCTTTTTCCCAATGATATTTTTTCTGTCACCATTTTGCCGCTCTCCCTATTCTCATAAGTAATCACAAGCCCTATTGGAAAAAATCCCTGATTACATTTTCCTAATCCTTTAATACAATTGTATGGGATATGTATATATCCATCGGAAAATCCTTTTGAGAGAATTACCTGCTGATCCGTAAAGATTGCTACGCCTCCCTGCTGCCATGTTTCAATTTTTCCGATCAGCTTCTCTGTATAATTGATCGTACTAGATCCAAATAATTTTTCATCTGGTGACAACACGCCTCTGCTCACAAGGTTTTGTCTTTGCTTCTCCAATTTTTGATCACTCATTTTCTTAAATCCTCCTCTGGTTTTATGTCTGTCTGATGCTATCATTGCCAGACATATCTGCAAAAACTCCGTCCAAACCGATACCTAAACCGGCAGTAGCTATCCATGAAATATCGCACCATTTCTATCGCAGGCTTTTTGTCATATCTGACTTCCGGACTACTCAGAAAGAGTCCAATCTTTACCCAAACAAAAACTTCGCTAACTCTTCTACCTCTGTAAAATAGACATCACTGTTCTTTCTCATAAATTCCTGGATTTCAGGAATGTCGTTCGCCCACCCCGCGCCGACAAAAGGTACACCGTACGCTTTCGCCATGTCATAGCCAGGCTTTAGGTCGTCCACCATCACCATTTCCTCCGGCTTCAATCGGTACTTCCGAGAGATCGTCTCCAACGCATACGTGCTGGGCTTTCTCTGCTCTGGCGGGCACTCCCAGCCAAAGATCATGTCCGGCATCGGCAGATGATTTGCCTCATAATCGCGCCTGATATTAAAGTCATAGGAGTGCGATATCACACACACGATACCGCCCTCCTCCTTCTGACGCCCGATGATCTCCCGCATTCCGTCATAGACCTTTGCTGTATGTCCCGACACATAGTTCTTCCAGCACGCAACCTCCACCTCAAGCTCCTCGTCTGTCATGCCAAGTTTCCCGACACAATATGGGATAAAACCCGGGTCAAAATTTTCCCGGAAATAATCGTCAAGCGAAATGGTCACTCCCGGTCTCAGCAGCTTCAGCGCCTCCAGAAATGCCGGGTAATGTATGGTGGCGGTGCTGTTGACCACTGTGTCGTCATGGTCCAGTATCAGACATCTATACCTCATGTTATCCTCTTTCCCTCTTTATGCAATCCTTATGCAGTCGTTATACAGTCCCAATCTGCAAACCGGTTATTCTGCAAATGCTATTCAAAAAAAACATATGCTATTTTATAAGATTCCTATAGTGTTCTTAATGATTACTTTGGCAGCACAAAAGAACTCTTCAAGGACACGATTCTGTTAAATACCAGTGCATCTGGCTTTGAATCCCTGCAATCCACATTGAAGAACCCCTGCCGCACGAACTGGAAGCTGTCATATGGCTCTGCGTCCTTCAATGCCGGCTCCACATAGCATTCTTTCAGCACTGTCAGAGAATTGGGATTGAGATTCAGCGAACCGTCCTCGTTATAAACACCTTTCTCCTCGTCGATCAGATTCTCGTATAGCCTTACTTCCGCCCTAACCGCATACGGCGCCGGAACCCAGTGAATCGTTCCCTTTACCTTTCTGCCTGTAAAGCCGCTGCCCTGCTTTGTCTCCGGATCGTATGTGCAGTGCACAACGGTCACTTTGCCGTTCTCATCCTTTTCAAAGCCCACGCACTTTACAAAATATGCGCTCATGAGACGCACTTCGTTTCCCGGAAACAGCCTGAAATACTTCTTTGGCGGCTCTTCCATAAAGTCCTCCCTGTCGATATAGAGCTCCCTGCAGAACGGAACCTGTCTGGAGCCGAGGGACTCATTTTCAAGATTGTTGGGCACTTCGAGATACTCCACTTCCCCCTCCGGGTAATTGTCAATCACAAGCTTCACAGGGTCAAGCGCTGCCATCATTCTCGGCTTTTTGAGCTTTAAGTCCTCGCGGATACAGTACTCGAGCATCGCGTAATCCGTGGAGGAGTTTGCCTTGCTCACACCGCAGAGCTCCACAAATCTCTGGATAGACTCCGGCGTAAATCCGCGTCTTCTGAGCGCTGCGATCGAGACGAGCCTCGGATCGTCCCATCCGTCAACAATACCATCCTGGACAAGCTTCTTGATATAACGCTTGCCAGTCACAACGTTTGTCAGGTACATTTTTGCCTGCTCAATCTGTCTCGGACGGCTGGGATACTCAATCTCCTGCACTACCCAGTCGTACAGCGGTCTGTGGTCCTCGAACTCCAGCGTACAGATCGAGTGCGTGATCCCCTCAATGGCATCCTCAATCGGGTGTGCGAAGTCATACATCGGATAGATACACCACTTGTCGCCAGTATTGTGATGCGTCATGTGCGCCACGCGGTAAATAACCGGATCGCGCATATTCAGATTCGGCGAAGTCATATCAATGCGCGCGCGCAGCACCTTCTCGCCGTCTGCAAATTTGCCATTTTTCATATCCTCAAAGAGCTGTAAGTTCTCCTCCACAGAGCGGCTGCTGGAAGGATCTTCCTTTCCCGGCTCGGTGAAGGAACCCCTGTACTCTTTAAGCTGCTCTGCCGTCAGGTCAGACACATATGCCTTACCTTTTTTAATCAGTTTGACCGCGCACTCATACATCTGGTCAAAATAATCCGAGGCAAAAAAAAGCCTGTCCTCCCAGTCCGCGCCAAGCCACTTGACATCCGCCTTGATGGACTCCACGAACTCGATATCCTCCTTCGTCGGATTGGTGTCGTCAAAGCGCATGTTGAACTTTCCGCCATATTCCTTTGCAATCCCATAATTCACAAGAATCGCCTTGGCATGTCCGATGTGAAGATAACCGTTCGGCTCCGGCGGGAATCGCGTGTGCACGGTGTCATACACTCCCTCCGCCAAATCCTTGTCAATCAGCTGTTCGATAAAATTTCTCGAAACGACCTCTTTTCCCTCAGCGGCCGCTTCCGCCGTATTTTTTTCTGCGTCACTCATTTTCCTGTCTCCTCATATAAAATATTTCAAGTATCTTTTATTGTAATATAAGTGCGGTCCTTTTGTAAAGTTATTCCGCAGCAAAAAAATGTATCCAAAAGTTATTCGACTCCCTTCAGCGCATCGACCATACAGATTGTCCTGACCTTTCCCGATAGAACGCTGTTCACTCCTGTCGATACGATCCATGTGCCGGCGATGGAGTACAGATACGACAGCGCATAGATCACAGTCGGCATATCCTGGTCCTCGGTCATGGTCTGCATGATGGCATCCAGGAGCTGATATCCCATGAACAGTCCAAGCATGATGCCGACTGCTGTGATCCAGTTATTCTGCTGGCGCAGGATTCTTCGGATTCGTTTTGATGAGAAGCCGAGCACTTTGAGCGTTGCCACTTCCCTTGTCTTCTCCAGAAAGGATAACACGCCCATATTGTACAGCACGATCACTCCCAAAAGCACTGCTGCCAGAATCAGGATTCCCACCATCAGATTCATCATCTCCATGTTCTCATCAAGGTCTTTTTTCAGCTGTTCCAAGCTGATAACACCCGATATTTCATCGCTGTTCCTGACATAATCTGGCACTGACATGTTTGTGTTCAGCGATGTCGGTATAAATATATAGTGATACTGTTCATATTCTTCCCTGGAGAGTGTGATTCCTTGTCCTACTGGTGTGCGATACAGCATTGTGATTCGGCTCTTCTCCCAGTCCTTTTCCCCTACGATATGCCACTCCACAAAATCGCCCTCGCGAAGCCCCAGAACCTTTGCCAGTTTATAGGACATCGCCAGCCCTTTCGTGGGCGGCGCAATCTCATTGCCCTCATCGTCCTGATAATGCACATAGTTCCCACTGTCGATGACTGTAAGATTTCCCGTCTTTACTCTGCTGGCTGTGCGAAACTCACAGCTGCCCTCCTGCACCAGCTGCCCCTTAAACTGCTGGCTATATTCGCGCTTTTTCAGATTCGAAGTATTCTCTGAAAAAATGATCTTATTCTGGGCAGTGTTGAGCTCCCCGTACTGCCAGACAACCATCTCGTCACAGCAGTCCTTACAGCCAAAGGCACACACCAGCAGCATCGTGCAGCCGGCAACACCCGCGATCCCCATGATGCTCCGCGCCTTGTTTCTCAGGATATCCCTCACATTCCACTGCGTGGAAAATCTCAGCGAAAGCCACAGTTTGCTCTTTTCCAGAAAACTGTGCCTCAGATTTTTCGGCACTGCTGGTTTTAAGGTAATCGCCGGCATCTCCCGAAGCGCTTTTCTACAGGAGAGAAAGCTTACAAAGGCGGAAACGGCAGCCGCAAGAACAATCGCCAGATAGGACTGCCCCGACATTCCTGTCTTCCATTCAGGAAGAACATAATATGCACTCATACTTGGCCGAAACAGTGATGGCAGCAGCAGTTTGCCAGACACCGCCCCAAAAAGACTTCCCGCTGTGCTGATCACAACTCCATACGAAACATAATGCCTTGTAATCCTGGCTTTGGAAAATCCCAGCGCCTTTAACGTATCAATCTGTATCCGCTGATTGGAAGTCATCCTTGTCATGGTGGTGACAATTCCCATCACTGCGATCAGCAGAAATACCGCGGAAAACATGATTCCCATTGCCGCGTGCTGGCTCTTCTCGTTCGCAATGCTGTCAATTCCTTCATTCTGCGACTGGTCAAGTACCACCACCTCATCGCGGTCAAGCGTCGATTTGACAAGCTCCTTGAATGTCATGGTGTCCATAGCAGCCATCGTTTCTTCCTTCTGTCTGATGACCAGTTGATTGTAAGTAAGCTGATCCTGCACAGGAAAATCAAGTTTTGAGAGGAATCCATAACCGTAATTCCCATAGTTTGGCATCATGCTGTCGCTCTCCAGTGTGTAAAAAATGTACTCCGGGTGTATGATAATTCCCTTTACTTCCTCCGTAAACTCTATCGTCTCATATTTTAGCCGGATTCTGTCGCCGACATGATACCCCCTCGCGCTGGCAAACGCCTCTTCCAGCCAAATTCCCTTTTTCTCCGGCGCAAAGGGCTCCCCCGCAACCAGATAGGGATAGGAACACTGCATGGATTCCAGAAAATTTAGTTCCATGTCAAACTCCGCGCCTTCGCTCGTCTCTGCCTTTCCGAAAATGACAATCTTCCTGTCAACAGTGTCAATCTGCGGCAATGCGGTAAGCTTCCTGACCTCCTCCTCCGTAAAACCATTTCCAATCACCCAGCTGTCCGCCAGATTCGTAGTCTGGTAATAGGCCGCTGTGGAGAGGCCAATACCGTTGCTCTCTGCGTCAATTCCGGCAAAAATAGCAAGTCCCAGAAAGGCCATCAGAAAAATAGATATAAACTGCGTCCTCCCCTGCCACAAATCCCGCAAAAGTTTTCTTTTTAGCATGACCGACCTCCAAAATATGAGTCTTTGTTCCTATTTTCTTTCACCAAGTCACCCCGCTCGCGTCCTTTGGCTGTTCGTTGATGGTGACAGACTCAATCCCGCCGTTTTTTACCCGTATCACCTTGTCCGCGATATCGGCAAAAAAGCTGTTGTGCGTTACCATAACAACCGTTCTCTTTTCCTTGCGGCTCATGCCCACCAGAAGTTCCAGCACATCGCGCCCTGTGTTGGTGTCAAGCGCCCCCGTCGGCTCGTCGCACAGCAGTAATTTCGGATTTTTGGCAATCGCCCGCGCGATGGATGTTCTCTGCTGCTCACCGCCGGACATCTGTGATGGAAACTGGTGCATATGTTCCGAAAGTCCCACGGCTTCCAATGCTTTCTCCGGGTCCATCGTATCATCGACAATATCTTTCATCAGCGCGACATTTTCATAGGCAGTCAGCGTCGGAATCAGGTTATAAAACTGAAATACCACCGCTACATTTCTGGCACGGTAACTGGTGAGCTGATTGTCGTTATAATTGCTGATATCCTCCCCGCAGGATACGATTTTGCCGCCTGTCGCAGTGTCCATTCCACCGAGCAGATTTAGCAGTGTGCTCTTTCCCGCGCCGCTTGGTCCCAGGATAACGACCATCTCACCCTGATTAATCGTAAAACTGGCATCCTTTAACGCATAAAACACCCTGCCTGCTGTTCCATACTCCTTGCTTACACTGTCAAATTCTATAAATACATCCTTATCCATAATCAACATCACCCGTTATTTTGCCACAGCTTTCTTTCCCACACGCTCGTCGGTCATGGCATCTGTAATAACCTGCTCGCCGCCGCGAAGACCCTCTACAACCTCCGTATCACTTCCACTGTTGAGACCGCAAGTCACATACCGTTTTACCACCACATCATTTTCTATTAAATAACAGTAGTCTCCGTCATCATCCGCATAGAGCGCCTCGTTCGGTATCAATATCGACTGTTCTTTTTTCCCTGTCTCAATGACCGCATCTACATCTGTTCCCAGATAAATCTTTCCGTCAGGCTTATCAATATGTATCTCCACCTGCAGCTTTGCATTGTTCTGGGAATCGGTGACAGTCTCCAGACGGATTCTTGACACATTCCCCTCATATTCGTTTCCACCAATCTCGACAACAGCTTTCTGCCCAAGCGCTACGTCTGCCATCTCATAGCTGGTAACATCGACAACAGCTTTCACATTTTCTGTATCTTTGATTGTAAACATTGGACTTCCCTTCGCGATTATTGCTCCCTCTGCGACCGTAATATCGCTGATTACGCCTGTTATTTCTGCTGTCACACCTTCACTGGCCCTGGCCGCCTCCTGCTCATTCCACGCAAGTGTCGTGCTGGCGAGCCTGGCGTTCTGTGCAAGCTGTTCAAGCTGGGCCGCGTTCATCGCAGCGTGCTTTGTACTCAGCATCTCCTGCTGGAGAATGCTTCTCTGTGTGGCAATCTCATTCAGATACATCTCTGCCTCATCAAAATACCGATTCTCTATTGGCTCCGCCCCCACATCCTGAAGCTCGAGCTGTTCCTTCTGCAATCTGGCAAGCTCGATCTGAAGCTGCGCCGCCTCCACCTGAAAATCATTTCGCTCATCAGGCTCATAGCTATCATCTGCCGCCGCTGCATTTTTTGCCGCAATCTGCACCTGCAGGTCCGCAATCTTGATTTCCAGTGCCTTATTCTTATCACCTACCGCATCCGCCACGACCTCGATATTATATTTCAGATCGTTGACATTGGTAAGCGCTGCCTGGTATGCTTCCTGATACATCGCATCCTGCGCTGCTGCAGCGCTGTAGGCTGTCTGCATTTCATCTGCCTGTGCCACACTGCCCCGATATCCTGACGCGAGCGCACTGGCCTGTATTCTTGCCTGCTCCACATTTCTGTCAAAATCCTCTGTGTCATAGGTGACGAGAAGATCTCCCTTCTGCACAAGGTCGCCTGCCTTGGCATCAAACGTTGCGATTGGCGCAGTGACTTTTGCATAATATGTCTGTTCTTCCTCGCTCTCAATGTGTCCCTCCGCCTCTATGGTCTGCGTAATGCTGCCCGTTCCAATCTCCTGCACATTGACCTTGAGCGGCGAACTGCCTGCAAATGCCGTCGTCCCGGCAATCACCGCACACACAGCCACAACACCAAGTATCTGACAGACTTTTTTTCTCTTCATCTTCTCCTCCATTCCGCATGCCCAGAGCGTGTTTGAAAAATGCTTTCTGCCAGATGTGCGTCACAATTTGTGGGAGATTTGTGCCAAATGAAGGGCGCATAGCGGGCTATGTAACCTGAATTTGGCGCAAATATCACGCAAAGTGGTGAATACGACGCATACGCGTCGTTATGCAGATGGTAGGAATGATTTTTCAAACACGCTCTAGTCTCTGTTATCGATTCCCATGATTCAATCATTTGACAGAAGCGTCAAACAAGTTTGCATCATTTGCACTCTTGATGAAATATCCAGCGCACTATTTCAATGTAATTTTTAGGCTTTTCCTTACATAATTGGTACTTGCCCCAAATATGTATCTGTCAATAGCTCCTCTATGAAGCCGATAAAATATGAATAATATTTCACATTCATATAATACGTTAATTTCTATGCATTGTCAATATGAATATGAAACAATATTCACAAACTTGCTGCAGTTCAGCCCTGGATTTTGCACCGCGCTGCAAATTATGGATTTACAAGCCACGTGAGAATGCTCATGTACGGTAAAGAAGCAGAAACTAAAAATAAGAGATAGACCGCCAGCACCACACTATTCCGAACCAAAGACCAAAAGACAAGCATTGTGGAAATGTGCATAACAGGCTATGGAATCATGGATAACTCTATTCACAGCACATGGAAAAGCTAAAGTGCAGCTTTCCCACGTCCTGCAAACAGAGTTACCCACAATTCCATGAGATAGCCAGTTATACACATTACGCACAATGCCGACTACTACGAAATTCATATCTGTTTTATATTAAAAAAATAGAACAATCATTAATTTTTAGGTATTGACTTATATTCAAAAAAGAAATAAAATAGTAATGTTACTAATAGTAATATAAAGGAGGAAAAATGGATAATATTATACTTGGTCTTTTAATTTTAGAAAGTAGAACAATTTATCAGTTAAGGGAGCGAATCAGTAAGGGTATGAACTTAATGTACAGTAACAGCATGGGTAGCATACAAGCTGCTATTAAAAAACTGTTGAATCATGGGTATATCAGTTATGAAGAAAATATCGAAGACGGAAAATATAAAAAAATTTATTCTATAACTGATAGTGGAAAACGCTACTTTTTTGAGTGGATAAACACCCCCTTTGATACGCAAAATATGAAAAATCCAGAATTGGTAAAAGTATATTTTATGGGTCTTTCAGATGAGACACATAGAAAAAATAACATTGAGAAATATTTGTCTTATTTGACAGAAAGGTATCATATGCTGGAAACTATCTGCGACGAAGCAAAAAAAATTGAAGTCACAAAAGAAAATAAGGATATTATTTTTTATCAACTTGCAACGGCTCGTTACGGAAAAGATTTTATGAAGTTTAATATAGAATGGTATAAAAAACTTATCAAAGATATGGAGGATGAAGAACTATGAGGCAATGCAAATTAAATAATTCCCCAATTATATATTATATCAGTGGAAATGACCACAATGAATGGTGTCTATTTCTTCACGCTGCGTTTGTTAACCATAAAATGTATAAATCACAAATTGAATATTTTGAAAAAAAATATAACGTGTTAGTGGTTGATATCATTGGGCATGGACAGTCAACAAATACAAAAAAGGGTGACAGTATAGATAAAATGTCAGCATGGCTATACGATATTATGAAAGCAGAAAAGATTGAAAAAGTGCATATTGTCGGCGTTTCATTAGGGGCAATTTTGGCACAGGATTTTGCAAACCGGTATCCTGATTCAGTAAATTCGCTTGCCTGTTTTGGTGGATATGATATTAATAATTTTGATGCGAAAATGCAGAAAGAAAATGGTGCTTCGCAGATGTTAATGATGTTAAAAGCATTGGTTTCTATAAAATGGTTTGCAAAAGCAAATAAGCAGATATCAGCCTATACCTTGCAGGCTCAAAATGAATTTTATGATATGAATATTCTATTTCCAAAGAAATCATTTATGTATTTGGCATCTTTAAATAGCATGGTAAATACACACCAAACAAAGCAAAGAATGTATCCTTTATTAATTGGGTGCGGAAAATTTGATATACCAATGGAATTGTCAGCGGTAGAAATGTGGAAAAACAGAGAACCGCAGGCTAAAGTTGTTATTTTTGAAGATGCAGGACATTGTGTAAATATGGATGTACCCCAAAAGTTTAATGAGGTGATGGAGAAATTTTGGAGAAATAGCTAACATTGTTTTCCTTTTGGGAGGAAAGGAGGGGATTTTCCGTGGCTTGTACAGAAGCATACAAAGAACACATCATGTATACTTTTAATGGTTTCTGCAAAGTTGTTATACGCTATGCCGCTATCAACGCATGGCGGGAACGGAGCAGGCGGCGGCAAAGAGAAATATCCTTTGAATACCTCACAGAAGAAAAATTCTATTCTCTAAATACATCAGACAATCCTTTTACAGCACACTACGAAGAACACCCCGTTACAATTTGCGGTCAGACAATTATCCTCACTAACGGGGAACTTGCCGCCGCCCTGTTATCCCTGCCGGAAAAGGAAAAAGAAATCATTTACCTTTACTTTTTCGGGAGCTACACACAGCAGGAAATGGGGAAAATGTACAGACGCGCACGAAGTACCATGAGTCGCCACTTACACAGTGCCTTGCAGATGTTGCAGAAAGAAATGGAGGTGCTTTCACATGAGGAAACCTAGCCTTGTGCCATATGAAACCATCGTCAGAGCGACCAGCGGAGAGCCGGAAGCCGTGGACGAGGTTTTACAGCATTACAGCAGACAAATCCAGCTTGCTGCCCTTGAAAACGGACACATCAACAAGGACACCGAAGACAGCATAAAACAGCGGCTTATTGCTGCCCTTTTCCAGTTCCGTCTTGACAGACAGGTTACATAACGGGAGGTGAGATTTGTCGCTAAAATAATTATACTCACATTCAAAGACACGGAAGAAAAAGCAGTTGAGGAAGCCATAGCCGCCCTTGCCGATATGCATAATGCTTGTAACAAAAAGCCGAAGGCTGAACTGTTACATCAATTTGACAATAATACCTGAATGTTTTATACTCAGAGCATAGTGCGAAAAATCTTTCTAAGGCAGCAAACTACACTGCCTAAGAAGTATTCAATTTCACACAGGAAATATTGGAGGAATTATGGAAAACACAAAGACAAGAGAACCGCAGCAAAAGCGTTCCATTGAAAAGAAAAACAAAATTATAGAAGTCGGCTTCCGCCTCATGTGTGAGAACGGTTATCAGAAAACCACCACCGCCGATATCGCAAAAGCCGCCGGCGTCTCGACGGGTATCATCTACAGTTATTTCAAGGACAAGCATGACATATTTACTGCTGGTCTTGAACTGTTCGGAAGTCAGATGATCATTCCCATGTACGACCAGTTTACCTTGCCGCTGGATATCCGAAAAAGTGTGAATATTGTGATTGATTCGCTGATTGATGGACATCAGATCTTCCGGAATGCCCACAAGGAAATCGAATCCCTCGTCATGACAAACGAAGACATTGCGCGCATCATGTATGAGTTTGAGATGCGCACGACAAAAGATTTGGAGATTTTTCTAAAAAAAGCAGGCTTCGCACCGGAAAACCTGCTGGAAAAAACACATATTATCTATAACATGATCGAGTCCCTCTGCCATGAATTAACCTTTCACAGACATGAGGAACTCAACTGTGAGCAAATGCGTGCAATCGTTGTCGACGCAATCCTTGCCATGCTCGGCGAGCCTGAAAATGCCAACTGAGGAACGATACGAACTATAACTTACCCTATTCCCTGCCATTTTTCCGGCCGCACACTTTCTACAGTTCCTAAGCCTTTCAATATCTTACTTCAACCAGACACAAGCCCTTTGCAGGCGCAAGCGCACCTGACAAATCTCTGGCGGCATTGTCTCCGAGCAACTCCACTATTGACTCCGGTGTTCTCTGCCCCAGACCGACTTCGATCAACGTGCCAGTGAGTATCCGCACCATATGATACAGAAAACCGTCGCCGCTGTAAGTAATGACAACCTCATTTCCAAGCTTTTCTATCTGAATCCCGTCAATTGTGCGCACGGTTGACTTCCTGCTCTTTTTATTCGAGGTAAATGCCTTAAAATCATGCGTTCCCACAAAATAGCCGGCGGCCGCCTTCATCGCATCCAGATCAAGCTGCTGCGGCAGCTCATACACATACCTGCGCTCAAACACACAGGGAAGCTTCGAATTCCATATGCGGTACCGGTATGTTTTCCCCTTTGCATTAAGCCTGCTGTGAAAGCGCTCCGGCATCTCCTGAATCGATATGACACCGATATCCTCCGGCAGATACTGATTCATGTAATCCATCACTTCCTGCGCCGACCGCTCTGTGTCAATCTTAAAATTCGCCACCTGGCCAAGCGCATGCACGCCCGCGTCAGTACGCCCCGAACCATCCACCTGTACGAAATCCCGGCCCGTCATCTTTGCAAGAATCGCCTCCAGTTTCCCCTGTATCGTATTGCCTGTCGAATCCTGTCGCTGCCATCCCTGATAGCGGGTGCCTTCGTACTGTACTGTTATCTTAAAATTTTTCATCCGATTCTTATTTTCCCCGATTTTCCTCTTCACTCAGCTCTCTGATTTCCTCATCATCCAGCCGTCTGAAATGGTTGATATTTCGAACCAACATTTTGATACTGTACTTGGGTGTGTCAAAAAAACCCGCCTCATTCATATTGACGACAATAATTCCCAAAGGCACTGCGATCAGCATACCGCCAACGCCTGCAATCCGATAGCCGATAAAGAGCAAAAACAACGTCGGAATCGGCTCCATACCGATTGATTCTCCCATAATCTTAGGCTGTATCAACTGCCGGAACAGTTGTCCTACCCCCCAGATTACCAAGAATCCAAAAGCCCTGAGATAATTGCCTCCAATAATTGTCACGATCGCCCACGGCACGAGCACAATCCCTGTCCCAAAAAAGGGCAGAAAGTCCAGAAATGCCATGAGAAGCGCTATCAGAAAACTGTATCGAACCTTCATAACGGTAAGTCCTACCAGCAGCAGCACATACATCCAGATCTCAATCCGAAACTGTGCTTTAAAATATCCGCCAACGGCCTGTTTCAGGCTTGAGACAAACACATCGTACTTGTGCGTAATATTTTCCGGCAGAAATTTATTTACAAAATTTCCTATCCACTCCCTGTCTGCAATAAAGAAATAGGCCGACAACATGCACATGATGATTGATATAATAACATTTGCTATGTTTCCAACCATGCTGCCCATGCCCTCAAATGTACTAAAATTCAGACTTTTTGGCAGGTCTGTTATCATCTCGCCAATCGTGTTTCCCAAGCTGTTTAATGCATCTGCAAACTTGGGCGCCCTCACTCCAACATATTGGTTAATCGACTCCCCAAACGCATCAAAATCCTTCTTTACAGACGCCCACATGGCGGGAACTTCTTCTATAAACCCAGATAGCTGTCTCCAGAGTATGACTCCAACACCATATCCGATTCCAATCACTGCTGCAATCACACACACAATGACAACCACCGTTCCGGCCTTTCTTCTGATTTTCAACTTTCGCTCCAGAAATACCACAAATGGATTCGCGATACATGATATGATCCAGCCGATCACAAAGGGCATGAAGAACAAAACCAACTTTGGCACCAGAAAAATACAAAGCAGCAGTATGACCAGCGAAATCAATATATTCACAATCAACTTGAGATTTTCCCTACCTGTACTTTTTCCTTCCATAATCAGTCCTCTCCTTCCGACTGCTCCATCATGCTGTCAATCAGCTCATAGATCTCGTCCCGCCCCTGCTTTGTCTGCGCTGAGAATGGTATCACGATGGTATCTTTATCGACATTGAGCCCCTGCTTTACTGCCTTAATCTGCTTTTGCAGCTGGCTTCTGTTGATTTTATCCGCCTTTGTCGCTATGATAATCGGGTGAAAACCGTTCGAGAGAATCCAATCGTACATGATTTTGTCGTTTGCCGACGGATCATGCCTGATATCGACCAGCAAAAATACAGCCTTTAGCACTTTTGACTGGCGAAGATACTTCTCGATCATTTTTCCCCATTTCTCTTTTTCCTGCTGGCTCACCTTCGCATAGCCGTACCCCGGAAGATCGACAAAATACAGCTCATCATTGATATTATAAAAGTTAATCGTCTGTGTCTTTCCAGGCTGTGAGCTGGTACGCGCCAAAGACTTTCGGTTCATGAGAGCATTGATCAGCGAGGACTTTCCCACATTGCTCTTCCCGGCAAACGCAATTTCAGGCATATGATTTTGTGGTATCTTGCTTGTCACACCAATTACTGTTTCCAAGCTTACATTTTTTATGACCATCTGTTATTTCTCCTGCTTAGGAACTTACGATTCCTTATTCTCTCCTGTTACCGTTTTCTTTTTGTTTCCACTTTTTGTTCGTTTTATCTTGATTTCCTGCGCAAACGCCAGCGGTATCACCTCATCCATAGAGCTCACAAAACAGATCTCCATACCCGATTTAATCTCATTGGAAATCTCCGCAACATCTTTCTCATTTTCCTTTGGTACCAGGACAGTCGTGATGCCTGCTGTCTTTGCCGCCAGCAGCTTTTCTTTCAGTCCACCGATTGGAAGCACCCTTCCCCGCAGTGTGATCTCTCCGGTCATAGCAACCTTTGCTTTGACGGGTGTATCAGTGATTGCTGACAGCACTGCTGTTGCCATGGTAATACCCGCAGACGGTCCATCCTTTGGAACTGCCCCTTCGGGAATATGGAGATGGAAGTCATTCTCTTTGAAAAATTCTGGATTAATCTTATACTTGGGCGCAATTGACCTGATATAACTGATTCCGGTCATCGCGGACTCCTTCATCACATCGCCAAGCTTTCCCGTAAGTTCGATCTCACCCTTTCCAGGCATAATATTCACTTCAATCTGCAGCGTATCACCGCCCACACTTGTCCATGCAAGTCCTCTGACAATACCGACATCATCTTTCTCGTTCGCCATATCCACACTGTACTTTGGCTTTCCAAGATACTTTTCCAGTCTCTGACTGTTTACCTTGATACACTTGTCCTGTATCTGTTTTTTCGGTTTTCCGCCTCTGTCTTTTAGAATCTCCAGCGCTGCCTTTCTGCATACTGTCCCGAGCTTCCGCTCCAGATTTCGCACACCAGCCTCTTTCGTGTAATGGTCAATGATTCCTTTGATCGCATTGTCACTGATCGTCAGCTGTGTTTCCTTCAGACCATTCTTCTTTAACTGTTTCTCCCACAGATGTTCCTTTGCAATGTGAAACTTCTCATTTGCCGTGTAGCTTGTCACTTCTATGATATCCATGCGGTCCAGCAGCGGTCTTGGAATATTGCCCGCATCGTTTGCCGTCGCTATGAATAAGACCTTGGACAAGTCAATCGGCAGCTCCACATAGTGATCCCTGAAATGGCAGTTCTGCTCTGGATCAAGCACCTCCAGGAGCGCAGAGGAGGTATCACCCTTATAGTCACTGCTGACCTTGTCAATCTCATCGAGCAGCATCAGCGGATTGCACACCCCCGCTTGCTTCAGGCCATTTGCAATGCGTCCCGGCATCGCCCCTACATAGGTCTTGCGGTGTCCCCTGATCTCCGCCTCGTCGCGCACACCGCCAAGACAGATCCTGACATATTTCTTATTCAGTGCCTCGGCTATAGATTTTGCGATCGAAGTTTTTCCTGTTCCCGGCGGTCCCACCAGACACATGATCGGTGCTTCGCCCTTGCTGGTCAGACATCTGACTGCCAGATACTCGACAATCCGTTCCTTCACTTTCTCCAGCCCATAATGGTCTCTCTCCAGGATCTCCTCTGCCCTGTTGATATCATTATTGTCCTTCGATGCTTTGTTCCACGGAAGTTCTAAGAGCGTCTCAATATATCCGCGCTCCACTGCACTCTCCGAGCTCGAACCCATGATTGTCTTAAACCGGTTGATCGCCTTTTGAATCTTTTCCTTCACTTCCGCATCCGCTTTCAGCTTTGCGAGCGCTTCCTCATAATGCTTCACATCAGAATATTGATTCTTTTCTCCCAATTCTTCCTGTATATACTCCATCTGCTCACGCAGAATGTAATCCTTTTGGTTCTTGTCAATTTTCTCTCTGATCTTGACCGCCAGCTGTGTGCGGATCGCCGCGATCTGCGCCTCATTCATGATCAGCGCCACCAATTCCCCACACTGATCCGCCAGATCTTCAATCTCCAATATACTCTGTTTCTGTTCGTAAGAAAAAGGGGTATTGATCAGGATCTGGTTCATCAATACCGCCAGACTGCTTCCCTCTTTGAAATATTTTCCAAGACTTTTCCCAATCTTGGGATAAAATCTCACATAAGTGTCAAAAACTTCCCTGAGCGTGCGGATCAATGCCTCCTCCTCAGTCTGTTCCATGACAGTTTCACTGTCATCAATCTCCTCATACAGTGCGCTGAAATACTGACCTTCATTGTCCTCAATCTCTATGATGCGTGCTCTTGCCACAGCCTCCACCATAACCCTGTCAATGCTGTTAGGAAGCTTTGTTACCTGTTTGATATTTGCCACTGTGCACACTTTATATAACCCGTCGATGTCCGGCATCTCCTCCTCCGGGTCGATCTGCGGCACGAGCAGAACCTTCTGTGATTCATTTAACGCCTGCTCAATTGCCTTTTTGGACATATCTCTGTTCAGATCAAAATGTATGATCATATTCGGTATTACTGTCAATCCCCGCAGTGCCACCAAAGGTAATGCTGTTGTTATCTGCTCCATCTAAATTCCTTTCGTAAAAGCGCCGCCTTTTTGAAAGGCGGCGCTTATGATTAATCCATTTATTTATCTCGCCTTTTTCTCTCGCTCTGTGCGCATCGCTTCGCGGTGTACTACAAAAGGCTGACTTGTTCCCTCTACGGACTCCTTCGTAATCACGCAGCTCTCAATCGTGTCATCGGAAGGAATCTCATACATGATATCCATCATAATGCTCTCCATGATGGAACGCAGACCTCTGGCTCCTGTCTTTCTCTCCAACGCTTTTTCGGCAATCGCGTCGATCGCATCCGGCTCAAAGGTAAGCTTTACATCGTCGAACTCAAAAAGCTTCTGATACTGCTTAATCAGAGCACTCTTTGGCTCCTTGAGGATCCTCACGAGAGCTTCCTTATCAAGTCCCTCCAGCGATACGTTGATCGGAACTCTGCCGACAAACTCAGGAATCAGGCCATATTTTGTGAGATCCTGCGGTGTCACTTCCTTAAACACAGCGCCGAGATCCCTTGTCGTCTTCTCTGCGATATCCTTGTTGAACCCAATCGACTTGCGGTCAAGCCTGTTCTCAACAATCTTGTCAAGCCCGTCAAAAGCACCGCCGCAGATAAACAGGATATTCGTCGTGTCGATCTGGATCAATTCCTGATGCGGATGCTTTCTTCCGCCCTGTGGGGGCACACTCGCGACCGTACCTTCGACAATCTTCAAAAGTGCCTGCTGCACGCCCTCGCCGGAAACATCCCTGGTAATCGAAACATTTTCACTCTTCTTGGTAATCTTGTCGATCTCATCGATATAGATAATCCCGTATTGAGCCCTCTCAATATCGTAATCCGCTGCCTGAATAAGCTTCAAAAGGATATTCTCAACATCCTCTCCGACATAGCCTGCCTCCGTGAGTGTCGTCGCATCTGCGATTGCAAAAGGAACATTGATGATCTTGGCAAGTGTCTGTGCCAGATAAGTTTTTCCAGACCCAGTCGGTCCAATCATGATGATATTGCTCTTCTGAAGTTCTACATCCAGATCCTTTTCAGCCATGACACGCTTATAGTGATTGTATACCGCCACCGATAATACTTTCTTGGCCTCCTCCTGTCCGATGACATAGTCGTCAAGAAACTCTTTGATTTCCACAGGCTTTAAGAGGTTGATCTCGAAGCCGCCCTCGATCTGCTCCTCCTCATATTCCTCCTCGATAATGTCTGCACAGATATCTACACACTCATCACAAATATAAACACCGGATGGACCTGCTATCAGCTTTCTCACCTGATCCTGTGTTTTATTGCAGAAAGAACATCTTACTCTTCCCTCAGTGCTTTTTCCTGCCATCCTTTTTCTCCCTTTACTCATAATTCATTCAATCATAATAATATAATTTAATTCTCTTTGTCCTCCGCTGCATCGGCCCTGTCAGTAATCACTTTATCAATCAAACCGTACTGCATCGCTTCCTCAGCCGTTTTCCAATTATCGCGCTCTGTATCCGCTGCAATCACATCATACGGCTGACCGCAGTTCTCCGCCAAAATACTGTTCAATTTCTGCTTCGTTCGCAAAATATGTTTTGCAGCAATTTCAATCTCTGTTGCCTGTCCCTGTGCCCCGCCGAGCGGCTGATGGATCATAATCTCCGCGTTGGGAAGCGCAAGCCGCTTGCCCTTCGTGCCGCCTGCAAGCAGGAATGCACCCATGCTGGCCGCCATTCCAATACATATTGTGGATACATCGCATTTGATGTACCGCATCGTATCATAAATTGCCATACCCGCTGTGACAGAACCACCCGGGCTGTTAATGTACAGCTGAATGTCCTTCTCCGGATCCTCAGCCTCCAAAAACAACAGCTGTGCTACTGTAAGGCTTGCTGTCGTCTCGTTTACTTCCTCTCCCAGGAATATAATGCGCTCCTTCAAAAGTCTTGAATAAATATCGTAGGAACGCTCTCCCCGGCTTGTTTGTTCTATGACATATGGTACTAAACTCATGGAATTTACCTCCGCTTTTGATACTAATATATTAAGTAGCAGACCTCATTTAGATTCAGTATAACGCAAATATAATAATTGTGCAAATAATACGCACAATTATTATACTTTTTTAATATATTGTATTCTATTTTTCTACCGCGTTCTCCACTGCCAGATCCAGCGCTTTTCTGATGCAAATGTCCTCCTTGATTGACTTTTGCTCAAAATCGCTGATCATCTCTGTGAGCTTACTCTCCTCCATCTGGTAAGCTTCTGCCATCTTCTTGATCTCAGATGTGTACTCTTCCTCACTCACCTCTATATTCTCAGCCTTTGCCACTGCCTCAAGCACCAGCCTTGTCTTGATCCTCTGCTCTGCCTGCGGCTTTAACTGCTCTAAGAATGCCTCTCTCGTGAGACCTGTAAACTGGAAATACTGGTCGATCGAGATACCCTGCATCTGGATTCTCTGAGCAAAATCATCTGCCATTGAACGCTGCTGTGTCGCAAGCATCGCCTCTGGAATATCCATCTGCGCATCTGCAATGATTGCCTCGATTACCTTCTCTTCCTTTGCAGACTTTGCTTCGTCTTCCTTCTTCTCCGTCAGGTTCTTCTTCACATCTTCCCTATACTCAGCCAAAGTATCAAACTCAGATACCTCACTTGCAAACTCATCGTCAAGCTCCGGCAGCTCCTTCTCCTTGATCTCCTTGACTGTGCACTTGAAGACAGCAGGCTTTCCGGCAAGCTCCGCAGCCTGATAATCCTCAGGGAAAGTCACATTGACATCTACTTCCTTGTCAATCTCAGCACCGATCAGCTGCTCCTCAAATCCCGGAATAAATGTATTAGAACCGATGGTCAGCGGATAATTCTCACCTGTTCCGCCTTCAAAGGCTTCCCCGTCAACAAATCCCTTGAAATCAATCACTGTCATATCGCCGTCCTTGACAGCCCTGTCCTCAACAGAGATTGTCCGCGCATTGCTCTCTCTCTCCCTGTCAATTGCCGTGTCAATCTCCTCATCTGTGACAGTTGTGTCTGTCTTCTCAACCTCGATGCCCTTGTACTTTCCAAGTGTTACTTCCGGCTTTAATGCAACTTCTGCGGTAAATATAAAGGGCTTTCCAGCCTCTGCCTGTACTATATCGATTGTTGGCTGCGACACAATCTCCTCTGTGCACTCATCCAAAGCCTTTGCGTAAGCAGTAGGAATGACAATGTTTGCGGCATCCTCATAAAAGATCTCTCTGCCATACATCTGTTCTATCATCTTGCGGGGAACCTTACCCTTGCGAAATCCCGGAATGCTCAGCTTATTCTTATTCTTCTGATAAGCCTTCTCAATCGCCTGCTCAAAATCCTCAGCTGACGCTTCTATTGTAAGCTTTGCCATATTTCCCTCTAACTTTTCCACCTGTAAACTCATTTGTCTCGTTTCCTCCTTGCATATCATGCAATGCATATCATGCAATCATGCCTGCCATGAATAATATTTTTATATTTTATCGATTCCAGTATACCGTCTGTACACTGCTCTATGTAACTATTCATCAAACAGTTACAGTCATTTTACAATTATAGCATAGGCTTTCCAAAAATAAAAGAAAAATTTTTTAAAAATAAAAAAAACTATAAAAACGGGATGCAGTATCAATACCGCATCCCATTCTGTCCTTTGGCTTTGTCTTATTTGTTTAAAGACTCCTCATAGCTCTTTACCATTCTTCTGACCATCTCGCCGCCAATGCTTCCTGCCTCGCGCGATGTGAGATCACCGTTGTAACCTTCCTTTAAGTTTACACCCAGCTCTGACGCTACCTCTGTCTTAAAACGGTCCATTGCTGCCTTTGCCTCTGGAACTTCTACTCTGTTTGATCTACTCTGTGATGCCATAATTTTTTACCTCCGTTAATCATTTTTGCTCTCTATAACAAATCTATTTTCAAAGACAAGCTTTCTGTCGCTTATCTTAATCCTAGTATTAACGGAGTGAAAAGTTTTATGAATGGTATATTTTAACTAAACTGTCATTTTATTTCAGTATCATATTTCGATTCCTTTGAAATTTCGATAAATGCGCATAAACACGCGGATAATATCCGGATCAAAAATGCTTCCCGCCTTCTCCTGCATAAATGCAAGCGTCTGATCAAGCGGAATCGGTTTTTTGTACCGCCGCTCGCTGACCATGGCATCAAACACATCCACAACCTTTACGATGCGGGCCGCGAGCGGTATTGAATCGCCCTTAAGACCTTTGGGATAACCGGAACCATCCCAGCACTCGTGATGATACCACGCAATCTCTATCGCCATGTCTATAAAATCATTTGTCTCCACACCCTCGTAGATATCCATCAATGTCTTTGCGCCAAGCTCTGCGTGCATACACATAATCCTGCGCTCCTCCTCATCCAGAGGCGCATTCTTGAGCAGAATTTGATCCGGCACCATGAGTTTACCGATATCATGGAGTCCGGCACTCGACTCAATCGTATCGATAAAGTCATCCGTCACTTCTTCCTCAAATTTCGGATACAACTGCATGCCCTCCGCAAGAATCCGGCTGTTGTACAGTATATTTTTGTAGTGGGAACCGGACACATTCTCCCTGCTCTCCACAAGCCTTGCCAGCGCTGTCATAATATTTTTCTGCTCTATTCTGAGCTTCTCCATCTGACGCGCTACCACCAGATTCAGCTGCTTGTTATTTTCCTCCAGATCCCTCTGCATGGTGTAAATCTTAAGATGTGTGGAGATGCGCATCTCCACCTCTGTCTTCTCAAAAGGCTTGGGGATATAATCAACCGCGCCGAGCTCAAACCCTTTGCTGAGGTCCGAAGCCGTGTCCATAGCCGAAATGAAGATAACGGGTATTTCTTTTGTATATGGATCATTTTTCAACATGGAACAGAACGTAAACCCGTCAATTTCAGGCATGGAAATATCTGACAAAATGATTCCCGGCAGATTTTCACTGTCCTCGATGATCTTGAGCGCTTCCTTCACGCTCTGCGCCAGCAGCGCCTGATACCCCATGTTTTTGATAATTTCCTCGAGAATGATCAGATTCACCTCAACATCATCAACCACAAGTATTTTGATCTCACTATTTTTTTGTGATGCTCTATCCATACTATTCCTCATACCCTTCTATATGTCAAAATCTTCTATCTCAAGCATCAACTGCTCCTTTACCTTCTGCGCATACTCTCTTGCCTTGTCACAGTCAGACTTTCGGATCGACATCTCCATACGGAAAGTAAGGCGCTGCAGATCCTTAGATCCTTTGCTGACCAACTGTTTCAGTGTTGTCGCAAAGCTTTCCGCCTTCTGCCAGTTTTCCATATCCATGCTGATATTTAGCTTCTCAAAGTATTTTCTCAGTTCCCTGATATTGATGTCGCTTCCCAGCTCATACATCAGGTCCTGCTCCCCTGCAATCTTGTTGAAATTATTTGAGTACTTCCATTTTCTGATAGAGGGTTCCTGCACTGCGCTCTCCTGATTCTGCTCTACCTTCAGTCTCACAGTAAAGGAAAATGTGGAGCCTTTGCCCTTCTCCCCCTCCGCCCAGACTTTGCCGTGCATCATTGTCACCAGCTCTTTTGTGATGGCAAGTCCAAGCCCTGTACCACCAAACTTTCTGGTGATGGATGCATCTGCCTGGGAAAAGCTCTTAAACAGTTTGTCTTTATCCTCCGGCGACAGTCCGATACCAGTATCCACCACCATAAAAAACAGTTCTACCTCATCGTTGATCCTTGTATTTAAGGACACCTCAACACCGACATATCCCTGCTCTGTAAATTTCACCGCATTTGAGACAAGATTGTTGAGGATCTGCGTCAGACGCAGCTCATCACCGATCACCTGATCAGGAATCTCCTGGGCAACATTGAGCGTGAACCGAAGTCCCTTCCGCATTGTGAGCATGCTAAACATCTTTTCCATCTTGGAAACAAATTCATAAAAAGAGAACGGCTTCTCGTCAATCTGAAATTTACCAGCTTCAAGCTTTGAAAAATCCAGAATATTATTGATGATTCCCTCCATGGTCGCACAGCAGTCAAGAATCATTTTGAGATAATTTATTCTCTGCAAATCCTGCTCCTGCTCCATCAGGATCTCAGCGTGACCCTTGATCCCGTTGACCGGAGTCCGCAGCTCATGTGTGACGTTTGCCACAAATGCATCCCTTGCCTTCATGGACTCCTGCATCTGTATTGTAGTCTCCTCTACTTTCTGGATACTTTCCTTATACCGTGTCATATCCACTGCAGTACAGATAAAAACCTCAACACCGTCAAAAACACATGACATTATCTTGATTTCGACCGGAAAGCAGGTCTTATTCTTCCGGTAAAGCACTGTCTCTATCACTTCTGTGCCTTTATACGCATCAGCCAGTTCGATATGATCGTCCACTATCACAAACACGTTTTGGATAAGCTCACCGATATACGCACCGATGAGCTCACCTGCAGTGTAGCCTGTGAGCCCTAAAAGCCTGTCATTACAATAATCGATGCATCCACGAGAATCATATTTGATCATGCACTCCTGACTGTGATTCAAAATAAAATAAAATAATTCTCCGCGGTTTCCTGCCATTTATTCTTCCTCTTCCTCTTCCTGCTTCTCTGTAAAATCAAGCGACTCGTCACTCAGCAGTTTGACAGGATCCAGCAAAAGCTTGACACTGTCACCAATCTTTCCGATTCCGCGAATAAATTTTGCCTGCGCATTTGTCTTTGACACACTTGGCGGTGGTAAAATATCTTCTTCCTCAATTGATACCACCTCTGATATTGTCTCTACAATCAGCCCCACGGTAACTCCCTGAACGTCAACGACAATAATACAGGTCCGGTCGTTGTAATCAAAAAGATCTTTGCCAAACCGGTCTGCCACATCAATAACAGGTATGATCTTACCTCTCAGGTTGATCAGTCCCTTAATGAAATGCTCCACCTCAGGGATGGGCGCTATCGCCTGCATCTGTATGATCTCATTTACATACTTAAGTTCTATGCCGAAAACATCACTTCCGATACAGAAAGTCATATATTTTCCCTGACGGGTATCTTCCGACTCCACAGCCTCAAGCAATTCTGTTTTTTCTTCCATGCAAAATTGTCCCCCTTTATTTTGGTATGTTCCTTTTATTTATTACTGATTAAATCCCAGTTTCTCAAGGATGTCTCTTAGTTTATCCACATCGATTGGCTTTGCGCAATATACGGTACATCCCAGATCAAACGCCATCTTGACATTCTTCTCCTCATTCAGCGCAGTCGTCATGATCACCTTTGCCTGATCGCTCTGTGCCACATTGTGCTCCCGCTCGATATTCCGTATATTTTTGAGTGCCTGATAACCATCCATAACAGGCATCATAACATCCAGACAGACAAGATCGTATGGTTCATCATCCTCAATCGCCATCATGAAAGCGTCAATCGCCTCCATACCGTCAACTGTCACATCACACTCGCCGTACTCCGACAAAAATTTTAAGATTGCCTTTCTGCTGGCGAAATCATCTTCCGCTATTAATATCCTCATAATCTGCCTCCTATACTTTGTTTCTAAAAATTGTATTCTGAATTATATTCTGCAGGTTTGTGCCTGCACAAACCTGATACACGAAATTTATACGGTGCACCGGGAAATATTTTTGCGCTTTCTACTGCCGCTTATCCAGCAAATAGTATATCTTCTGAGCAATTTGTTCCAGCGGCACCTGCCACTTCACCGCACCGATCTCATACGCCACTTTGGGCATACCATACACGATACAAGTTTTCTCATCCTGCCCTATGGTACGCGCACCTGCATTTTTCATTGCCAGCAGCCCTTTGGCTCCATCACTCCCCATCCCTGTCATCAGCACACCGATCGCCTCTTTTCCAGCGACACGCGCCACTGACTCAAAGAGCGCATCCACTGACGGACAGTGGCCCGTTACCCTCGGTCCATGTTTGCACTCTACCTGGTACCTGCCGTTGATCTTGACAATGCGCATCTGCTTGTCTCCCGGCGCCAAAAGGATCTGTCCAGGTCTCACCACATCCCCGGATACCGCCTCCTTCACAGAAACTTCACCCTCATTATCCAGTCTGTGGGCATACATCTGTGTATACCCCTCCGGCATATGCTGCACCATCACGATCCCCGGAATATCTTTTCTGAGTCCCCTCACCACAGTGGCGATTGCCTCGGTCCCACCGGTCGAAGCGCCGATTGCTATGATGGATGTTATGGCATCCGCTCCGCTGCCCACACTTTTGGATGCCTGTGTAATCGTCGGTAAAGGGGCCTTCTTCGCTGCGGCAAGCCATTCGCTGCCCGCAGCTTTTTTGAGCCGATTGCAGATATTTTCATTTTCAAGTATCTCATAATTGGCTCCGCAGGCGATAAAATCTTTTGCACCCACGCGATATGCCTCATCTTCAAACTGATGCTCCGCTATGACAAGTGTCGCGATACTTCGCTGCGGCATGAGCTTCCCCAAAAAAGTAATCCCCGACATTCTTGGAAGATCATGGCACAACAGCATCACATCGGGATCGCACTCTATAATTTTATCCCTTGCGGTATAAGCATTGTTCGCCTCAGCGACCACATCGAGATCCGGGTCTGCACTAAGGATTCCGCTCAGATGCCTTTTCATATCAAGATTTGCTACCACCAACAATACATTTAGTCTTCCCATCGTTAACCTCCCCATATAGAAACAACCTGCAAATTCGCGCCTGCACAATATGCCAGGTGAAACTTGGTGGAATTTCATTTCGCGCTATTTTCTGTATATGGAAGGTTTTACATACTGAAACCGGGTATGATTCTGGCTCATGGACTCCGTTGAACCGATAAAAAGATACCCGCCGGGAGCCATTTTCTCATATATATTGTTTAGCAGCCGCTCCTTTGTCGGTTCATCAAAATAAATCATGACATTCCTGATAAAAACTACATGGAGCGGCTTTTTAAAGGGCAGTGAATTCATCAGGTTAAGCTGCCGAAATATCACTTCCCTCTTGAGCTCCTCTTTCACCTGGTATTCCTCCTGGTTGATCTGCTTAAAAAACCTGCGCACATACTGGTGTGGCAGCTGTTCCACCGAATTTTTGGCATAGACGCCCTTCACAGCCTTCTCAAGAACTTTTGTGTCAATATCAGTGGCGAGAATCTTCGTGTCCCACTCATTCTGTTCCAGTCCCAGAAAATCTTTGCAAAGCATTGCCAGTGTGTACGGCTCCTCCCCTGTCGAGGAGGCGGCGCACCAGATATGCCAGTCTTTTGTACTCATTGTGCGGTTCTTTAGTTCAGGAAAAACCTCTTGTTTCAAAAATATAAACTGCTCATACTCCCTCCAAAAATAAGTATGATTTGTCGTGAGGGCGTTCATCAAGTCCTCCGCCTCAGGTCCTGTCGGGAATTTCTCCACGCGATCCATAAACGCGTCATACGAGGTGTATCCCTTTCGCTGCATATAACTATCAAGCCTTCCCTGAACCAAAACCTTTTTTTCGTTTAAGTTGATGCCGGCTTTACTTTTCACATAAGCCGCCACCCTTTGAAATTCTTGTTCTGTTATCATTTGAGAAACCTTCTATCCGCTTGATTTTATATAGAATAATTATATAATTAAACATTATATTTTTGATTATAACATTGGATTCCTGAGTTGTCAAAATTTTTGCGTTTTTTCAAAAATTTTAGTTCATTCTCTTGAATGGACAATACTCCTGGCAAGCCTGTCGGCTGTCTCCTGGTCTAAAAGTGTGGCAATGATCTCGAGTGCAAAGTCAATCGCTGTTCCCACACCACAGCTTGTTATGATCGTTCCTGACTTCTCGACCTTGTCATGGCTGTCGACTGCACCATTCCTGTGCAATTCCTCCTCCATACCTGGATATATACAGGCTCTTCTGCCCTGCAGAAGTCCCATATGCGCAAAAATACTCGGCGCTGCACAGATTGCTGCGATGTAATGGCCATTCTCGTAAAATGTCCTGATATTTTTGATCAGCCATTCGCATGCCTCGAGATTTTTCGTGCCTGGCATCCCTCCCGGACAGATTACAATGTCAAACAGACCAAAATCAAGCCGGTCAAGCCCTGCATCCATTTCCACTGTTATGTTATGACTCCCCGTCACAGTCTTGCTGTTGTCGATTGACACACAGACAGTCTCAATCCCTGCACGCCTCAGAAGATCGACTACTGTCAATGCCTCAACCTCCTCAAACCCCGTTGCAAAAAATACTGCTGCACTCTTTTTCATACATATCATACTTCCTTTCCTATAGTTAATTATTGATCATTCAGTTGCGCGCGAGAATGTGCTTCTCCACCGCTCTCTGCACCGGGCACACAATCTCAACTGTTGATTTCTCACGTGCCCATGTGCATAAGATTATTGTTTTATCAACATTCTACCACATAATCTTAAATTGTGAAAGATTTTGCATCTTTTGTTTATAAATTTGCTAATTTTAATATTAAAATATATGTTATAATGATTACATCCTGCCGGGCAGGGATACTTTCCCCACCGGCACGCACAAAAAAACAAAACGGGAGGTAACTATGAAAAGGAAAAAAATAATCGCACTTCTATTGGCTATGTCTCTGACTACACTGCCCCTGGCAGGCTGCGGTTCAGGACCGTCAGAATCATCACAGCCGCCGTCCACCGCTGCTTCCGCAGAGGCAGAGACTGTGGCTTCCGAAACTGCTTCCTCCGAAGCAGAGAGCTCCGACAACGCATCCGCCAGCGACGAGCCGGCGCAAAACGCCATGTATCCGCTGCCCACTGCTGCAGAGGATGCAGACATATACGTGGAACCAATACCTGATATCTCCGACAGCTTTATCAGAGGCATGGATGTATCTTCCATCCTTGCCGAGGAAAAAAGCGGTGTAAAATACTACAATGCTGACGGCACAGAACAGGATGTATTTACCACAATGGCGGAAGCCGGTGTCAACTACGCGCGCATCCGCGTCTGGAACGATCCCTACGATGAGAATGGCAACGGATACGGCGGCGGAAACAACGATCTCGCCACAGCCATTGAACTCGGAAAACGCGCTACAGAAAACGGAATGAAAGTCTGCATCGACTTCCACTACTCCGACTTCTGGGCAGATCCGGCAAAGCAAATGTGCCCCAAGGCGTGGGTTGACATGTCCCTCGAAGAAAAATCAGATGCCCTGTATGAGTTTACCAGGGACAGCCTGACACAGCTGTTGGACAACGGTGTCGACGTCTGCATGGTTCAGGTCGGAAACGAGACCAACAACGGCATGGCAGGCGAAACCCAGATTCCCAACGTAGCAAAGCTCATGAGCGCAGGAAGCAAAGCTGTCCGCGAAGTTTCCGAGAGCTGCGGTAAGGAAATCAAAGTTGCACTTCATTATACCAATGCCAACGATTATGACGGAATCAATGCGATTCTGTACAAACTCGCATCCTTTCAGGTAGACTATGACATCTTCGCACTGTCCTATTATCCTTATTGGCATGGAACCTTTGAAAATGTCCAGAATGTCATGAAAAATATACAGGACAAGTATGGCAAGGAGACACTCATCGCCGAAACTGCCTACTGCTATACTACAGAAGACACGGATGGATTCGGCAACAGCGTCAATGAGGGGGATCTCCTCGAAGCCTACGGTGCTACCGTACAGAGCCAGTCAACTGCACTCCGTGATGTCTGTGCCACCGCCAGCGAAGCAGGTGCCCTCGGCGTATTCTACTGGGAAGGCGCATGGATCACTGTCGGTGATGTAAACGCTGACAACAGCCCTGTCTGGGAAGAATTTGGCTCCGGCTGGGCAAGCAGCTACGCCGCGGAATACGATCCTGAAGATGCCGGACAGTGGTACGGCGGCTGTTCCTGGGACAATCAGGCGCTATTCGACGCTGACGGAAAGCCTCTGGAATCCTTGAATACATATAAATGGCTGAAGTATGGCACCAATGCCGAACCTGCGATCGATATGGTCAATGCCCCAACTGTCGCCTGCAATATCGACTCAGAAATAGAACTGCCTGATACGGTGGACGTTGTGTACAACAACCGCGCCCTGAACACCTCCATGCCTGTTGAATGGTACGAGGAACAGGTGCTGAATATAGACACTTCCAAGGCTGGAAGCTACGAGATCTACGGCAGAATCCTTGACGATAACGCCACTTCCGACAAGCCGACAGAGGTCTGCTGCACCGTCAACGTGGAAATGCTCAACTATGTGTCCAATCCAGGCTTTGAGGATTCCGATACCTCCATGTGGAACGTCACCTACGAGGGAGATAAGAATCCGACAGATTTCCAGCAGAAAGAAGGTGACGCACACACTGGCGAGTATTCCTTCCACTTCTGGTCAGAGTCTGACATGGACTTCTCCATCGAGCAGGAACTTACAGACCTGGAGCCGGGCACTTATGAGTTGAAAGCTTATTTCCAGGGCGGAGATATTGACGCGGACGCTGAGATGGAGCTCTACACGAAGCTCGGTGATACTGTATCCTCTGATGCTTTCACCGCACAGGGCTACGCAAACTGGCAGGAACCTACGATATCTGCGATAAAAGTCACTGACGGCACACTCACGATCGGTGTGCACATCAAATGCAATGCTGCGGGATGGGGTACTATCGACGACTTTACCTTGAATAAAATTGACTAAGGAACTGGACTGTTTCTTATCTTAAGTCTTAGCCTGGTTTTACTTTCCAAAATGCTTCTCTTTTCCGGGAGCAGAGTCAATCCGGGGCTTTCCCGAATTGCCCTTACTCAAAAATGACGCGCGTTTGACAGCATCAGAGCCGTATTTCTCCCTGATGCTGTCCATCGCCCTGTCAAGCTTCTCGAGCTTCTCGTAGCTCCCGTCATCAAAGAGCGACAATTGTCTGCCATCGCTCTCCTGTCTGATGTGACTGGTCTGGATTCCCAGCAGCCTGACTGGTCTGCCATCCCACAACTCTTCAAACAATCTGCATGCCATACCATAGATCTCATTGGTAATGTTTGTAGCGTGCGGCAGTTCACACTGATGTGACACCCTCGACAGATCGCTGTAGCGGATATTGACTGTCACGACCTCTGCTTTTGCCGCATCACTGCGAAGCCGTCTTCCCACCGTCTCAGCAAGTGACATCAGCACCATATTCGCCGTAGATTCGTCTGTCACATCAAAAGCGATCGTGGTGGCATTACCATAACTTTTGTTGTCGGCCGGCTCCGGCTCTATGAGCGAAGCGCCCTCGCCGTTTGCAAACTTCCAGATTGCTTCCCCCTGCTTCTTCAATGCCCCTCTCAGAATCTGCGGATCTGTGTGTGCCAGTTCCCCGATTGTGTGAATGCCAAGCGTGTGCAGTGTCCTCTCTGTCGATTTCCCCACCAGAAACAGCTCTCCCACCGGAAGTTTCCACATCTTATCCGGAATCTCATGCGGGAAAAGCGTATGCACGAGATTCGGCTTCCTGAAATCGCTTGCCATCTTCGCGAGCAGCTTGTTCGTGGATATCCCCACATTCACCGTAAAACCAAGCTCACGATAAATCTCGTCCTTGATGCGCGAAGCTGCCTCTACAGGCGGCCCAAAAAGCTTCTCTGTGCCTGTCATATCGACAAAACACTCGTCGATACTGCACTGTTCGATCGTATCTGAATACCGTTCCAGAACTGATAGAAATGCCTGCGAATACTCCCTGTATATCCCATGCCGCGACGGCACCAGCACCAGGTTTGGACATTTCCTGAGCGCATCCGTGATGGGTTCTCCCGTCTGTACCTTGTACTTTTTTGCCGGAATGGATTTTGCCAGTATGATTCCATGCCGCTTTGACCGGTCCCCGCCCACCGCTGAGGGAATGTCGCGCAGATCTGCCGTGATTTCCGGAAACTGCTCCGGATGCTTTAACCGCTCCACCGCCTCCCACGACAAAAAGGCGCTGTTGACATCTATGTGAAAAATCAGCTTTTCCCCTGCCATAACATCCTCCCTTCCCGATCCGTCTGCCCGCAAAATCTTATAAAACCACTTTATCCAACACGGGTTTAATCCGATATGCCAGTATCCCGATCAGACAGCCTGTGATAAGCCCTGCTATCATCAATGCCGGAAAATAGAATGCAACTTTCAGATTCTGCACCACAAGCACTGCCACAGTCAGCTGCCCGACATTGTGGCTTACACCGCCCGCGATACTGACGCCTGTGATGGAAAAAATATTCCCTTTTTTCAGAAATACCATTACCAGAAAGCTCAGCACTCCCCCTGCAAGACTGTAAAACATCATGGACAGATTGCCAAAAAGGAATGACACAAGCACAATGCGCATCAGCTGTATCACAAACGCCTGGTATGCCGGAAGAATATACAGAGCAAGAACAATAACGATGTTGGCAAGTCCAAGCTTCACTCCCGGTATGCCAAAACCAAACGGTATCAGTGCCTCCACATATCCAAATATCATTGCCAGTGCCGTCAGCACAGCACAGTACGCTGCTCTCTTTGTCGTCATAGTATTTCCCCACCCATTCTCCCAAAGCTATGGAACAATCACATCCGGCTGCTGTGTGTCCCGGGTTCCTGTCACCTCCACCACAAGCTTGTGCGGCAGACAGATAATCGTCTCGCCGCCCCTTGAGATTGGCTTATAGTCCATGCAGTACTTGTCCGGACAATCTGCATCAGCCATATACGCACTGCCTTCTTCGATCACAAGCCTGTTATGCCCTAATCCTTCATCAATTGAGATGGACTGTTCCTCCGACAGGCTGTATTCTCCATAGAACACCCCGTCTATTGTAATGCGTACTGTGGCTCCGGCCTCTCTCTGTACGAACAGAATCAGCAGAGCTGACACTGCCGCGATCACAACAATGATTGCGATCAGTATAAAATCCTTTTTTCGGAACATCGCTATTTTCCTTGTTCTTATTGCTCGAATATTTGTTTTGTGAACATCTATTCTAATACTACACTATTTTCCGCATCCTGTCAACCTTGTAAATCAGCAGCCGCCATACATGATTCTTTATGCGTTACTTTTCACACCCACACCAAAGTAGCGGGAATCATGCGCCAAAATGCTTGCCCTTTAGCATTTTGTGTGCAAAATCTGTTATAATTCACACCTCAATAACGTATAAGCTGATAAAAACTGGCGTGGGTGTGAATTGTAACCTTTATGCGCCTCTGTACAGCTGAATAGAGAAAAAGCCCCTTAGCGGCGTATTTCCTCTGCATGGGGCTGTGCATCAAAAAATGACATGTATTTCCTGCCATGCCATTTTTCGCCCCAATCTCAATATGAAATAATCTCGTACCCATCCTCTGTGACAAGCACCTGAATCTCCCACTGCGCGGAGGGCAATCCATCCTCTGTGTGAACCGTCCACCCGTCATCATCCGATATATAGATGTCCTCTTTTCCCATATTGATCATGGGCTCTATCGTAAAGATCATTCCGGGAACCATCAGCATTCCTGTGTCCTTCGGGCATACATAACTCACCCACGGGTCCTCATGAAATTCAAGACCAACGCCATGTCCGCCGATTTCCCTGACAACAGAATAACCATTCTGCATGGCAAACTCGTGGATTGCAGCGCCCATGTCCCCAATCTTTCTCCACGGCTGCACATACTGCAGACCAACCTCAAGACTCTGTTTCGTGATATCTACCAGGCGTTTTTTCTCCGCCGATACATTTCCAATGCAGTACATTCTGGAAGAGTCCGAGAAATAGCCCTTGTAAATCGTGGACACGTCCACATTGACGATATCGCCGTCCTTTAAAATTTCATTTTTGGACGGAATACCATGGCAGACCACATCATTGACCGAGGTGCACACGCTCTTTGGGAAACCTTCGTAGTTGAGCGGCGCTGCGACCGCATTGTATTTCTTAGTAATACTGCTCACCCAGTTGTCGATCTCCTGTGTGGAGATTCCTTCCTCAATATGTTCATCCAGATAATCCAGTATTGCGATATTGACCCTGGCGCTCTCGCGGATTCCCTGTATCTGGTCTGGATTTTTGATAATGCGTCTCGGCGGCACCAAAACTCCCCTGCGCCTGTAATCATCAAGCTTTTCATCAAAAGCGCAGTGGCACTTCTTGTACTTTTTCCCGCTGCCGCACCAGCAGTCATCATTTCTGCCCAGCTTTTCCTCGACTTCCACCTGAAACGGATTCCTGGAAACCTTCCTGCGCATCAAATTGTATTCTAACATATTTTTTCCCATAAAAGATATCTCCTAGTAAAGTAAGTCGTTTCTAACGTTTCGACTCCTTTTTTATCATACACTTAGTTGCGGAATATGGCAAGAATTTTTGATCCTACTTACTTTCTAGCCTCCACGCTTTCTCAGCTGCGTTCGTCACTTTATCTTGAGCGGTCAGTCTTTTCACCCAGACCAAACGGATTCATAAATTCCGACCATACATCTTCCCGCGTTCCCGCCGCAAATTTTCCACAATTGATGTCCAACACTGTCCGCACAGGCTGGATCAGCGCATCCTCGTACTGCGCGTGCCACTCAATATAGGGCTGTATCCGGCCATCCCCGTCAATGCCATCAAGCGTATCCCCGCTCTTTACAGCAAACTCACTCTGGAATAGGTAATTCGCAATATTATAGACATACTCCACAACATGTCCGGGCTCCATTCCGTGAAAATGCACCTGCACATCGGCAGCGCCAAACGCGTAAAACCCCAGCGTGTCCACCACCATGTCCTCAGAATTGCTGATACGGAAAAAACGCGCATTGACTGCCGTGCGGATAAAATTCTGCGTCATACCATACTGTCTGCCCTCATAAAAATACGACGGCAGCGTCAATTTTCCGCTGTGAGGAACATAGATCGCCTTACAGTCCGGATAGCACTCGAGAGCCGCCTCGATCTGCGTCAGAAAAAGCTCTGCCTGCTGCTTATAATGAAGCCCCCCGGACAGCATACTAAACGCACTGACGGAATATTTGCATGCGTTCATAAGCTCCGTACCATTTTTCACGTCCCAGAACTGGCTGCTCTTTAATTCATCAGGCTCAGCCGAAAAATCATATGGGCCCACAAAGCTTGCAAGCACTGGTATGGGCATGGAATCTTTAAATTCCGCCTTAAACTTCTCCACTGCATACGACGGCTGTTCGGGATTCTCGCTGATATTATTCACCGCGCCCACAAACTTTTCCAGCGCCGCCTGTAGCTTTTCGGGTGGCGCCTGCTGCGGTTTTTCCGTAAACAATAGCTGCGCGATCAGAAGCTGCTGATCCGGTGCTTTGTCATTCAGATTTTGATTAAGTACCTTGTCATTATGATTGCCCATTTGAATCTCCTTTTTCATTTCCATACTTTCTGTATAAAATCTTCCTTGTGTATCCTCTGAAAATTTTCAATCCCCATAGGAAGTCTTTTTGTCTTTTCCGCCATCAACCTGCCTCCTATCCATCTGCGCTCTGCTATATTTCCTCAAAATCTGTCACACCGATATCCCATCAATCTGCTGACAATCTTCATAGACCCAGCTTCACTTAATTTTGAACCAAATACCAATCGTAGATCATTTTTCAAACATGAATCCATTAATCTGTTTTCGCAATCCTTTCTATGAACGAAAACAGATCAATGGATTCATGTCAACTCCCACAAATTCTACTTTACTCTATCCTCCTCAATCTGCTCAATACCCGAAATATCCGAGTCAATCACAAGCGAATAGTTGGTATAATACACCACAAACCCCGGCTTGGAGCCATTCGGTTTCTTGACATTCTTCTTCTGTGTGTAGTCGATCTCCACCTTCTCCTGCCCTCTCGCCTGGGAATAGTGTGCCGCAAGCTTTCCCGCTTCCTCAAATACCCTGTCGGGAAGCTCGTCGCCGTTCGCCTTGACTACCACATGGGAACCTGGTATCCCTTTCGTGTGGAACCACCAGTCATTTCCCGTCGCAAACTTAAAAGTGAGCTCCTCGTTCTGGTAATTATTCTTGCCGACATAGATGTGATATCCATCACTGCTGACATAGTGAAACGGCCTGCTCGTGATCTTCTCGCGCTTTGCATTGCCCTTTCGCCTGATGTAGCCGCTCTCAATGAGTTCCTCCTTGATCTGCACCAGATCTTCCTCCTTCAGAGCAATGTCGAGTGATGTGCTGACAGACTTTAGATGATCGATTTCCTCCTTCGTCTCTTTCGTGAGCGTTGTAAGTGCCTCGCAGGTGCGCTTTAACTTCTGGTATTTGTCAAAATACTTCTTTGCATTCTCTCCTGCAGAAAGCGTCGGATCAAGAGGGATCGTTATCATCTGATTGTCATAATAGTTCAGGGCTTCCATCGACTTTGCCCCCGTCTCCACTCCATAGCCATACGCGTTGAGCAGTTCACCGTATACCCTGTATTTTTCCCGCTTGTCAGTATCCTGAAGCTGCTTCACCTGCAGGTCATATTTCTTGACATTCCGCTCCAGCGCGGTCTGCACAATCTTGCGCAGGTCCACAGAACGCTGCCGGATACGCGTAATCACGTTTTTCTCCGCATAATAATATTCCAGCAGAGCCGAGATACTTGCAAAATCCCTGCTCTGCTCCCGCGCGTAAGAACCCAGCCTTACGGCCGCATACTCAACTGGCTGATTATTCTCATACACCACATTAAAACAAAATTCTTCCTTTTTCACGCTGTCCGCCAATGCGCCGATCTCCGATACAATCCGGTCAAGCGCAACTGCTTCCAGCTCCGAAGAAGGCAGGTCTGCATCTATCCCCGCCCTGTAACACAACTCCTGGGCAATACAGGGCGATATTCCGGTAAAGCCCGTATAGACTGCCTTATAGACCGGCAGACTCTTCTCCTTCAGCACTGCTGCCATCTCATCTGCAGAACACTCCAGCAGCTCCGCCTTATCCTGTGTCCTGGGGATAAAATACGCGCGCCCCGGCAAAACCTCCCTGACCGAGCTGACCATACCCGAAATATGTTTGATGCTGTCGATAATCCTATCCTCATCATCACAGAATATAATATTGCTGTGTTTTCCCATCAGCTCTATAATCAAATATTTCCTGCACAAGTCCCCTAGCTCATTCAAATGCTCCAACTCAAAACGCACAATGCGCTCCAGTCCCGGCTGCGTCACCGACACAATGCGCGCATTCTGCAGATGCTTGCGCAGAAGCATACAAAAGTTCGGTGCTGTCATAGGACTCGTTTTGTTTTTCTCCGTCAAATACAGCAGCGGAAGCGAAGCGTCCGCCGACATCAGCATCCGCACCTGTCCGCAGCTCCCCTTCACCGTCAGAATCAGCTCATCCTTCTCCGGCTGCGCAATCTTATAAATCCTGTTCCCAACCAATTTTCCTTTCAATTCACTGACGATCCCCGCGATCGTCACCCCATCAAATGCCATCTCAATCCCCGCTCCTAACACAGAGAAAGAACGCACTCATGCGTTCTTTCTTCTCTACTCTTCATTTCAAGCCCCCCGAAAGAACGCCGCCCTCGCATTCTTTCCAAAAACCTGACAAGACTAAGGCTGCGCCCTTCACAGCCCTAATTCCTGCCAGCAAACCGAAAGAACGCCGCCCCTGCGTTCTTTCCGGAAACTTAGTAAGACTTAGGCTGCGTCCTTCGCAGCCTTAGTCGCACTTAGTTTCCTATCATCCAATCATACATCTCCTGATACTTGCTCGCAGACACTGCCCACGAATAATCCGCAGCCATAGCCCTATCCACAATCTTGTTCCAATCACGCTTTTTATCATAGTACACCTGCTCAGCATAGCGAATCGTGTTGAGCATCTCATGCGCATTGTAATTGGTAAAGCTGAATCCTGTACCCTTGTTTTCGTACTCATTGTACGGCTCTACTGTATCTTTCAGTCCACCCGTCTCACGCACGATAGGAACTGTACCGTAGCGCAGCGACATCAGCTGGCTCAGTCCGCAGGGCTCAAACAGCGACGGCATCAGGAACGCATCACACGCCGCGTAAATTCTGTGTGAAAGCTCTTCTGAATAGTAGATATTCGCAGAAACCTTTCCATGGTATTTCCAGTCGAAATGGCGGAACATGTTCTCGTAACGCTCCTCACCTGTGCCGAGCACTACAAGCTGCACATCGTCCTTGCTGCACATTTCGTCCATAATATATGCGACGAGATCCATACCCTTCTGGTCAGTAAGCCTCGACACGATGCCGATCATCATCTTCTTGTCGTTCTCCTGCAAGCCAAGCTGCTTCTGCAGATCCCGCTTATTTTTGATCTTTTCTTTTCTAAAGTTCGATGCATTATAGTGCGCTACAATAAACTGATCCGTATCCGGATTGTATTCGTCGTAATCAATACCGTTCACGATTCCCCTCAGGTCATGGGTTCTCGCTGTCAGCAGTCCGTTGAGCTTCTCTCCATAGAAGTCTGTCTTGATCTCCTCCGCGTAAGTCGCACTCACTGTCGTGATCGCATCGGCATAAGTAAGTCCGCCCTTTAACAGATTGCCATCCTTAAAATATCCCAACTTGTCAGGCGCAAAATAAGAACCATCAAGACCTGTGATATTCTGAACAGTCTTGATATCATAAATGCCCTGGAACTTGAGATTGTGAATGGTCATGATCGACTTAATTCCCTGGTAAAACTCGCCTTTTGCAAATCTCTCCTTTAAATATACTGGTATGATTGCCGTCTGCCAGTCATGACAATGCACAATGTCCGGTCTGAAACCTACAACTGGCAGAATCGACAATGCCGCCTTTGAGAAGAATACAAATTTTGTAATCTCACCGATATGATCATCGCTGTAAGGCTTAAAGCCTCCAAACATCTTTTCGTTGTCAATGAAGTAATATGTGATACCATCGTACTGTGCCTCGAGCACTCCCACATACTCGCTCTGTCCCATATAATCCATGTAAAAATGCGTTCTGTACTGCATCAGTGATTTCATATGGTCAGACATGCACATGTATTTGGGCAAGATCACCCTTGCATCAAAATATCTCTTATCGTAATACTTCGGGAGCGAACCTACCACATCTGCAAGTCCTCCCGTTTTAATAAATGGTACACCCTCTGAAGCCACAAATAAAATATTTTTCATACAATCAAATCCCTTTCCACACCAATATCCAGTGTTGCAAACTTCCTGCGTTTTCGCTATCGTAATAATTTCTCATGATGCGACACCCGAATCTTTTCAGGCTGCATGGCTATCTTACCATGAAAACTTCCCATTATTTTCATAACAAAATTATTATACACCATCCGCGGCAGGAATGTAAAGGAATTTGTCTGATTCTGCTCCCTATTATGCTCTGTAATGAAGTCTTATTTTATCGGCTATCAAAGCTATGAACTCAGAATTGGTTGGCTTGCCTTTTCCGATATTGATCGTATATCCGAAGAGTGAATCAAGCGTCTCCATCTTTCCTCTGCTCCACGCTACTTCAATCGCATGCCTTATGGCACGCTCAACGCGGCTCGGTGTTGTCTGGTACTTCTTGGCGATAGACGGATAAAGAATCTTTGTGATCGAGTTTAACATCTCGATATCCTCCACCGACATCATGATCGCCTCACGAAGGTACTGATACCCCTTGATATGAGCGGGTACACCGATCTCATGTATCATGTCTGTCACATCTTTTTCAAGATCATGTACATTTTCCAAGGAATTGGATTCCGGCCTGCTGTCCGCCCTTTTTCCTATCAGACTGTTATCACTGCCCGTGAGTTTAGAACCTGCTGGAACGGTGATCATAATCTGAAATTCCTTGTCCTTCGTCAACAAATCGCTGAGAATTCTGAAAATCTTCTCATTATCCTGCTGTGTCATTACATTTAACTGTTCCATAAAATTGTCCTCCATTCTCATCTTTGACTGCCAAATGCCACCATAATCACGTCTCCCAATCATAATTTGGCCAAAGAATTTATAAACGTTGCTCCCAATTTACGTATACTTACAAATTCTAGCAGGATTTGGCAATGTCCATTATATAAGATTGTCAATTTATCTTGCAACAGTTACTTATCGCACTTTTTGCGTTTTAAATACAGCATCCGTCAAAATACCTCAAAATCCGCTCAAATACCTTAAAAATGGCTGTTCTTTCTTGTTGAAAGAGCTGAAATTTTTATGTGATTTTTTGCGATTTCAAAAATTTTGAGCGATTTTTACGCGATTACTTTTTTTCATTTCCTGGTTCATTTTGCGAATATATTCCTTTCTTGACACCTCCTCCGGTTTGATGTATGCATCTGTTCCCTGTATCTTTTCCCTGATGAACAGCGCCTGCTCACGCAGGGATCTCAGCCTGAAATCCGCCGCACTCCTGTGAAGCAGTCTCCAGAGACTTCTCCTGCGGAAAAATGTCTCCACTTTGTTGCCTCCGATCCCCAAACCTCTTCCCCATGTAATGTTGGCATGGATACAGAAATTCTTCAAAACCTCCATTGCCACACTGGTCTGCTCACCCTCGTACAGCTCTGTGTAGAGAATCACATAAAACTTTCCGCCGATGCTCTCACCGTCAATCACTGCCTGCTCAACTTTCTCGAGAAACTTTAGTACATTTGCAGACACACTGTCCAGATAGACGTCCGCCGCCAACACGATCGCATGTGCATCTTCAAGATATCGATATACACGGTCCCAATCCATATGCTCTTCGATTCTCACCGATACAAGCTCCTCCTCCGGTGTGTACTCCCGTATACTTTCTGCGCATGGCATACTGCCGTCTGCCAGTGTATAACCACCATCCAAAAACAGAATCATCCTGATTGTCCCCCTAAATCTGCCCGGTATCACACCATTCTACACAATGATGCCATTGAGCTGCCTTAGCTTATCTATTGTATCATAAAATGCAATCTTAACTCCCCTTGCCTGCAGCGATATGCCGTCTGACACCGACAGGATCCGCGCCGACTGCTCTTCCCTCGGTGTAATATTGTCTCCATAAAAACAGCACACCATGCCAAATGTATTTTTATTCGCCGTTTTCACCTCATAATGTGTCTGCCCGTGCCGCAGCTCCATAGATGGTCCAAAGTACTTCCTGTACCTTTCCAGCACCCCCTGGACAAACGGGCTGAATCCTCCATAGACGCAGCGGCTGATCAGCACCAGCTGGGAGCAGCTCCCCATCAGTCCCCCGATATCTCCATCCACATAATTTCTGTCTTCACTTATGACAATATCCTTCTCCTGAAGCTTCATCCCAAGCTTCTGCCACGATTTTTCCTGAAGATCATGTACGATTACTCTCATTCAAACAAATCCCTTCGGTATTCCAGAGTTATTGTAAGTTTACCATATTGTGACAATATAAAAAAGACCTTTACATCTTTTTTTCATAAAAAAGTATTGACAAATAAAGCAAAAATTAGTATAGTAAAGAAGTCAGTTGGATGGGGTCTTAGCTCAGCTGGGAGAGCATCTGCCTTACAAGCAGAGGGTCACAGGTTCGAGCCCTGTAGGCCCCATTTTTATTCTTAATTATGTTTATTTTATGGCGAAGTAGCTCAGTTGGCTAGAGCACGCGGTTCATACCCGCGGTGTCGAGGGTTCGAATCCCCCCTTCGCTATTTTTTTGTGCCCAACGTCTCCTGCTCTGTTCATCGCTCCAATTGTACATGCTGCCTCTGAACAGTTCCTGGTCAGGAAAATCGGGCAGGGGAATTTCCCCTGCTCGGTTTCTGTCATTATTTATGATTCATGCGTTCACTTTCGGCAATGACGCAAGACTCTTTGCAAGTTCCTCGTCTGTGGGAATGTAGTCTGTCATCTCCCCATCGTTGAATTTCTGATATGCAACCATGTCAAAATATCCTGTTCCTGTAAGTCCAAATACGATATTCTTCTCCTCTCCGGTCTCCTTGCACTTTAACGCCTCATCAATCGCCACCCTGATCGCATGGCTGCTCTCCGGTGCCGGCAGAATGCCTTCCACTCTCGCAAACGTCTGCGCTGCCTGGAATACCGCTGTCTGCTCCACGCTCCTTGCCGATATAATACCGTCATCGTACAGCTGTGACACGATCGAACTCATACCATGGTAGCGAAGTCCTCCCGCATGGTTTGCCGACGGGATAAAACCGCTTCCGAGCGTGTACATCTTCGCCAGCGGGCAGATTTTTCCTGTATCGCAATAGTCGTATGCGTACACGCCCCTTGTAAGGCTCGGACAGGAAGCCGGTTCTACCGCGATGACCTCATAGTCAGCTTCGCCCCTGAGTATCTCCCCGACAAACGGAGAGATCAGTCCGCCCAGATTGGACCCACCGCCCGCACAGCCGATGATCATGTCCGCTTTGATCCCATATTTATCCAGCGCAGACTTTGTCTCCAGCCCGATGATCGTCTGGTGCAGCAGCACCTGTGACAACACCGAACCCAGCACATAACGGTATCCTTCCTGTGTCGTGGCAGCCTCGACCGCCTCGGAAATCGCACAGCCAAGACTTCCTGTCGTTCCCGGAAACTCCTCGTTGATCTTTCTGCCGACATTTGTGAGCATGGACGGCGATGGCGTCACCTTCGCCCCGTAAGTACGCATCACTTCACGTCGGAAAGGCTTCTGCTCATAAGAAACCTTAACCATATACACCTGACAGTCCAGGTCAAAATAAGAACACGCCATCGACAGGGCTGTTCCCCACTGCCCTGCGCCGGTCTCCGTGGTCACACCCTTAAGCCCCTGCTGCTTCGCATAGTAGGCCTGTGCGATCGCCGAGTTGAGTTTGTGGCTCCCCGATGTATTGTTTCCCTCGAATTTATAGTAGATATGCGCCGGTGTGTCCAGCTTCTTCTCCAGACAATAAGCCCGCGTGAGCGGGGACGGGCGGTACATCTTGTAAAAGTCGCGTATCTCCCGCGGTATGTCAAAATACGGCGTCGTATCGTCCAGCTCCTGCTTTGCAAGCTCCTCACAGAAAATCGGTGTCAGCTCCTCCACCGTGACCGGCTTCATGGTCGCCGGATTTAAGATCGGAGCGGGCTTATTTTTCATATCTGCCCTCACGTTGTACCACTGTCTGGGCATCTCACTCTCTTCCAGATAAATTTTGTACGGTATTTTGTCGTTCATGCTATTGTCTCTCTTTCTTTGATTTATTTTATGCATTCCTCATGATTATACACTCTATCACACTGAAAGTAAAGGTCTGCGTCAAGCGAACCAGTGATGATGAATCAATGCGTCAGCGATGCCTCCTGAAGCTTATCAAATTCCGCCATGCACTCGTCTACTGTTGCGCCGCTTAACAGCTTACGCACAATGATACAGGTGTTTCCCCACTGTTCGACCTTCATTGACGCGTTGGAGCCAAGGACAAAGACGTTCTCGTTGATTCTGTCGTTGAGCGGCTTCAGCGCCGGAATACACGCAACCTCGACATTCTTTGACGGGGAAATCACCTTGTTCGTCTCCGCGTAAACCTGCAGCGCCTCGTCGGAAACCATGATGTCCAGAGTCTGCAGCGCATCCTCTGCGTGCTTTGCATTTGCTCCGACTGCAATCCCTGTCATGGGCATAACCGGCATCTGTCCCCGGCTGGTTGGAAATCCGATGACAAGCATGTTAAAATCCGGCTTTCCATAGGCGGTCTCGGAGTTTGCCGCACTCCAGTACGCCATGACAATCGGCGTCTTCTGCGCCAGAAAATCAGCGCCTTCCCCCTCAATCGCTTCACTGACGTACGCCTTCTCTGCGTCGATATATCCCAGATCGATCAGCTCCTTTAGAAACTCGAAGCCCGGACGCATGTAGTCACTGTATTTGGCTTCCCCGCTGTTGAGTGCAGCAATTTCAGCCTCTGTATTCCCGCCGTTGTACAAATCCGCATACGCCTGTGCGAGCACAAATGTCTCCAGCCACCACCGATTTGCACCGACCGGCGTCTCTATCCCATTTTCCTTAAATACTCTGCAGCATTCCAGAAAATCCTCCGGTGTCTCCGGCAGTTCCAGCTGATACTGGTCAAACAGATCCTTATTGACAAACAGTCCATAGGCCACAACCTCCTGCGGAATCGCCACCAGCTTTCCGTCCACGACGTTAGCCGCCTTTACCACATCCCGCAGGTTTTCTGCGCTGTCTAACCCCGACAGATCCATCAGCTTCCCCTCCGCGGCAAGCATCTGAATCGTGTCTGGATTCAGCAGATACAGGTCATCCATATCATTGCGCGCCCTGTCAAGCGCTACGTCATCGTACGTTTTATCCTGATAGTCCTCCGCTGTGTACGTGATGTAATTCACCGTCACTCCCAGCCTTTCCTCCGCCATGGTGACAGTCTTCTCCGACGCGCTTCTCGCCACATTGTCCGCATCGGGCATCGTCTTCTCCATCGGGCTGAACAGTGTCACAGTCCGCTCCTCTTCCTCCTCAAATGTAGTCAGTCTGCCGTCCGACTTGTTTCCGCCGCATGCGGTGAGCGCCAGCACTGTCATTCCTGCCAGACAGAGTCCCGCCATTCTCCTGAATTGTCTTCTCATCTCCAATTTCTTATTCCTTTCTCAATACATACTGCATTACCACTTTCTTTAACAGATCCACATCAATCGGTTTTGCCAGATGAACATTCATGCCGGCATCCAGCGCCTCCTTTTCATCCTCCGCAAATGCGTTTGCCGTCATGGCGATAATCGGTATCGTCGCTGCGTCAGCGCGCGGCAGCGCCCTGATTGCCTTCGTCGCGTCATAACCGTTCATGACTGGCATCTGTACATCCATTAAAATTGCATCAAACTCACCTTCGCCGGCTTGCGCAAAGCGCTCCAAGGCCATCTGTCCGTGTTCGACAACCTCACAGTCCGCTCCCTCCATCGACAGGATTTCCTTCAGTATCTCGGCATTGATCTCATTATCCTCTGCCGCCAGAAAATGCAAGCCTTCCAGGTTGTTGGTATCCGCCGTTCCCGCGGTGTCGGTCCCGCCCTGGCCCGCTCTCATCTCCTTAATCTTCTCCTGAAACGCGGTCAGCAAAAATGGTTTTGCCAGCATTCCCGTGTTCTGCAGCTGCAAAGCTTCATCTGTTCCCGCCGCATCGTAGTCTGCCAGAAACAGAAGGATCACTGTATCCGTCAACAACTCCCGCAGCTCCTTTATTTTCTGGATTCCCTCTGTCTCGACTACATTCCAGTCAATCAGAAGCAGCTGATAACAATCCCTCTTTGCCTGATCCTGACGCAGTATCTGTATCGCATCTTCCGCATTCGAGACAGTGTCCGCCGCAGCACCAGAGTCTTTCATCAGCATCCGGATATTCGCACAGACCTCCTGCTCCCCATCCACTGCAAGGATCCGCGTGATTCCGCTCTCCTCCCAGAATTTTTTATATGCATGCTCCTCTGGTATCCGCAGCTCCAGTTCAACCTGAAAAATTGTCCCTTTGTTTACTTCGCTCGACACACTGATCGTTCCGCCCATCAGCTCCACGATATTCTTGGTGATCGCCATGCCAAGCCCCGTGCCCTGCACCTTGTTCGTCGTACTGTTCTCCGCCCTTGTAAACGCGTCAAACACCACTTTGAGATACTCCGGCGTCATCCCGTACCCGTCATCCTGCACCTCTATCCGGATTCGCTCAAACTGGGGGCTGCGCTGCTTCATGCCGACGATGCGGAACCAGATATTTCCCGCCTCCTGCGTGTACTTTACAGCATTGGATAACAGATTAATCAGAATCTGATTGATTCTTGTCTCATCCCCCAGCAGATACTCGTGCGCCACATTGATCACCTCTACATGAAATTTCTGCTGCTTCGCCGCTGCCATCGGGCGGATTATCGCATCCACAGAGGACACCAGGTCATTCAAGGTAAACTCCTCAACCGTGAGCACAACCTTACCGCTCTCAATCTTTGAGACATCCAGAATATCATTGATCAGGCTGAGCAAATGCTGCCCGGACGCCATAATCTTCTTCGTGTACTCCCGCACTTTCTCCGGATTGTCCGCATCCTTTGCAAGCAGTGTCGTGAAACCGATCACCGCATTCATCGGCGTGCGGATATCGTGTGACATATTCGAGAGGAACATGGTCTTGGAATTGCTCGCAATCTGCGCCGCCTGCAGTGCCTCCGCCAGCTGCCTGTTATATAATTCCCGTTCCTTCTCCCGCTCCTTTCTGAGCCTGATCTGCTGTCTCTGATTCAGATAATAGATCGCACAGCACAGGAAAAAAGCAACCAGCATCACCGCGACAACAATAAAAATATTCTGGTTTACCGTATCCCCTTCCTGCTGGATTGCCTCGATCGGCACATAGCCAATCAGATACAGGGAACCATTATTCACCGCCCACATGTAGATCAGAGACTTTTTTCCGCGGATTTCGTGGTTAAACATGATGTTCTTCCCACCCTTGACACTCGCAAGAACCTCCTCCAAAAGCATCTCGTCCAGAATGTCATTTGCCCGGAAAAAGTCTTCCAGATTCAGATGCCCAGCGCTGCGCTCCCCCATTCCCTTCGGTTTGAGTATCAGCCGCTCACTCTGCGCATCCATGATATAGAGCATCGCCCGCTTGTTGTAAAATCCGTTTGGCAGGGACTGGTCCAGGGAGTCATAGACATACTCGATATAGAGTGACGCAATTTCCTCTCCGCCACGCTCGACAGGGCATTTCATTGTATATGCCCATGTCCCCATATAATTCACATAGGACTCGGAAACCGCCAGTCCGCCCACTGTCCCTCCCGCTGAGAAGTCCAGTCCCTCCTCTGAAAAGACCTCGCCTGTATTGGACACTCCCTCTGTTTCCCCCTCACAAATCAGCGAGATTTTGGCCATTATCCCATTCTTTGAATAGGTCCGGACATATTCCAGAGGCTCTGGCGCCAGAGCAATCTCCTGCGCCATCAGCCACTGAAACTCTGCTTCATTATTGAGTACTGCCTCAATCGTACTCTCAATCAAATCAAGACTTTCACTGAGATTCTGGATTGCTGATGCCTCCATCTCCGTCGATATCTTCCGCGCGACGGAAAACACAACAGCACCCAGTATACAAAAAACGATTATGATAGACAGCAGCAGCGATATTCCGCCTTCTGCTCTCTGCTCTTTTGGCTTTTTCCTCATTTCTTATCTCCGTTCTGTCAAGAAACTGTGAAAAAGTATTCCTGCCACATAATTTGTCTGTTTTCGCCAGCCCCTAACGCAAAAAATAAACTGCTCCAAGATTATTATACGCACATATGTATTTTTATGTCAATAATGTTCGATCGTTCAGGAAAATAGTAACATTCACGGTTACTTTTCATACCCACGCTAAAGTAGTGGGAATCATACGACGGCTGCCGACCGATATGGATGAGAAATCTATATGGGCAGTTTCCAATGCAAAAAGGTGCAAAGCCTAAAATATCAATAAGACTTTACACCATTTATCTGCATCCCGTCAACCCTGTCAGAGCGCACTGATTCTGTCAAATTTGCTGTGAAGCTCCGACGCAACCTGCCCGATCATCGCAGCGGATGCTGCGATCTCCTCCGTACTCGCCGCCAGGTTCGTTATCCGCTCATTCACATTGTCGACAACCTTCATCAGATTTTCCGAGCTCTCCATCAGCCTTGTCATCGCAGCCACGATCTGATCCTTATTCTTGCTGCTGTCGTCGGCCGCCCCCCTGCTGACATCACTCAGCGTCTTGATCTCCTGCGCCACGACCGCAAAGCCTTTTCCGACTTCCCCGGCCCTCGCCGCCTCTATGGAAGCATTGAGCGACAACAGATTTGTCTTGGCTGCCACCTTTGTGATATTCTCATTATTTCCGCCAAGCTGTTCCAACAGTTCATGGATCTCGCCGAAGGACTTCTTCATCTCATCGCAGAAATCGACGACATCCACCATCGCCATGCTGATATTCGTACTTTCCTCCGCATTGTTGTTGTTACCGTCTATCATCTCGTCAATCGACGCGTTCAGTGTCGTGAACTCACCGTTTGCCTCCGATACCATCTCGCTGATCTGCTCGTTCTTCTTTGCCATCTCCGCATTCTTGGCTTCCACTTCAAACGAAATTTCCTGTATGTGTTCCTTCTCTTCCTCCGCCATATTTTTAATGTAATGAACACAGCTGTCCTTGCCGTTACAGCCATTGTAGATCGCCGTTGCCATCGCCACACAGGTATCATAGCCGCAGGCGCTGCAGTTGATATGCTGCTGCACCGTATTTGTCTTATTCATATCTGTGAAAATGTCATTCAGTTCAGCCAGACTTGGTTTCTGTATTTCATTTCCTCTTGATTTATCTGTATACTCGCGCATAAAGTCGTTGAGATTAAGGCGCGCAAACTGCTTGTTGAGACTTCTCAGCCTCTGTGCAGGCGTCGCCTTCCTCGCCCATGCGCTGCTCCTTCTGTTTGATTTGCTCGCTTCCCTGATCGCCTGAAGCTCGTAGAGAATATCGTCCGTCTTCGTCTTTTCCTCCTCCACGCCTGTGCCGTAAATGCAGCCCTGCGCACAGTTGAGCGCATCGACCATAAACGGAAGCCGCCTGCCCCCGAGCACTCTCTCCTTGTAATCCTCAAGGAAATGATACGCATGTTTTTCTCCCTCGATCTGGCGTATAAACACTTCCTCGCCGCAGAACCAGTAAACGTTCTCCTTCAACCCGCCGGGCATGGGATAGATCGAACCCAAACCATACTCAATCTCATTTGGTGCCGGATCTGCCTTGATACTATGCTGTTTAGCGTACTTTGCCAGATGGTCAAATGTCACGTTATAGCTCACATAGCCTTTGTTTTTGGGATCGTCGATCTCGTCCTTCTTGGCGATGCACGGACTGATAAAGGCAAGCTTGTCTGTGATATTCAGATACTTTTTCGCATAGATTGCCGCGCACATAAGCGGACTCTGTACCGGCACAAGCTTTGGAATCAGTTCTGGTATGTAATGTTCAATGTAATTGACAACTGCCGGGCATGGCTGGGAGATCCCTCCCTGAAAATTGTGCTCTGTGATGTATTTGATATATCCCCACGTCGTGATATCCGCCCCGAAGCTTACACTTATGATACGGTTTACACCGAGCTTTTTTAATCCGCCAAGTATCTGCCTGTACTCATTTGGATAGTTTGCCGCAAATGCCGGAGCCCACAAAACTGATATTTTCTCTCCTCTTGAAAGCGCTTCAAAAAACGCTTCCGTGTCATCCACATACTCTCTCGCATTGTGTTCACACGCATCGAAGCAGGCTCCGCACGCGATGCATTTCTCACCATCTACCTCGATTCGCTGAAACCCTTCTTCCGACTTGACAGCCCTGTTTGCGACGATCACCGGACACGCTGAGATGCATTTATTGCACCCGATACATTTCTCATTGGTAAAAATCAGCCCTCTCTGATTTCCGTACATTATGTACACATCCTCTCTCGCTAATATATTAAAACACTACAATATTTTAACATAAAGTTTGTCCTACGTACACAATTCTCACTATTTTTCTATCTATCCGAGCACAATTTTGTTACATTTGTACACTTTTGCTTTTCTATATTATCCGAAATGCTTGAATCTACACATTTGTTTTGTGCATAATGTGCAAAAGAAAACCCAGCTCCCGCTGAGTTTTCTCTTAAAACCTACATCCTCTCCGGCGCCGAAAAACCAAGCAGATCAATGGATGTCTCGAGCACGTCCCTGGTGAGGGCAAGAAGCGCGATCCAGCCTGCTTTCTTCGCCTCATCCTCCTCCGCTATAATCTTTGTCTCGTGATAGAAGTGATTAAACGCGTTGGCGAGATCGTAGATATAGGCGCAGATCTTGTGCGGTGCATACTCCTCGCACGCCGCCTCGACACTTGCATTGTATTTTGCAAGCGCCATCATCAGCTGCTTTTCGCTGTCGTTGACAGGCGCTTTGATGTCGTTTTGCACTGCCTGCACATTGCCGCCATTTTCTGCATATTTTGAGAGAATCGACTTGATCCGCACGATCGTATAAAGGATGTATGGACCGGTATCTCCCTCCGACGATGTAAAACGGTCAATGTCGAAGATATAATCCTTGCCCGCCTGGTTGGACAAGTCACCGTATTTCAGCGCGGCAAGCCCGACCACCTGCGCTGTCGCAGCTGCCTCCTCGTCCGTTGTCTCGCGGTTTTCCTTGATCTTGCAAAACATCACGTCGTTGATTTCGCTGATCAGATTTTCCAGACGCATCACGCCGCCCTCGCGCGTCTTGAATGGCTTTCCGTCCTTTCCGTTCATCGTGCCAAAGCCGAGAAATTGTAGTTCTGTGTCATCATGCACAAGCTTTGTCTTGCGCGCACAGCGGAAAACCTGCTCAAAATAGAGTTCCTGGCGCTTGTCTACCACGTAAACAATCCTGTCCGGCTTCTCAGTCTCCATACGCATCAGGATCGTCGCAAGGTCTGTCGTGTTGTAGAGCGCAGCTCCGTCTGATTTTAAAATCATACAGGGCGGAACCTCTTTTGTGTCTGTGTCTTCCTTCACGTCGACGACAAGCGCCCCCTCACTGACATACGCATAACCGCCCGCTTTCATCGCGTCAACCATCTGCGGGATCAGATCATGCACCGCGGACTCTCCGTTCCACAGGTCGAAATCCACGTTCAGCTTCTCATAATTCTGCTTTAAATCCGCAACAGAAACCGCTATGATATGATTCCAGAGTGCGCGGTATCCCCTCACACCGCTCTGCAGCTTGTACGTGCAGGCCATCGCGTCCGCCTTGTACGCCTCATCCTCCTTGGAGCGCTTACTTGCAAACGGATAGATTTCCTCGAGCTCCGATATTGTGAATGGCGGTTCTGCTGGATACGCTCCGTCGTAACTTTCATCAAAATATACCAGATCCGGCTTTCTAAGCTTAAGCTCGTTCATGATCAATCCCATCGGCTGCCCCCAGTCTCCGAGATGAATATCGCCGACCACGTTATGTCCCATATAGCGCGCGATGCGCTTTACGCTCTCGCCGATAATCGCGGAGCGCAGATGACCTACATGCAGCGGTTTTGCGACATTTGGTCCGCCGTAGTCAATCACAATCTTTGCAGGGTTTTCAGCTTCTTCCAGTCCGTATTTGCTGTCTGCGCGCATATTCCTGATGTACGCACCGACAAAGTCGTTATTCAGCGTCAGGTTCAAAAAGCCCGGTGCGACTGCCTCCGCCCGCTCAAAAACTTTGCTGTCAGAGAGTTTTGCTGCGACATCATTCGCTATCATAATCGGTGCTTTTTTGTACTGTTTTGCGCCCGCCATCGCACCGTTACACTGGTATTCGCACAGGTCCGGTCTGTTTGAGAGCGTCACTTTGCCAAGCTCCCGCTCATATCCCGCCTGCTCAAATGCATTTTTCATCTCGTCTGAAATCAATTCTAATATTTTTTTCATTGTTACCTCCGCATATCTCGTTCACCATTTTATCCTAACAATAATATGTAACCTCTCCAAATGTAGCATACCACTTTTGAATTATTTCTTTGCTTCTAGCCTCAATAACCCCTTGAATATAGTTTAACTTCTTTGCTGATATCTTTGAATTATTGTTGCATAACAGGCTTCTTCCAGTCCGTGTTATCCAAATTTTGGTAGCATTAGAAGTTGGGACACCTTCTGCCACATGCACATGTATTGGTTCTAATGGATCATTCTCATTCATCCAAAAGTACACAACATATGAACCAATTTTAAAAATTTGAGGCATTTTCTAATCCTCCTTCTCGTGCCAGTTCAATAATGATGTGTGCTGTCGATTCCAACAATTCTTGAAATTGTTCAATATCTTTATCTGTAAATCCCTGGTTATTCTTCCATTCATATTCCGGCAAATAGCACTCAATTGACTGAAATCCCTCAAATATCGGTCTCTCAATACAAACTTTTACGCGCTCTTTCCCATCTATATCCAATATTTCAGAATGTACTATTTCCGTATTATCATTTAATGTCATAAATGGATATAACATTCTAATCCTCCTTTTAAAAATTTTTAAGCGGCACTCACAATCCATGAAGAACACTGCACTTGCGTTCTTCGGTGTGAAGTTTTAGAATTTCTTAGTCTGCGTCTTTTGCAGACTTAGTAATTCTCTTCACACTGTCATGCCTCTATTGCGGCACTCACAATCATGAAGAACGCCGCACTTGCGTTCTTCGGTGTGAAACTTAGATTTTCTTAGCGGGCGTCTTTTGGCCGCTTAGAAAATCTTTTCACACTTCCAGTCATGCCGATGCGGCATGCCCTCCTTGCGTCGTTCCTGC
>CAMWTP010000013.1 GCA_947177165.1 uncultured Lachnospiraceae bacterium
ACCTGTTTTTATACAGCGGCTTCAATCCCAAAATGAGAAGCAGCAACAATGCGCCCTTGCTTTTCCAGCTCTTGATGTTCAGAAGGGGCGGCTATGCGGTTCTCTCTGTTTCCTGTTTTTTCCTGTGGTATCCTTGATGCAGACATTCCGGCTTGATGTACCCTGACTTAATATCACAAATCTGGCTGAAATGATTTCTTGTGTCCTCTGAAGTACCGAGAATGTAGATCAAAGCCTTGTGATAACAGTCCTGATACCTCGCCTGTTTCAATTTCTCATAATAAAACTTCTCATGTTCCTCGTTTGCAAAAACCATGTGTGTGTTGTTGGCGCTCTGCGCCCCTGCTCTTAACGCTGTGTTTGTCACTGTCATGACCTCCTTTTAATTTAAATTTTGTCACGAAAAAAGGACTATATCCTTTTCTCGAAAGAATATAATCCTCAGTGAAAACCTTATAAAAAAGGGGAAACCTTTATTTTTCAGTTTCCCCAATTCTTTATAGATAGATTTTGAATATAATATCTTTGAACTTGTTTGCCTTTGTATATTCAGGTCTATGTGCCATAAAATCCTGTACATTCGCCCTTTTTGCAACAAGTGTCATAAAATACATATACTTGTAATCTATTTTCCTTCTGTCGCAATCGCCGCCTGCGCCGCCGCCAATCTTGCGATAGGCACTCTAAACGGTGAGCAAGACACATAATCCAAACCAATCTTATGGCAGAACTCAACAGAAGAAGGATCTCCGCCATGCTCTCCACAGATACCTACATGAAGCTTCGGATTTACAGGTTTGCCAAGCTTGATTGACAGCTCCATCAGCTTGCCGACACCTGTCTGGTCAAGCTTTGCAAACGGATCGTTCTCGAAGATCTTGGTGTCATAGTAAGCATTTAAGAACTTACCTGCATCGTCTCTTGAGAAGCCGAATGTCATCTGTGTCAGGTCGTTTGTACCGAAGCAGAAGAAGTCAGCTTCCTTCGCGATCTCGTCAGCTGTAAGCGCTGCTCTTGGGATCTCGATCATTGTACCTACTTCGTACTCTAACTGAATGCCTGCTGCTGCAATCTCAGCATCTGCTGTCTCTACAACAACTTTCTTTACGAACTTAAGCTCTTTCACTTCGCAAATGAGCGGAATCATGATTTCAGGCTTCACATTCCAGTCTGCGTGAGCTTTCTTTACTTCGATTGCTGCGCGGATTACAGCCTTTGTCTGCATCTTAGCGATTTCCGGATAAGTTACAGCAAGACGGCATCCTCTGTGGCCCATCATCGGGTTGAACTCATGCAGGGAAGCGATGAGGGTCTTGATATCCTCTACAGACTTACCCTGTGCATTTGCAAGCTTCTCAATGTCAGCTTCCTCAGTAGGAACGAACTCATGAAGAGGCGGATCGAGGAATCTGATTGTAACAGGATTTCCCTCAAGTGCCTCATACAGTGCCTTGAAGTCGCTCTGCTGGTAAGGAAGAATCTTCTCCAGAGCTGCCTCTCTCTCCTCAACGGTGTCAGAACAGATCATCTCACGGAATGCAGCGATTCTGTCCTCCTCAAAGAACATATGCTCTGTACGGCAGAGACCGATACCCTCTGCGCCGAGCTCTCTCGCCTTCTTCGCATCTGCCGGTGTATCTGCGTTTGTTCTAACTTTCAATGTTCTATACTTGTCAGCCCATGCCATAACTCTACCGAACTCGCCAGCAATCTGAGCGTCCACAGTAGGAATCTGACCATCATAGATATTACCTGTTGTACCATCAATTGAGATGTAATCTCCCTCATGATACTCTTTTCCAGCCAATGTGAACTTTTTGTTCTCCTCGTCCATAGCAATGTCGCCGCAGCCAGATACACAGCATGTACCCATACCACGTGCAACTACAGCTGCATGTGATGTCATACCGCCGCGTACTGTAAGGATACCCTGGGAAGCCTTCATACCAGTAATGTCTTCCGGTGATGTCTCGAGACGTACAAGGACAACCTTCTCGCCTCTTGCATTCCAGTTCTCAGCATCTTCTGCTGTAAATACAATCTTACCGCATGCAGCACCCGGCGAAGCGCCAAGTCCCTTTCCAGCCGGTGTAGCAGCCTTCAGTGCAGCCGCATCAAACTGAGGATGTAACAGAGTATCAAGGTTACGAGGATCAATCATAGCAACTGCCTCTGCCTCTGTCTTATGTCCCTCATCTACTAAATCACAGGCAATCTTTAAAGCAGCCTGTGCTGTTCTCTTACCATTGCGGCATTGTAACATATAGAGCTTCTTATTCTCAACAGTGAACTCCATATCCTGCATATCATGATAGTGATTCTCGAGTGTCTCACAAACCTTGATAAACTCTGCATATGCCTCAGGGAACTCCTGCTCCATCTGCGCGATCGGCATTGGTGTACGAACACCTGCAACAACGTCCTCGCCCTGTGCGTTCTTTAAGAACTCACCCATGAGCTTCTTCTCGCCTGTAGCCGGGTCACGTGTGAATGCAACACCTGTACCAGACTCATTGTTCAGGTTGCCGAATACCATAGGCATTACGTTAACTGCTGTACCCCATGAATAAGGGATGTCATTGTCACGACGGTATACGTTTGCACGAGGGTTGTCCCATGAACGGAATACAGCCTCGATCGCAAGCTTTAACTGCTCTACAGGATCGGAAGGGAAGTCCTTGCCAAGCTGGTTCTTGTACTCGGCCTTGAACTGTTCAGCCAGTGTCTTTAAGTCTGCTGCTGTGAGGTCTACGTCGTACTGAACGCCCTTCTCCTCTTTCATCTTGTCGATCAGCTGCTCAAAATATTTCTTGCCGACTTCCATTACAACGTCCGAGAACATCTGAATGAAACGTCTGTAAGAATCGTATACGAAGCGCTCAAATGCAGGATCTGGATTACCCTTGATCATTGCATCCACAACTTCGTCATTTAAACCAAGATTTAAGATAGTATCCATCATACCAGGCATGGATGCACGCGCACCAGAACGTACAGATACAAGTAAAGGATTCTTCAGATCGCCGAATTTCTTTCCGTTTACTTCTTCCATCTCTTTTACGCCAGCCATAGCCTGCGCCATGATCTCATCGTTTATTTTGCGTCCATCTTCATAATACTGTGTACAAGCCTCTGTTGTGATTGTGAAGCCCTGTGGTACAGGCAGTCCGATGCTTGTCATCTCTGCAAGATTTGCACCCTTGCCGCCGAGAAGATTACGCATGCTCATGTCGCCCTCTTTAAATGAATATACCCACTTTTTACTCATTGCTTTTCTCCTTTACTGAATTGGTTGCTTTACATTGGCGCGCCGTATGGTCAAAAAGGTAAAACCTCCCAGCGACGCACTGCATAAACTAAATGATAAACATAATATGTTCAATTGTCAAGAATTTATCAAAGACTTTTTAAAAAATTTTGCTATTTTCTTCCTATTTTCTACAGCCTGACAATTTTCCCTTCCTCCCTGTCATAAAAATACAGCGAATAGGAAAGAATTTCCTCTGTGCTCACCTGTGTATCATTGATCTCCCTGATCATACTTTTTATCTCTCTGCTCTCCGCATCATGCTCAGCCGGCAGAAGCAATAGTTCATGTATTGAGGACGGAATGATATAAAAACTGCTGCCGATGGCTTCTGCAAAATCCCGAACCAGATTGGGATACAACATACAAGCTGCACCCTCCACCCTGCTCTTATTGCTGAGCACATACATCGGAACACTGTCCGAAAACTCCGGTGTGCAGTTATCATCATCAAATTCTCCTGAATTTTCTGCCTCCATGATTTCATGCAGAACATCTGCCATGCTCTTGATTTCATACTCCTGAATTCTCTGGGTATTTTCTTTTGCCGCCTGATACAGCTTTTCCACTGACACATCCCACAATTTCAAGTGTACATTATGTATCAATATCGATGCTGTGCCGAGCTCCTCCTGTGCGACCATGCACTGAAATACAATCGACAGGTCCAGAAACTCTATATGCGGGATGTCCTCCAGCAGCTCCTTATTTTTCTCTGTGTTGATAAGCTTATAGACCACACTCCGCTTCACGCTCTCATAGTTTAGAAAATACCTCATATCCACACTCTGATTGACTTTGTTTCTGTGGTATGTATCCATCACATCATTGACGACATTGACAAGCGTCGCTCTTCCATTGATATACTCCTCATAGTAATTGTTCAGATATATGGTCGGTGAAATATTGCTGTCGTCCTGCATCACGGTGAGTCCCCTCAGCACGATGCCGTTATTTTTCCTGACATCATTGAGTCTCACGTGGTAACTGTCACCTGTCCTTCTCTCCACTTCTTCTCTCACTAACGTTGTAAAATTTGTAAATTCCATTCCTATTGATACTCCTTTTCATTCAACTGATTGATACAATCCCCTCCTCTATTGCTGTCTTTTTTACAATATAAAAAGACAACAAGAAAAACGACATAAAACGTTCTTTTCTCATTGCCTTCCTTTTTCAAATCAATATACGATACTAAATTATACCCTTGACAGATACTCACCTGTTCTGGTATCAATCTTGATGACATCATTTGTCTCTACGAACAAAGGAACTGACACTGTCGCACCAGTCTCAACGGTAGCCGGCTTTGTCGCACCGGTAGCTGTATCGCCCTTGAATCCCGGCTCTGTGTCTGTGATTGTAAGCTCCACAAACAAAGGCGGCTCAATCGCAAATACATTGCCGTTGTGTGAGCATACCTTAACCATCTCGTTCTCCTTCACGAACTTGAGCGCATCGCCCACCTTGTCCGCATTGAGACCAATCTGTTCATAGTTCTCTGTATCCATAAAATAGAATAAATCGCCATCTGCGTATAAGTACTGCATCTCTTTCCTGTCAATACGCGCCTGCGGGCACTTCTCTGTCGGTCTGAACGTCTTCTCCACAACGCCGCCGCTGATAATGTTCTTGAGCTTCGTTCTGACAAAAGCTGCTCCCTTACCAGGCTTTACATGCTGGAACTCGATGATCTGATAGATGCTGTTCTCATACTCTATCGTAATACCGTTTCTGAAATCTCCTGCTGATATCATAAAAACTATTCCTCCTAAATATTCACTTTTCACGTTTACAATCCGTTAACCATTTTATAACAAAATGAACAATATTTCAACTATTATTTTTGACATTTCGCGATGACAAAATCAATGGCCATCAGATACCCGTCCAGTCCCTGTCCATAAATCTGATGATCGCACACTTCCTTGGTGACAGAAATGCGCCGGAATTCCTCTCTCTGAGTGATATCTGAGATATGGATTTCCACCTTGGGCACCGTGATGCTCGCGAGCGCGTCGCGTATCGCATACGAGTAATGCGTAAATGCGCCTGGATTGATGACGATGCCCTCTGTGCCGTCAAAATATGCTTCCTGAATCCTGTCTATGATGGCTCCCTCATGGTTAGACTGGAAACAGTCGATCTCACAGCCGGTCTCCTCTGCCTTGTTCTGTATCATATCGGTCAAATACTTGTAATCCTGCGTCCCGTAAATGCCTTTTTCCCTTATCCCGAGAAAATTCAGATTGGGACCGTTTATCACTAATATTTTCATTTTTCTGTCGTCCTTTCCTAATAATTTTACTGCTCATTCCTTACTTGTTCCATTGAAAGGCAAAAATCCTGCAAAATCGCATTTGGCAATGGGTTTTTAATGTTCATCACAGTTTTCTATAATTTTCAACGCCGCTTCCGACTGTCTCAGCTCGTCTACATTTATTATAAACAGAGCACCCTCTTCATACAAAGGAGCCCTTTGCGCAATCATTTCCTCGATCCGTCTCATAGGATTCTCACACTTTAGAAGCGGTCTGGACGTGTCGCCCTTAATTCTATTATAAATTGTTTTTGGCCCCGCCTTCAGATAGACAACCTTGCCAAGCTCTGATAACAGCTGTCTGTTTTCGGCCCTCATGGGCATTCCGCCGCCTGTCGAGATAACCAGATGTTCTCTTTTTTCATCAATCAACTGCCTTAGCAGCGCTGTCTCCATATCGCGGAATGCCTGCTCGCCGTCTGTGGCAAAAATCTCATTGATACTTCTGTGATGCTGCTCCACAATCATCTCATCTGTGTCCACAAAGGTGTAATCCTTTAGCTTTGCGACGTTTCTTCCCACGGTCGTCTTTCCGCTTCCCATATAGCCTGTCAGAATAATATTTTCCATGAAAGTCCTCCATACTGTCAACAACCTGTGAATGCTGTCGTTACCGTTGGCACCTCTGCAAATTTTTTTGTTCTTCCGCATTGTAGCAGCCGCACTCCTCACACAAATCGCATCCGTCTTTTATCTTAATTTATCGCAAAGTTTTTGATAAACCTGATCGGCAGTTTCCTTCGCCACCTTGCATCCATTCCACATTTCAAAAGCGTCAACGCCCTGGTACAGAAGCATCTTAAGTCCGTTGTACGCCATGCCCCCGTTATCCCTGACATACTGCATAAACTTAGTCTCCCAAGGCGTGTAAATCAGGTCATAGCCGTATTTCACATAATGATAAAAATCGCCGTCATCAATGATCACATCATTCACATTCGGCGCAAGTCCGACACTTGTGCACTGGATTACGATATATCTGTTCTCTGCCCCTGTTAAGAGCTCCCTGTAATCGGAAAGCGCCATCGCCGTCACGCAGTCCTTTCCATATTGGCTAAGTTTACTGTTTACCTCCATCGCCACAGATTCAGCTTTCGCTGCACTGCGGTTCAACAGATATACTTTTTTCGCGTCACCATTGGCACACATAAAGGCAGCTGCGCGCCCCACACCGCCTGCGCCGAGTATGATAACCTCCTCATTTTTGATCGGGACGCCATCCTCCTCCATCGCACGCCAAAGCCCGCTGGTATCTGTATTGTGGCCGATAAATCCCGCCCTGTCATCACGTCCGTCGCGCACAAGGGTATTGACAGCCCCCAGCATTTCCGCCCGCGTATCAACTTCTGTCAGAAACGGAATCACGGCATTTTTGTAGGGTACAGTGACATTCATGCCCTGGATATTTAACCCATACGCCCCTTTTAAAGCCGCCTCGAACTGTCCGTCTGCCACATGGAACGGCACATACACCAGATCGATGCCGAGCGCGTCCGCAAATGTGCCGTGTATAAGCGGCGACAGTGTGTGTTCCACCGGATTGCCTATGATTCCGTAAACTTTTGTTTTACCATTTATCTGCATCTACAGTTCCCCCATTGTTTTATATTCCTTATTCTTTCTTTTTCATATCCTTATGATAGCGAATCAGCACGATTTTTTCAAGATAGCGCTTTAAGACAATCTGTATCTCCTCCCTGGGGTGGATTGGCTTCACCAAAACAGAGTAAATTCCAGCCTTGTTTGCCCCCCACACATCGGTAAAAATCTGGTCTCCCACAAACAGCGTATTTGTCTCATCCGTCCCCATATTTTTCATGGCTTTCCGATAGTTCGCCGGATTGGGTTTTCCCGCCTTGTAAATATAGGGGGCGTCCACTGCGTCACAGAACATTTTCACGCGCGGCTCTTTGTTGTTGGAGAGCATCGTGACTTTATAGCCTGTCTCTCTCAGGCGTTTGAACAGGGCGATCGCGCGCTCGTCCGCCGGAAATCCGTGCGGCACCAGCGTGTTGTCAATATCGAAGATAATGCCTCGGTAGCCCTGTCTGTATTTCTCTTCAAAATCGATATCATATGTTGAATCAAGATATTCGTCTGGATAAAAACGTTGCAGCATCAAAAATATCCTCCATCTATAATGCAGAATTATAAACTCTCAATTATCCTGTCACAAATTCGCCGCCTCGAGCAGAAGCCGCGTGTAGTCGGTCGACGGATTTTCATAGACATCCTCAACCTTTCCCTGTTCCAGAATTTCCCCGCTTTTCATGATGATCACCCTGTCGCACATCTGGTACACGACGCGCAGGTCATGCGAGATAAAAAGGATAGAGATTCCAAGCTCCTTGTGCAGCTTCAGCAAAAGCCTGATAATCTGAGCCTGTATTGTCACATCGAGCGCTGACACCGGCTCGTCCGCAATCAGGAAATCCGTGTCGCACAAGAGCGCCGCCGCTATCGCAACGCGCTGCCGCTGTCCGCCGGAAAGCTCTGTGGGATAGTGTTCTTTCAGCTTTACATCAAGTCCCACACGCTCGAGCATCCTGTCAACTTTTCGGACACGCTCCTCTTTCGACAGCCTGTCCTTCCCTCTGTTTCTGCGAGATTTCATGCGCAGCGGTTCTTCCAATATCCAGCCGATTTTCTTGGAGGGATTGAGCGAGCCATATGGGTCCTGAAAGACCATCTGCGGATTCGGACAGTCAAGCATGATATCTCCATCATACTTCTTCTGCATGCCGAGAATCGCCTTTGCAAGCGATGTCTTTCCGCAGCCGCTCTCGCCCACAAGTCCCAGCACTTCGCCTTTTTTCATGTCAAAGCTCACATTTTTCAGGACATGCTGTAAGCTTTTTTCCGACTTTCCGCGAATACGGTTCACCAGGTTTTCTTTATTTTTGTAATAGACGTTCAAATTGCTTACATTCAATATATTTTCCATCTTAACCTCCATGCTGACACACGAAAACGCCTGCGCTTTTGCTAACCGCAGTCCCTGCATTTCTGGCGGGCCGAACTACAAACGAGCAGTGCGGACTCCCCTTTTCGTAATTACTGATAACTGTGCCGTTCTCCTATCTTCGCTCATACACCAGCTCCGTAATACCATTTTCATTCCATGTATTCACCAGCCGCAAGTCAATCCGCGTGTCTGTTGGTGCGAAGAGGGGAATGCCGCCGCCTAAAATGGTTGGAATGATGCAGATGTGGTATAGGTCAATCAGGTTCTCCCGCATAAGCTGCTGCGCGATTTTAGCACCGCCGTTAATCCAGATCGCTTTCCCTTGTTCCCGCACAAGCCGCTTTATCAGCGCACATGGATTTTCGTCGGTAAACAGAATATTGTCCGCTGCGCAGGGCTTGCGATGTGTAATCACATAGCTTGTCAAATCCGCATAAACCCACTCCGTCGGCGATAATTCCGTCGTCACCTGATGATACGTATTCCATCCCATAATAACCGTATCGACATCCTTTATAAATGCACCGTAAGAATCCGTCCCCTCCGCGTGCTCCTCCTGTCCGGCAAGCCAGTCCACGCCGCCGTCTGTGTCCGCAATGTATCCGTCAAGACTTACAGCAATATATAAAACAACCTTTCTCATATACACTTTTCTCCTTATCATTCCAGTTCTCTTTTTAATATAAAACCTGTTTCACCCTGTTGAGAAACAAGTGTTACGGGCAGCTGTCTAATTTCTGCAAATCCGCAATGCTTACGTTCGGATCCTGTGTAATAATTTGAGTTTCTGCAGAATGCCTTTCCACAATTATTTTTGCAGGCAGGTGTTTCCGGCCTGCTTTTCTGTTGTTTCTCACACGTACCTGCCCTTGTATTTTTCTTTTGCTTTTCGGGTGTGTTCGGATATAAATTCGTATTTCGCGTTCGTATATCCGTCACGGTCATGCTCATATAATTTCCAAAGTGACAGCTTCAGTTTTTCATATGCTTTTGCTATCATTGGATTGTCATTCATGTAATCTCTAAAATACAATTCGTCATTGCTGCCCCAATATCTCAAGTGTAAATGAAATACTTTCTGGGCATATCCATTTTCCGTGTATCCTTTATTAAATGATATGTTTTGTGCAGTTTCTGCCATGCAGATATATCCATTCTGCACTATCAAATCCTTAACTCTGCGGATATCATTTTCTGCCGGTATCTCAACAAGAATATCAATAATCGGTTTCGCCCATATATTTTCAATTGCAGTACTTCCTATATGGCTTATTCTCGCTTTTACGCCTGATAAACATACATATAATCCCTGATACTCCTCACGATACCATGTGTTCCAACTGTCATTATGTTCCGTCAGAAAAATGGGAAACAACTGCCACAATTCTTCCAGTGTCATCTCAGATAATTTTTTTGACATATGAATCCTCCAGTGTGCCAATACGCGCGAACCAAGGCTCTTATCCAGAATCCCACGCTAAATAACTGGAATGTTTCTATCCTTTTTCATAACATAGTTTGTGAGAAAAATTCCCTGCCGTTCTACCTGTTGTTCTTTGATGACTCTGTAACCCCTCTTTTCGAAAAAAGGTTTCGCCGTAATAGAAGCGTGTGTCGTAACGCTCCCCGAAACAACCTGCTCTAACCTGTCACAAATAGCAGTCGCAGTACCGTTTCCCTGATAATCTGCATGAACATACAAACGGTCAATATAGCCTGTTTTGTCTATATCACCAAATCCTATAATTATGTTATCCTCAAGCGCAACGATGCTGTCATGCGCTTGAAAGGACTTATTCCATTGCTCCAAATCGATTGTTCCTGATGCCCACACGTCCAACTGCTCTTTTGTGTAATCCCTTGCGTTGACTGTATGAACCGTGTTGTAAAATAACGCTGCCAGCTCTTTACAATCGTCTGGCTGGTATTCTCTAAGAATCATTTTTCTACCTTTTAAAATGATATCACCCTATCTTCTCAAGTTTTGGTATCGCGTTGATCAATTCCTTTGTATAATCTTCCTTCGGGTGATAAAAAATATCCTCTGTTGCTCCGGCCTCCACCATATTCCCATCGTGCATCACAATAATGCGGTGGCACAAACGCTTCACAAGGCTCAGGTCATGGGATATGAATAACACTGCCATCTTTTTCTCTTTATTAAGCCGCTGCAGGAGCTTCACAATCTGCAGCTGTATCGTCACGTCAAGCGCAGTCGTCGGCTCATCTGCAATCAGAAGCTTCGGCTCACAGATCATCGCGGAGGCGATCATCACGCGCTGCCGCATACCGCCGGAAAGCTCGTGCGGATACTTTTTGTACACAAGCTGCGGATTTTCAAGCTCCACATCCTCGAGCGCTTTGATCACGCGCTGATACCGCTCGTCCTTTCCCATCTCCGGCCGATGGATACGCAGACTTTCTTCCACCTGCCAGCCGATACGCTTCACCGGGTTTAATGATGTCATGGGCTCCTGAAAGACGATGCCAATGTCATTCCCCTGAATCTGCCGGAGCGCCCCGCGATTCGCATGCAGAAGCTCCTTTCCCTCAAACAGGATTTTTCCCTGCATCTCCATATCATGCCGTCTGAGCAGTCCTGCGATCGCCATCGCCGTCATGGATTTTCCAGAGCCGGACTCACCGACAATTCCAAGAATTTCTCCCTGCGCAAGCTCCATGTTCAGATGATTCACAACGCGCTCTGGCACATCATGGTCATGAAACTCTATATTCAGATTTTCTACTTTCAACAATATATTATCCATCGGTCTCCTTCGCTTTCACACTGATATGCCTTTTATTCTAACACAGCACCTTTAAAAAATCCAGTAAAAGCGTGAATTTGCCGCGTTGCCATGATTTGTCGCCTGTGATATAATGAAGTCGTTTCCCCGCGCCGCCAATTCCTTATGCGGCCGTCGGAAGCAGAAAATACTTTAGCCGTTTTTATCAACATGATTCAGGAAAGGAGCTGTAAAGTATGCGGGAAATCATTAATCAATGGGATAATGCTGCACTCAGATTTACGGAAGCGCAGGAAAAATCAGAGTTTGCGGAGAGCAATAAACGTGTTGTCAAGAACAGATTTGGGCATTTTAATGGCGAAAAAATATTAGATCTCGGGTGCGGATATGGTTTTTATACCGATTATTTCAGAAGTATCGGGGCGAATGCAATTGGAATTGACGGCTCCGAAAAAATGATTGAAATCGCTGCAGAACGATATCCTTTGACTGAATTTCATGTCATGGATATCATGAAACCGTTAGCCTTCGAAAACCATCAGTTTGATATTGTATTCTCCAATCAGGTGTTTATGGACATTGAAAATATTGATATTGTTTTTTCAGAATGTAACAGAATCCTCAAAACGGGAGGAATTTTGTATTATTCGATTGTTCATCCTGCATTTTATGACTGTCACTGGCTGGGAGATGAGAATGGTTTTCGATACGCCAAGTCAATCGAAAAATACATCCATTGTTATCAATTCAAAAATGACTTCTGGGGTGAGACAGAACATTTCCACCGCCCATTATCTTACTATTTAAATACTGCATCAAACAATGGATTTTGCTTGGTACAATCCTGTGAGCCAGTTTCATATGATGGCATAACGAAAAACAGTGACTTACCTCTGTTTTTCTTTGCAGAATATCGGAAAGCGGAATAGCAAAGCAGGCAGCGCTCCAAACGTGGAGAACTGCCTGCTTAAATTTTCTTCTTTTACTGTCTTTCGAATTTATTATAATCAAACTCATAAATTTCCACTTTTTCTCTTTGATGTCAGCAATCCAGAATTCGTAAATTTCCTGTTGACAATATTGCCATCTTTCAATCTAACATACGAAACATATTCCGAATTCAATACACCTGCTATTGTCTCAAGTTCTGAATTTATCGGCTATATCCTTTTGATGACATTTCAGAAAAAGCCAATGCCATATCAATTTTCTGTTGTATTGTAATCTTTACCCCCCCTATTCATCAAATAAATCTGAATGTGTCCCCGTCCTGAAAAGTTCCAAATATTCACCATTATAGCGGTAAATCAATAACCAATTCGGCGCAATATGACATTCTTTAAAACCTTTATAATCCCCTTTTAAATCGTGATCCTGATTCTTTATCGGTAATACTGCCGGAATTGCTAATGTACCCACAACAGATTTTAACAAATTCATATTGAGCCCACGTTTGACACATCTTTTATAATCTTTCTTAAACTGTCCAGAATCTTTTACTTTTAACATAGCTATTCCTCCAGACTAGCCCATAATTCATCAAGTGTATCGAAACATTCGCCTCCGCCGTCTTCCAATTCTTTCATAGCTGCTAATGTTTCAGCATTTGGTTTTACACCTTCCCCTTCGGTCATACCCTGTAAATAAGCCACTACATAACCTATTTTGTAATCAGGTACAGCATCTAAAAGCTGATATACTTTTTCTCTATCGCTCATATACAAAACCCTCTTTCATATTACTATATATATTATGCAATATTCCCGATTTATTCAAGCTTTTTTCAAACATGCTCTGGCAATGCAGGCAGCAATCCCTATGGGAATAAAACAGCACAAGGAATAAGCCTGCCTGTCTCCTTAAATATCCACTTCATCAAACAAATCATCGAATGTAATTTTAACATTCGGAAAATGAATTATTTTTAATTCCTCTTTATTTTCTTCTCTTACTGTTTTCCATAAATAATATTCCGGTTTTCCGGATTCAATATAATCAAGCTCATAAATTTCCACTTTTTTCTCTTTGATGTCAACAATCCAGAATTCGTCAATTTCCTGTTGACAATACAAGTCCATTTTTTCACCGCGATCATATTTTTCAGTTGATGCACTTAAAACTTCCATTACAAAACGCGGTGCATCAATAAACGTATTCCCTCTGCGCGATCTGGTACGGCAATTGATAGACGCATCTGGAATAACTGTCTTACTTTCCCCATCTTCTGTTTTGAATCGATATTGTACATTGTCAGAAAATACATAACATGTGCTATTTTTCAATTGCTTCCGTACCGCAGCAACAAAATTTACAATGACTGCCGAATGTTCTGGACTTGCACCTGCCATATCTGTTATCCGTAAATCCAAATCCATTTCTATCCCTCCTCGTTTCATTATATCAGACTTCCAGACTATTTCAAGCATCTTGCAAATCTGACAACGCGTTGCCAAGAATCGATGTCCGTGATACAATTGAAGTCAAGAATTAAAACAGGCAGCATTCCCTATGGGAAACTGCCTGTTTCAAAAGTCATCGCCGGACATCACAAAGGATAAAAGGCGCACAATCAGTACGTCAGCTCAATACTGCCCATACTTGTATCGATTTCAAGCTCTCCGTCTTTACCTGACTGATGATACTTCGTGCCTTCACTGCGGTTGTTGACATGCACGCTGCCAAGATCAGCCTCCAGCTCGATATCATATCCGTCAAGATCCTGCGCCGCATCAACCTTTACACCGCCCATCGATGCCGTAATGCTCAGGTCTCCAAAGGTACAGGTCTTCAGCTCAATCTCACCCATATCATTGTTCATCTCCGCCTTGCCGAGACTGGTATCTCTGACGGAAATCTCGCCCAGGTTGGTAGTCAGATCCGATTCGTCAAAGCTGCACTTTTTTAAGGTACAATTTCCCAAATTGCTCAAAAGCTCACACTCCGATGCGGATATCCCTTCTAACTGGATATTTCCCAAAGCCGTATGCACATCGATTTTATTCATCGCTGTCTGCTCCGGTATCGTCAGCGTCAGGCTGCACTGTGAATTATTGACTCCCCATTTCTGATTCCAGTACGATCTCTGCTTTATGGTGAGCGTCCCATTCTTTACCTCATACACGGGCTCCAGTCCCTCTGAGTACTCACAGCTCAGATAGAATTGCTCCCCCGCTGTGATCGTCACATCCATCAGGTTTGCATCCACATTGAGCGTATCAAACGCTTCCAGATCTGAGTCTGCAGTTGTCGTTCCCCCATGCCCAAATAAACCCATTCCATGTCTGAAAACATGAAAAAATGTACCGCCAGTCACACAGCAGACTGTTATGATCGTAATAATCGTAATCCATACACTTCTCTTCATTTTAATGACTCCTCCTTATAACGCTCTGAGCATCTGCTGCACCAGCGCCGCAATCACCCACACAATCCATGTAATGTGCCAGTCAAAGCTCAGAAAGCTCCAGCACAGATAGATACAGGTCACTGTCGGCCAATAAACTGACATAATCTGTGATATCGTCTCGTTTTTGTAAGTCACCTGCTTCTGCGACGGCACAAAACCGCCCCCTACAGTGCCCCTCTTATTTAGCGAAAGAATTGTCGTATACCCTGCGTTCACATTCCCTGCCACCACAAACAGAAACACACCAATCGCGACAAGCACAAACATTCCCGCTGCACCAAAGCCGCGGCTCCATCCAAACAGACTGTCTAAAATGACGACTGGCAGCACACTCAGTATACACAGAATGACACCGATCGTGATCATCATCGCGTGCGTCACGCGAAAGCTCTCCCTCTGGTTATGCACGTATCCCGCCGTCGCAAAATCGATACTGCACGCCTGTTCCTTGAGAAACTTCCATTTTCCCATGACAAAACCAGAAAACAGAAACAAACCGACCGCAGCCGCAATGGATAAAAACATAAAACTTATGCCAAAGACACCCCTGGCACGCCAGCCTCCACCTAAATTCACGAGATATCCGCTGCAGCTGACAATGCACAGAAACACACCGAGCGCAATCGTGTACGCCGAGCGTGTTTTGTCATGGAGATAATCCTTGACCTCTGTAAGCGCAACGGTTCTGATATTGCTGTCCGCTCCCTTACTCTCCTGTATCACAATATTTTTGATGCCCAGCTCCTCTGCAAGCTCATCAAGATTTCCAAACTCGGAGATTACAATGCCGACTGCTTCGTTCTCGTTCCTTCCATCTCCAATTAGTTCTGTGTATTTGTCCTCCATCATCTGCCATAATTCATCTTTTGCCTTCTGCACTTCCAATGTGCTGGGCAGCTTGGCAAACATTGTCTCCAGATAATTTCTGATTGTCTCCATCCTCTCACGCACCTTCCTTAATAAACTTTTCCACAACTTCCTTTGTCAGTGTCCACTCTGCACACTTCTCACGGTAATACTGCCTGCCCTGTTCTGTGATCCTGTAATACGTCCTTCTCTTTCCGCTGATGGTAACATTCTCGGAATAGGACTCGACAAAACCGTTTTTTTCCAGCCGGGTAAAAGCAGAATAAAGTGTTGTCTCCTTGATCACATACTTTTCTTCCGACAGACTCTTGATCTGTTTCGAAATCTCATATCCATACGACGGCGAATCCCACAACAGATACAGAATCATCGTGTCATTGTACCCGCGTATGATATCGCTGCTGATACTGCTCATGTAATGATCACTCCTTCCTACGACAGGCAATACTATGTCTATCGTTGCTACTATTGTCGTAGTATAAGATTAACACAAAAATGATGCCCTGTCAACCGAAAAACGACCTTTTCCATATTGGCTGCGTGACCTGCAAGCCCTCTTCATGGCATATTCCGCCTGCATGGATTACGGCCAGAAGTGCAAAAAAAGCAGAAAAATAACTTAAAAATAAGTTACTTTCCCGCTCTTCGATTGTTCAATGATTCACTGTACAATCCCCAATCAATAAAAGTTAATGTACATTGCATTGGGCAGCAGTTCCCGATTCGGGACTGCACCTTCCTCTCCTTTCAGGACAATCGTATAAATTTCTGGCGTATTTTCCAGGAATGAAAAGTCTGTAACGCTGGGTGTGATCAGATAAAGATACGCGAGATGTCTGCAGTTCCCCAGCGCTGAGAGGTCTGTAATATTGCTGAATCCCGCCGGGCCTGGATAATCTGCGGCCGGATTGGAGGATAATAATGCCAAAGTCCGCAGCGCTTCTAAATTTCCCAGGAAATCTACATTGTCCACCTCATACCATGTCGAGAGTATCAGCTCCCGCAGCGATGTCAACTCCCCGACAAAACGAAAATCCGTCAGGTCAAACACATTCATCTCCAGCTTCTTCAGCCCTGACAGATTCGCCAAATCCTCATAAGAAATACGCTCTGTCATCTCAATCTTCTGCTCATATTGATTGATACGGACTCTCAGCACAGATGGCACATCCTTTGTCCTCACGCACTCCAGATCCGTAATCACGGCCAGATCACTCATCATCAACGGTCTGCTCTCAAAAGCCGCCCGCTCCCCCTCATCAAGCTGCCAGAGCTCCTCCAGGGCACTGCGGATGATATGTTCCAGCTGAGGTTCCGCAAAAGAAACAGCATGGTCATTGGGAAAATTCTCATCTGGTCTTTCGGCATATGTGTAAAACATATCCATCAGTGTGGAAAACATGTTGTGTAGTTCCGGGTAATCCCACTCGTCAGATCCTGCATTATCCGACATCCGGCAATATCCATCAAACACATCCCCGCCAAAGTCTATGAAGCTTGCCCCGATATAGCGCGTCACATCTTTCAATATATCATTGTCAGCCTTCTCGCGAACGCCTATTGCCTCCAGCATATTGACTTTTTCCAGGCGGATGAACACCGCAGCCTCATAAATCTTATCATATGCGTCAAAGTCAAATGTGTAACCGTATAAATCACTGCCTCCCTCCAAATGATATTTTTCAAAATTGAGGTTGTATGCCCTGCCCTTGCACAATTCACTGCACCGCGTGACCTCGCTCACAAAATTTTCCCAGTCCTGTGTCAGCGCATTCTCCCCCATTTTGTTGACTGTGAGATTTGTGCGTACATCTATGTATGTTTTATCACCAGATATATAACCCATATCACCGCTTAAACGATAGACATTAGCCGCTTCCGGATGCGCGACATATGCCCCTCCCTTATCCTTCATGTCCTGTATGTCCTGCTTATCCTTTAACAGATACACCTCTCCCTCCTCGTCAGTGAGGACACAGTAATCCGCTCTGTCCGCGTGCACTGGAAGCACCCTGACAGGCTTAAACATGCAGGTCTCGCGCTGCGCCTGCCTGTTTAACCCGACATCAAATTTGCCTTCATCGGGAATCCACAAAATATAAGAGGCATTTTCATAAGCTTTCCTATCCTCCGCAAAGTCTCTGAAATGAACTGGCCGTTCAACTTTCAGATCTGGAAAGCCGTCACGATTCTTATCCACAAACGACACAGTATCTATGGAATCTATACACAATGTCACATCCGCTATCTGTATCAACCTTCCTGTCTGCAAGTCCGTCACACGCATCACATACGTTTCATCTGAACAGACATAGTCCGCCAGATACGTTTCATATCCTGTCACAGGAACTTCCTTCGCATAGTGAAAGCTGATACACAGTCCGGCCTCTCTTCCCGGAAAAGCGATCTCATATTCTGCACATTGCAGCATGCCAAATTTTCGCGTTTTGACCCCCTCATTTTCCCAGTCCGCGTCAACCGCCCGCATTTCTGTGAAAGTCCGTCTGGGATTCTCCAATGTCGTTTTCCTGTCCTCATGATCAAGCCAGTATAAATCCTCCTCGTCAAGAATCTCACCTGCAAGATAATCTTTCTCCCACTTCTGCGACTGCTGAACGAAAGCATTCAGAAGCGTCTGCACAACATCGGAGGGTGTACTGCCGGGCGCTGACTCACTGTACACCAGCCCATAAATGTAATTGCCCCTGATAATCAGTTCTCGTTCCATCTGCTGCGAAAAACGGTAAAATAATCCTTTCGCACACGTCACAGCACAGATTGGATTCTCCGCCTTATCATAGCATTTTAAATCATAATACAAGTCCAGCGCATGGAAATCATCTTGTAATTCACATTGATAATACGTCCATTCCGCCTGTTCTCCTTTTTTCTCCCTGCTGATGATATATTCCTGCAATTCCTGTGCCGTCTCAAAAGTTTTCCAGGAAATATTTGTTGAGCCTCCCATTTCAGACGTGACCGCTTTAACAGATATCTCCGCACATGCATATGGGCTGTCCGGCAGCGCTGTCAGCAGATACGCCGGCAATCCCTTCTGGGAAGCTCCTGTTTCCGACTGTCCGCTCCCTTTGCAATCCACAAATAGCAGAATGCTTATAAGTAGTATTACTGCCAATACAAGAATCTTTTGATACTTTTTCATATTAATACACTACCTCTACTCTGTTCTCTTTTGTCTGTTTCAATAACGATATCAGACAATTGTATCAGAATTGCATCATATGTATGATCAGGCAGAGAAAAAAGGGAAATAACTTTAAATATCAGTTATTTCCCTTTTTTATACCTTTATTATACGCTTTCTCACTCATCTCAGCCAGACCTGCCCCTGTCCGCGAGAAGCGATAGTCCAAGCACCATCAAAATAATCACCAATCCCGGAAATACCGCATACCACGGCGCGGAGAACAGATACGACTGCGACTCCGACAGCATACTTCCGAGACTTGCATTGGGCGGCTGCACACCGATCCCCAGATAGCTCATGCCCGCCTCCGCAAGCACTGCATTGTTAAAACCAATCATCACCGAAGACATCAGCACCGGCATCGTGTTGGGCAGGATATGCACAAAGATAATGCGCAGCCTGGGCACACCGGCAAGCCTTGCGCTTTTCACATAATCCATCTCTCTGTACTTGATAAACTCTCCCCTGACAATGCGTGCAAAACTTGGTATAAATGCAATGCCAAGCGCCGCAATAACATTATATTTGCCCGTTCCAAAAATACTGACAAATACCAGTGCCAGCAAAATACTCGGAAACGCAAACACCACATCGTTGACGCGCATCAGCACCTCATCGAGCCAGCCGCCAAAATACCCGGTAAACGCACCGATAATGACACCGCTCACCGTCCCGATTGCCACCGTAGCTGTCGCAATTACAAATGTATTGCCCATCCCCTTCAGCACCCGCGAAAAGATATCCCGGCCAAAGTTATCACACCCCATCAGATGCGCAAGCGACGGCGCAGCCAGCTTTGCAGTGCTGTCCATTTTCGTGATGTCATACGGTGTATGTATAAAGCCAATCAGAACCAGTAATAACATTACACCTGTTATTATCATACCTAATATGAAATTGGGAGAATACTTTTTCTTTTTCATCCGAACCCCCATACCATACTCTCAAACTCCGCAAATGCGCGGATCAATCATCTGATAGATCACATCGACAACAAAATTCGTCGCGATCACCACAAAGGCAATCAGCACGATAATCGCCTCCACCACAGGATAATCCCTGTAGGATATCGAAGTCAGAAGAATGCGCCCTATCCCCGGTATATTAAACACCTGCTCGATGACAATACTGCCAACAAGCATGTCCGCAAGCGTCATACCCCACAGGGTAATCACCGGTATCATGGCATTGCGCAGCACATGTCTGTATAAAACCTTGTCGGTATTGTTTCCTTTGCTGTATGCAGTTCTTACATAATCCTTTTTCGCTTCCTCGATACAGGAGCTTCGCAGCATCTTTACCGACATTGCAATCTTTGGAAGCGCAATCGCGATACATGGAAAAATAATATATGCAAGAAATCCCCGAAAATCCGTCTCGTAGGACACAAAACCCCCAGGTGTAAAGAGCTTTAAGATCAACCCAAAGAAATACGTAATCAATATTCCCATAAAAAAGTGGGGCACCGACATCACAATCTGATTGACCGCCATCACAATGCGGTCTATCCGCTTCCCGCTGTGTTTTGCCGTATAGATGCCGACTGGCAGCGATACCACTACCATGATAAAAAAAGAGATGACTGCCATAATGACTGTAATCGGAAGCTTGGACACAATCATGTCCGCAACAGGCATATGATATTTGTACGAAGTACCAAAGTCACCGCAGACAAAATGGATCAGCCATTCGAAATACCGTTCCAGAAATGGTCTGTTTAAGCCAAGCTGCTCCCGCAGCGCAGCCAGACTTTCCGGCGTGGCGTCTGTGCCGAGAGCGGCCAGCGCCGCATCTCCTGGTATCACATCAAACGCAAGATAGACGAGGAACGAGATACACAAAAGCGTGATAATCATTGCAGCCAGCTTTTTACCAATGTATCTCATATCCTCGTCTCCTTTATACATAACTCTATCTATTTACACAGCGCTCTTAGAAATCTACGCCACATTGTGCAGGACTTTCCTTACTCCACTTCTAATGTTGAAAAATCCTGAATATACAGGGGATAAAAAGTATAACCTGTATATCCCTTTCTGACTGCTACCAGCTCACACATATCCTGAATATAAACATTTGCAGCTGTCTCTGCAAGAATGGTCTCACACTTCTTGTAAGCCTCTGTAGCCTTGTCGTCATCCATCACGGACTCTGCGGCAAGTGCCTCCGCATAGGCGGCATCATATTCCTCATTGCTAAAGTTCACAAAATTGTTGTGTGCATCCGAGCGGAACCTGCTCAGCATTGCCCCTGCAGTCAGCGTCGAAGCATCCACACCGACAAGCGTTGCCTCGAAATCACGGCCCTGGTACACATCGCTCAGCCATGTCTCCCACTCAATCAGCTCAATATTTGCTGTGACATTGATCTGCTTTAACTGTTCTGCGACAACCTGTGCTGTGTCCACATGCTGCTGATAGTTAGATGGCACTTTCATTGTGAAGCTGAACCCGTCAGGATAGCCTGCATCGGCCAGCAGTTCCTTTGCCTTCTCGATATCCGTTGTATAAAGATCATTCAGCTCCTCGACATAGTATTTTCCAAATGCCGGGAACATACTGCTACCCACAGGGGTTCCCTTTCCCTCTGACACGAAGTCGAGAATCTCCTGCTTGTTGACTGCATAGCACAGTGCCTGACGCACCTTCTCGTTGTCAAACGGCTCCACCGCATTGTTGAGATACATCGCCTGCACGAGGTTCATCGTTCCCTCAAGCACCTCAAAATCATCGCCAAGCTCTGCTGCCTGCGCTGTGGAAACTCTCGCAACCAGGTCAACTGCGCCACCCTGCAGATTCATGACAATCGAATCCGAATCAGCAAGTACTTTCAATGTGATATCCTTGATGTGCGCTTTCTCTCCCCAATACCCGTCAAACTGCTCAAGCACTACATTTTCCTGCAGAGAGCGCGATACAAACCTGTATGGTCCCGTTCCGACTGGATTTGTCTGAAGGTCCTCTGCATCAGCCGGCACAATCGCTGCCTCAACAGTGGACAGAATCGCCATAAACGGACTGCTCGACTCCTTTAAAGTAATCACGATTGTCTTGTCATCAGGTGTCTCCACGCTCTCGATATTAGAAAACGCCGATATAACGGGCTCTCCCCCATTAAGACCGGCGCAGGTTTCAATCGAATATTTCACGTCCTCTACAGTGACAGGGTTTCCATTGTGAAATAAAATCCCCTCTCTCAATGTGAATGTATACACAAGTCCGTCCTCTGACATTGTGTAATCACTCGCTACTGCAGGAACCAGATTGCCCTCGCTGTCCGGCTTATACAGACCCTCATAGATATTGTAGAGAATTTCCTGTGTGCCCGCGCCCTGCGAAAGGCTTGGCACCAGACTGTCCAAATCCTGTGGAATACCTATGGTGATGTGTGAGTCACCAGCCTCCGTGTCATTCGCCTCACCTGTCTCTTCCGATGAAGCATTTGTCTCAGCATCCGCTGCGGTACTTGCCTCGCTGCTGTTTGCGGCAGACGTGTCTGCAATCTGTGTAGAGTCTCCAGCCGCCTTATCACCTGAGCATCCGCCCAGTGCAACAGTCAGTGTAAGCAACATACTCGCAAAAAGAACTTTCACAAACTTTTGTCCTCTTTTCGTCATGTCTTTTACTCCTTTTTATTCTTCTAATATTTAATTGTAACCAGTATATAACATTCTTAATAAAAATGTATATACCGCAGCACAAAGTACAGTCGCATCCCTGACGCGTACCGTCTTTTGTGTTCTGTTAAATTCTATAAAAATATTGGAAAAAAAGCAAGACATTTTCTTAACAATCTTGTTCTTTATTGTATACAAAGTTACAATTCACACCTACGCCAGTTTTTATCATCTTATAAGTTATTGAGGTGTGAATTATAACAGATTTTGCACACAAATTGATAAAGGGCATCAATTTGGCGCATGATTCCCACTACTTTGGCGAGGGTGTGAAAAGTAACTATACAAACAAAAAACGCCATGACAGCGTTTTTTTATGTTAATTATCCCAGGGCAGTCTCAATTATCCTCAAAAGGCAAATCCGCCTATCCTCCGCCCACCTTCCCCAAAACAGGGGAATGCGATACAACTCCGCACCCGACAAGAGGATAGATTACATTAAAAACCCGTACCCTGTACATAATATCCCTTTAAATTCAAGGCTTACACTCTCCTGCTACATAAAATGAAAATGACCTCGGAATGAGATGTTACTCCCATTTCAAGGTCATTTTATATTTCGTTATTTCTTTTCTGGGACTGTCCCATTTTGCCTCTTTAGACTATTCAGGACTGCCCTTCTACATTAATCTTATTTGTCCAACACCTTCTTCAATTCCTCAAGGAATGTGTTTATGTCCTTAAATTCCCTGTACACCGACGCAAACCTGACATACGCCACTGCATCCAGCTCCTTCAGCTTATTCATAACCAGCTCCCCGATGACGCGGCTGCTGATTTCCTTCTCCCCGCGGTTCAATACATCCGCCTCCACCTCGTCCACCAGTTCTTCGATTCTGTCGGTGCTGACGGGCCTCTTGTGGCACGCCCGCAGCACCCCGGTCTCGATTTTGACCCGGTCATATGCCTCCCTGTTATCATCCTTCTTGACAATAATCAGAGGAATCGCCTCCACTTTTTCATAGGTTGTAAAACGCTTATTGCACACGTCACACACACGCCGCCTGCGTATGGAGCTGTTGTCCTCGGCAGGTCTTGAATCAATCACTCTCGTATTTTCACAATTGCAATATGGACACTTCATACTGTTTCCTCCGAACCACTCTACTGCTCAGTCGTCAAGATTCCCTGTCATACAATTAGTATAATTTAAGTTTCCGTCAATGTCAATCAAATCGTCCAAACAACAGCTTTTACAATCATCTTTTATATATCCACGAGAATCAGATCCGGTCCGATCTGCCGGATACAGTTGTACGGTATGGCAATCACTGAATCATCTGTGATCATTGACCAGAACCCCTTGCATCCCGGCACGATTATCTTGCAGATACACCCTTTGCATTCATCGATCTCCAGATCGCAGACATGTCCAAGCCGCCTGCAGTCCTTGATACAGATAACTTCCTTCTTTTTCAGTTCCTTGTAAGTCACCATAAAAAATCCCCCCTGAACGTGGCGCATTTATTTATTATATGCACCACGCCCAAAAAGGACCCTCCAAACTTTATCTTAAAGTGCAAACTCAATCTCTGTTATATCCACAATTTCCTCCGCATTCTTGGCAAGCAGCAGCATGTAGCTGCCCGCATCGGCCTTAAAGCTGTGTGACGCCTCATCGTAGTATGTAAATGCCTCCCGCTCGAGCATGAGCGTCACTTCCCTTGTCTCCCCGGCCTCGAGATAAATCTTTTCAAACGCCTTCAATTCCTTTGCCGCCTTTTTGACCTTCGGCCACTTATCTGCCACATAGATCTGTGCGACCGCCGCACCGGCACGGCTGCCGATATTGGAGATGTCAAAGCTCACCTTCACCTCTTTGCTCTCCACTGTGTCCTCAATCACTTCCGCCCGAATGCCTGTCATCACGAAATCCGTGTAGGACAGCCCATACCCAAACGGAAACGCTGTCGCGACATCATAAGTGTCATAATAGCGGTACCCCACAAAAATATCTTCGCCGTAGCTTACCTTGTCACCACCCGGAAACTCTCCAAGAGCCACGGCCGGACATTCCCTGCCGCTGACCGGAAACGTCTCCGGCAGCCGCCCGGAAGGATTGTATGCGCCGAACAAAACCTCCGCAAGAGCCATACCGCCCTCCATGCCTGCATACCAGCTAAAGACCAGCGCATTCACATCCTCCAGCCACGCGCTCATATCCACAGGGGAACCCGCCACAAGTGATACCACTGTGTCCGGCCTCACCCTGAGAAGTTCTGAGATCAGTCTGTCCTGTTCATACGGCAGCTTCATGTCTGCCCTATCCTGCCCCTCCGTGTCATAATCGTGCGTCAGGCCGCCCACAAAAACGACTGCATCAGCATCCTTTGCCGCCTCCAGCGCTTCCTGCAGGTACTTTTCGTTCATCTCCTTCTGACGTCTGATCTTCTCCTCTGACACTGCCTGTGCCGCCGCGCTGTCCTGACTAAGACTGTCCGCCTGACCATTCTCACTGTCACCCGTGTTGGCCCAGATATTTCCGATATCCTCATTAAAATATCCCGGCTTGTATACCACCTCTGCATTGCCGCCCAACAGCATCTGAATGCCCATGAGCGGCGTAATCTCATACAATGCCTTGATCTCGGCGCTTCCGCCGCCGGGAGCGTGCTGTCTGTTGGCATTCTCACCGACTACCAGCAGCTTCTTGACCTTCTTCCGGTCAAGCGGAAGCGTATTCTTATCATTTTTCAGCAGCACAACCGACTCTCTCGCCGTCTGCCGCAATGCTGCCTTGTCATTGTAATCGTTATAACCGCCCGCACTGCGCTCCCCGTCGAGCATATGGAGCTTGTTCATGACATGCAGAATATGACGGACTTTCTCATCAATCTTTGCGAGCGCCGTCTTTTTGTCCACTTCCCCATCCTCAATCATCCTGAGCAGCGGATCAGCCATATAATAGGCATCAAAATCACTCGTGACCGACATCTCCATGTCAAGACCATTCATGAGCGCTTCTCTCGTGTCATGGACACCGCCCCAGTCAGACACTGTGATGCCCGTAAACCCCCATTCTTTGCGCAAAACATCATTTAACAGATAATCATGGTGGCAGCAGTGCGTCCCGCGAAGCTTATTGTACGCTCCCATGATTCCCTTTGCCTCGCCTCTCCTGACTGCCGCCTCAAAACCTGGCAGATAGATTTCGCGAAGCGCCCGCTCACTCACATCCACATCCACGTCAAGACGCCTTGTCTCCTGATTGTTCACCGCAAAATGCTTGACACACGCAGCGACATCATTCTCTTCAATTCCATGTACAAGCGGCACGACCATCTCCGAAACCAGATACGGATCCTCCCCCATATACTCAAAACTCCGCCCGCACAGCGGCGTTCGCATAATGTTGATTCCCGGCGCAAGGATCATGTCCTTCCCGCGTCCTCTCGCCTCCTTGCCGAGCAGTCTGCCCGTCGCATAGGCAAGCTCCCTGTTCCATGTCGCGGCAAGGGCCGAATTGCAGGGAAGGTATGACACATAATCATAGCTGAGACCGATATCCTTCCACGCGTCATTCTCAAAGTCCTTTCTGACCCCTCTTGGGCCGTCCGAAGTCTTGAAAGGCGGGATTCCTAACCGCTCTACCCCTCTTGTCGTAAAAAAACCGTCCCCGTGAATCATGCCGATCTTTTCCTGCAAAGTAAGCTGCGATATCAGCTTCTCGATTTTGTCTTTTGTCATTGAACCTTGTCCCCCTTCCCTGCATGATCTGATGTTTTTGGCAAACGAATCCTTATGACTATATTCAGAACAACCGAAAAAATAAACAATATCAATCCCAGCAGCTGTGACACGGCAATCTGTGTACCCGGTATCAGCAGCCTGTCTGTCCTGATCCCCTCGATGATAAAACGCCCAATGCCATATCCGCCGAGATAAATCAGACACATCTGCCCATGATACTTTTTCCTTTTATGATACAGAATCATAACCGTTAAAATGATCAGATTCCAGACGCCTTCATACAAAAATGTCGGGTGCACCTGTATGAAATTCACATCCCCCATCAAGGCCATGCCGTCAATCTGAGACTGCGTGATATCCCATGGACGCACTGCGTCAACAGGAAGCCGCATAGCTAACAAGGTGTCTGTATATCCGCCAAATACTTCCCTGTTAAAGAAATTCCCCCAACGGCCGATAATCTGCCCGAGGATCAGGCCATAGACACCACAGTCGCCAATCTGGTAAGGCGACAGCTTCCTTATCCTGCTGTATACAAAAAGAGTGGCAAACGCGGCAATCACCGCACCGTATATGGCAAGTCCGCCCCGTCTGAGATTAAAGACGCTCAACAGATCATTTTTGTATTGATCCCACGAAAAGATCACATAGTAAATTCTTGCCCCGATCACCGAAAAAATGACGGCATAGATGCCAAAATCCCATATAATGTCTGTGTCCATTCCCTCCGCTTTTGCCATGCGTTCTGCCATCAGCACGCCGAGTATGACACCGATGCCGATGATCACTCCGTAAAACGCGATCTCAAAGCCGAACACCGAAAAACTTTTCGGAACATTCTCCAGATAAATTCCAAGATGAGGGAATGCAATATCATTTACTCCCATTGTATCAGGCATATTTTTTACCTACCTTATTCTAAAACTTTATACATTAAAACGGAACAGAATCACATCTCCGTCCTTTACCACGTAGTCCTTGCCCTCCAGACCGACAAGTCCCTTATCCCTCGCCGCTGCAAGGGATCCGTTCTCCAGCAAATCTTTGTAGTTGACAACCTCTGCGCGGATAAACCCACGCTCAAAGTCCGTGTGAATCTTTCCCGCCGCCTGTGGTGCCTTCGTGCCAACCCTGATCGTCCAGGCGCGGCACTCGTCCTCCCCTGCCGTGAGGAAACTGATGAGACCCAGCAGACGGTAGCTCGCCGCAATCAGCTTATCCAGTCCGGACTCTTTTAATCCCAAGTCCTCCAGAAACATTGTCTTCTCGTCATCGTCAAGCTCCGCAATCTCCTGCTCGATCTGCGCGCAGATCACAAACACCTCAAAGCCCTCCGATGCTGCATACTCGCGAACTTCCCTGACACCCGCATTGTCTGCACCATCGCTTGCAAGATCATCCTCCGCAACATTTGCCGCAAAGATCACTGGCTTATCCGTCAGAAGATTGTACCCGTTTCTCCACACAATCTCCTCGTCATCCTCTGTCACAAAGCTCTTGGCCATCTTCCCTTCCTCCAGATGTGCCTTGATACGCTCTGCGAGAGCGAGCTCCTTTGCCTGGGCCTTGTCGTTTTTTGCGCCCCTGGACACCTTCGCAATGCGCCGCTCAAGAATCTCAATGTCAGAAAAGATCAGCTCCAGATTAATCGTCTCTATATCCCTTAACGGGTTGATGCTGCCATCGACATGAACAATATTGGAATCCTCAAAGCATCTCACCACATGGACAATCGCATCAACCTCCCGGATATTTGCGAGAAACTGGTTTCCAAGTCCCTCTCCCCTGGAAGCTCCCTTCACAAGTCCTGCGATATCGACAAACTCAATCACCGCAGGTGTCACTTTCTTCGTGTGATAAAGTTCTCCGAGAAGCTTAATCCGCTCATCCGGCACTGTCACAACACCCACATTGGGGTCAATCGTACAGAACGGATAGTTCGCCGACTCTGCCCCCGCCTTTGTCAATGAATTAAATAGTGTACTCTTCCCTACATTCGGGAGTCCGACGATTCCCAATTTCATCTCAAATTTCCTCCTATAACAATAGTATCTGTCAATTTATTATTTACATACGCTTAAGAAACTCCCTGACATTTGACGCAATGTCCCCCTTAAAGATCGCAGAACCAGTGACTATTACATTGGCGCCCGCCGCGAGATTCATTTCCAGATTGCCAAGCGTCACGCCGCCGTCAATCTCCAGCTTCACATCCGGATAGCTCTGGTTGATGATCCGGCGCATCTCCTTGATCTTGTCAACACAGTCAATAATATAATCCTGTCCACCAAAACCGGGGCGCACTGTCATCACAAGCACCATATCCACCATATCCATGTAAGGAAGCGCTGCACTCACAGGCGTCTCCGGGTTGATGGCAATACCAGTCTTTGCCCCCAGTTCCCTGATCTTTGCAAGTGTCTCAGGGATACAGTCGCACGCCTCCACATGTATCGTGATCCCGTCCGCACCGAGCTGGATCAATTCCTCTATATAGCGCTCTGGCTGTGCCACCATCATATGTACATCCATAAAAAGCTTTGACCGCTTCCGCACACACCGGAGAACGGGCATTCCAAAGGAGATGGAGGGAACAAACATTCCATCCATGACATCTATGTGCAGATATGGTGCTCCTGCCCTTTCCACGATCTCCACCTGTCTGCCAAGTTCCCAAAAATCTGCTGCCAATATTGAGGGACATAAATAATTCATGTTAATATTTCCTCTTTTCTTTCTCTTTTAACTCTTCGTAAAATGAAACATAGTTATCATACCGGACTCTGCTGATATGACCTTCCTCTAACGCTTCCCTCACACCGCACACAGGTTCATGAATGTGAGCGCATGTCATAAACTTGCAGTTTGCCTCATATGGTTCAAATTCGGGATAATAACTTTTTAATTCCTCCTTCTCCATATCAAATAAAGATAAGGAACTGAATCCCGGTGTATCCATAATATACGTATCATCGGAGACCGCAATCAACTCGGAGTGTCTTGTCGTGTGCTTTCCGCGCGCTATCTTCCCGCTGATTTCCCCAGTCTCCATTTTCTTATCTCCCAGCAGACAGTTCACAAGAGAGGATTTTCCCACTCCGCTCGGTCCCGCAACCGCTGTGGTCCTTGCGCACAGCATTTCCGTCAGCAGCCCGATACCGTCCTGCTGCACAGCGCTCACGAACAATATCCGGCATCCGCTGTTTTGATAGACCTTTTCGATCTGCTCTCTTCTCATTCGATCTGAGATATCCTGCTTATTAAAGCATAATATACATTCCAATCCCTGCTGGCGCATCATAATCAGAAACCGGTCCAGCAGATTGTAGTTTGGTTCCGGCTTTGTCATGGCAAAGATCAGCAGCGCCTGGTCAATATTGGCAACCGCAGGACGTATCAGTTCACTCTTCCGCGGAAGAATTGCCGTGATATTTCCCTCGCAGTCCCCGGCATGTGTGATCGCAATCTCAACATCATCACCGACAAGCGGCTTGATCTTCTCCTTTCGGAATATCCCCTTCGCCTTACATTCATAAACCGCCCCGCCGGGCACATGAACATAATAAAACCCCGCAATTCCCTTGATAATCTTCCCCTGCATAACCCTACCTTATCATTTTTTTGTGAATTGGACATTCTGCCTGGTCTGAGCCGCCTGCGGACTCACCTGCGTTGTCTGATTTCCATCGGCATCTGTCACAAGTTCCTCCACATTTTTCAAGTATGTGATAATCACAATTCCATAGGCAGTCGGACTTGTAAAATTGCTCAGATTGATGGATACCGGAAAAGCTGTCACATTTTGTGAATACCACAATTGCTGGCTTCCATCAGAAGTTGTGAGAATGACCTCCGCATTTCCCCCGATATAATCCTCAGGTGCCTGCACCATCAAACTGCAGTCATATGTCGCAACCTCGTTTCCCATGCTCACCTTTAAATCCACAGCAGTGCCCACACTGACATTCGTCCCCGCCGCAAAACTCTGATAAAAGATCTGTCCCTCCGGATACTCCGAATTGTACTCCTCCCCAACATTATTCACCACAAGCCCTGCAGCCTCCAATGTACTGACTGCTGCCTCCTTTGAGTTGCCTAACACCTCCGGCATGCGGACTTCCTCGCTGTCACCGCCCTTGCTCAGGACAATCGTAATCTCCGAATCGATCGGCGCTATGGTGTTTCCCCCCGGGGACTGTGAGATGATCGTTCCCTTTGGATACTCTGTCGAATACTCGTCAGTCTTTACGACCTTAAATCCTTCCTTCGTCAGCGTCGCAGTACCCTCTGCCTCCGACATTCCCTCGACAGACGGTACATTGATGCCATCCCCCCCTGCACTGACAGTAAGGACGATCGTCGTATTCATGAGAATCTTGTCGTTGGCAAGCACATTCTGTCCATCCTCGAGCGCTGCGGATAAGACTTGATTTTTGGGATACTGTGTCGTCTCGACATACGTCGTTTTGCACCCCAGTCCAACGGAATTGAGAGCCATCTTAACCTCATCAATATCATGTCCCTCAAACTCCGGCATCACTGCCCTCTCAACAGTATCAGCATTGCTGCCCTCACTCTGTGAGGGAGACTTGCCAATCTGCCCGAAGATACCTGTCGCCTGGCCGACAAAATACAAGAGGATGCATCCGATCACAACTGCTGCGATCACGGTGAGCACTGTCGTGAGCCTTTCTGCCTTTGGATTGTAATCATACTCGTTCTTTCCCAGATTTTCCGGATAGTCATAGTCGTCATACACATACCCGCCATCGCGCACATTCTGCCGATTGACAGTCTCCTGCCCGTAATCCTCCTCATAGTAATCGTATTCTCCGCCTGATTTACTCTGCTTTGCCTTGGTTTGTTTCACTTTCTTTTTCTTCGATTTCTGGTTTGATTTCTTCTCTGCTTTTTTTGAGCCAGAATCACGCACATTGTCATAGCGATCGTCATCTGATGCTTTTGATGCTTTCTGCCGGTTATTCCGGGCTGGCTGTTCCATGACACCCTCGTCATAATAATCATCCTCATAATAAGGCGTATTATAGGCATCTGCATCATCATAATTATTATAATCGCTGTTGCTGCACTTTCTCCTTGAAGGTGCCGGCTTAATCTGCTCAGGAATTGCCTCCAGTTCCTCCATGTCCGCATACGTCTCCCTGCGAGGCACCCTATCCTGCCATACAGTATCCAGCACTGCCGGCATAGGAATCGGTTCCGGAGCAGGCGGCGCCTGCGTGCTGGTCAGATTGTTCTGAACACCCGATGCAGGCGGGACAATCTTTGTCTGTCCTGCCTCATCCTCGGTGTCCACCTGCGCGATCACGGCATCCGGATTGATCAGCGAGTGCTTCAGATCCACTATCATCTCCGCCATGCTCTGATACCGCCTGTCAGGGCTTTTCTGCGTACATTTCATGACGATATTCTCCACGCTCTGCGGTATCTCAGGCACATAATCCCGCATCAGCGGCATTGGATTCTGTATATGCTTGATCGCGATCGCCACTGTCGTGTCGCCGTTAAACGGCACACGCCCTGTGAGCATCTCAAAGATCGTGACTCCCAGTGAATAGATATCACTTTTTTCATCCGAGAAACCGCCTCTGGCCTGCTCCGGAGAGGTATAGTGAACCGACCCCATCACATTGGAAGTAATCGTATTGCTTGATGCTGCTTTCGCAATGCCAAAATCTGTGACTTTTACCTTGCCTTCCTTGGATATGATAATGTTCTGCGGCTTGATATCCCTATGTATGATATGATTGTTGTGTGCCGCTTCAATTCCCATCGCCACCTGGATTGCGATACTGATGGCCTCCTTGGTCGTGAGTCTTACTTTTTTCTCGATATATTTTTTGAGTGTGATGCCCTCCACAAGCTCCATCACAATATAGTGAATCCCTTCCTCCTCCCCTACATCGTACACATTCACGATATTCGGATGCATGAGTCCGGCAGCAGCCTGCGCCTCCACACGAAACTTCGACACAAAATTTCTGTTTTCTGAAAACTCCTGTTTTAACACCTTCACAGCGACAAACCGGTTCAGCTTTTGATCCTTTGCCTTATATACATCTGACATTCCGCCAGTGCCGATCTTCTCAAGCACCTCGTAGCGATTCCCTACCAGCATTCCCAACTTAATCATTCTGACCTCCAAACGGTTCCACAAGAACCACAGCTATATTATCACGCCCGCCATTCTCATTGGCAGCCTCAATCAGACGCTTTCCAGCCTGCTCCAGGCTGCTGCTGCCGGCAATAATCCTGTGTATCTCGTCATCTTTCAACATATTGGTAAGTCCGTCTGTGCAGAGCAGAAGCTTCTCTGCCGGTCCAATGTGCACATCAAAAAAATCCACAAGGACATACTCTTTGACCCCGACTGCTCTTGTGATGATATTTTTATCCGGATGGATTCTCGCAGCCTCCCTGTCGATACCTCCCATGTCCACCATCTCCTCGACGAGGGAGTGATCCTTGGTGATCTGCGTGATAAAGTCATTGATGATATACATTCGGCTGTCGCCTACATTTGCCACTGTCACATGGCTTCCCTCAAAAGTGACCGCCACAAATGTAGTCCCCATCCCTTTGTATTTTCTGTCCTGCCTGGATATCTTATTGATATGTGTATTCGCATCATCGATTGCCTTCTGCAGAATATTTTCCGCATCGTACTCGTCCGTATAGCGTTCGATCACCGATACTGCCTTGTCCACCGCATGCCTTGACGCATAATCCCCTGCATTATGTCCTCCCATACCATCCGCAACAATAAAAAGGTTTGGAAGATTTCCCACTGGCTTATCCGAAGTAAATAAGTAGTCTTCGTTAATTTCCCTTCTCCTGCCAACATCCGTTATAGAAAATAACTTCACTTTTTCTCCTCCCATCAGTGAAAATCCGTAACATTATAGTATCCTCACCACTCCGGAAATTTCCACATTTCCTTATATATTAGCACATATGAAATCTTAATTCAAGAATCAATACTGTACTGGGCTTCGCATTGCCTGAGCGTGGCGTCTGCGCAGCTGCCCGCAGGCACCGTCGATATCCCGTCCCATCTCCCTGCGGATTGTGGCATTGATGTGTCTCTTTTCCAATTTATTCTGAAAATTGAGAATATCCCTTCGTTCCGACTCCACATAATCGCGCTCTTTGATCGGATTGACTGGAATCAGGTTGACATGGCAATTTAAACCGCCCACAAGGCTGCACAGATTTTCAGCATCCTCGTCCGTGTCATTGACGCCGCCCACAAGACTGTACTCAAACGTAACGCGCCTGCCTGTCTGGTCAAAATAATAACGGCAGGCGTCAATCACCTCGTTTATTTCGTATTTGTTGGCAACCGGCATTAGCTCCTGCCGTTTTGCCTGTGTGGAACCGTGGAGGGACAATGCCAGCGTAATCTGCAGTTTTTCCTCCGCAAGTCGCCGCATATTTTCCACGATACCACACGTCGATACAGTGATGTTTCTCTGGCTGATATTCAGTCCGTTCCCGTCCGTAATCATATGTATGAATTGAATCAGATTGTCATAATTGTCAAGCGGCTCGCCGGTGCCCATCACGACGACGTTGGACACGCGTCCGCTGGTGCTTCTGGATATGGCATAAATCTGGTCGAGCATCTCCGACGGTGTGAGATTCCGCTCCAGCCCGTCAATCGTCGAAGCGCAGAACCGGCACCCCATGCGGCAGCCGACCTGTGAGGAAATACAGACCGAATTGCCGTGATGGTACTGCATCCAGACACTCTCAACAATATTGCCGTCTGCAAGCCCAAATAAAAATTTTTTCGTACCGTCGATCTTAGAGGTCTGGACTGCCACTTCCTTCAAAGAAGTGTACTCATACTGCTCCGCCAGCTTTTCCCGCAGGCCTTTCGGCAGATTGGTCATCTCGTCATAGTTCCGCGCCAGCTTTACATGCATCCACTCATACAACTGCTTTGCGCGATATGGCTTTTCGCCCAGCTTTCCGATTGCATTCTTCAATTCATCCAGCGATAATGATTTTATATCTGTATTATGCTCCATTTTATACCCCCAAAGCCTCAAAAACACTGATAAAAAATCCGTCTGAATCATGTACTCCCGGCAGCAGCTGCAGATAGCCTGCGCTCGTCGTACCTGTATGTAAGCACTCCGGCAGTGTCCTGTCAAGCGGCACCGGTCGCAGTCTCATCTCATCCCTGAGCCATGTAAAATGTCTCTCGTTCTCGTCCCGATTGATCGTACAGGTACAAAAAAGCAGTCTGCCTCCCGGCTTCAGATACGATACCGCCATCGCAAGAATCTGTCTCTGCAGTACTGCAATCTCCTGAACGGACTCCGGCGAGACACGATATTTGATATCGCGCTTCTTCCCGATCACGCCAAGTCCCGAGCACGGTACATCGGCAATCACGATATCCGCTGTGCCCACAAACGTCTCATCTCTTTGCAAGGCATCGCCAACCTCAGCCGATACTTTTTTTAAGCCGCATCTGCCAAAGTTCTCCCGCATCACTCCGACCTTGTTTGCGGACACATCCCTCGATATGACTGCGTAATGCACATCACACTTTTCGAGCAGATCTGCCGCAAGCATCGACTTTCCGCCCGGCGCCGCACAGAGATCAAGCACCCGCACCGCCTTCTGTCCGTCCCTGAATCCCATGCGGTCAACATAGTCCTCAATGCCAGCTGCCGCGACTGCGAGCATGGAACTGACATCCTGCACGACAAAAGCACCGTTCTCATAATACGGCAGCCTTGTGAGATCATCTGTTCCCGACACTATGTATGCAAAAGGCAGATAAGAATGTTGCTCCATCGTTCCGCCCTGCGCTGCAAGCGCCTTCTGCACAGCACTCACAGCCGTCTCCATATCAATTCCTGTGATCTTTGGCACATCCCGAAAGCGAACTGTCACCGGATGCTCCTTCAGAAGCCCTGCAAGCACGGTCTCTGTCGTCTCCGCCCCGAGCTGCGCCGTCCACAGATCGACAATCCACTCTGGCATGGAATACTTCACAGACAGGCTCGTGTACACAATATCGCCTTTGCTGCGCGCAATATTTCGGAGCACTCCGTTCACAAAACCTTTCAGCGCGGCAAACCCTTTTTTCTGCGCAAGCTTCACCGCCTCATTGCAGGCTGCGGCATCAGGTACTGCGTCCATGTACAAAATCTGATACGCACCCATGCGCATAATGGCGCGTATCGGCTTCTTCATTTTGGCCGTCCTCACCTTAGAGTACTGGTCAATCACATAATCCAGCTCAATCTGCCGCTCCAGGGTTCCCTCATAGAGCCGCTTGATAAATGACTTCTCCTGCTGCGGGAGATAATTGTACTTATTCAGCACATCCCGCACAATCATGTGGGAATATGCATTTTCTGTCAGAAGCATCTCCAGCACAAGCATGCGCTGGTTCACACTCTGCATCTTATTCTGATTCTGAGCCATCGCTGTTTTCCAATCTCCTTTAGTCGTTCCGTCTGCCAGACAGCATCACAAGCCGCAAAAGCTGTAAGACAGATGCCGCCGCTGCTGCCACATACGTGTATGCCGCTGCCCTCAGCACCTTCGCGCTCTTGCGGCGCTCATCGCCCGTCACGATACCGTACTGCTCGATGCAGACCAGTGCTCTTCTGGAAGCGTCAAACTCCACCGGAAGCGTCACGAGCTGAAAGAGTACCGCAAGAGAAAACACCCATATTCCAATGTTGATTAACAAGGAATTGCTGCCCAGTATCAAACCGAGAATTACGATTGGAATACCGATTCTTGAACCGATGTTTGCCGCCGGGACAAGCGCTGTCCTGATATTGAGCGGCGCATACCCCTCATGGTGCTGCATGACATGTCCACACTCGTGCGCTGCCACGCCAATCGCAGCCACCGATGTGGAATTGTATACACTGTCGGAGAGACGCACGACCTTCTTCGACGGATCGTAGTGGTCTGTCAGACTTCCCCGGATATGCTCCACCCGCACGTCATGAATCCCCTTGCTGCGCAGGATTGCCTCCGCTGTCTGCGCGCCTGTCATACCCGACATGCTCCTCACTCCCGCGTACTTGTTAAAGGTGGAATTGACCCTCGCGGACGCGATGATGCTGATCACCGCGCCAATCAATACCAACAGGTACGTGGGATCAAAATAATATCCATAATAAAACGGCATAACGACAATCTCCTTTCTGATCACAAACTACCCCAGAAGCATTCCTTCCTTCCACGGATTGCCCAGCAGAAAACTCTTTGTATCCATGCGTTTTTTCCCTTCCAGCTGCAGCTCATATATCCTCAAAATCCCTTTTCCACAAGCCACATCAAAGAAATCCTTCGCAGCCGCGACAATCGTTCCGGGCTGCACCGCGTTTTCCGCATCTCCATCCATCGCATCGCTGCTCCAGATCTTGACACTTTTCCCCTGACAGAATGTATACGCGCTCGGCCACGGATTCAGCCCTCTGACAAGCCTCTCAATGCATACCGCATCCTGTGTCCAGTCAATCTTTCCCATCGATTTGTCCATCATTTTCACATGGCTTGCGAGACTTTCATCCTGTTTGATTGGCGTTATTTCCCCCTTCTCAATCAGGGAAAGCGTCTCCACAATGAGCTCTGCCCCCGCCTGTGCAAGCTTGTCAAAAAGAGTCTCTGCTGTCTCCTTATCATCTATGATAACCTTTTTCTGTGTAAGTATGTCCCCTGTATCCACTCCCGCATCCATCTGCATGATCGTGACACCCGTCTCCCGCTCACCATCTATAATGCACTGGTTGATCGGCGCAGCCCCCCTGTATTTTGGAAGCAGAGAGGCATGGATATTGATGCATCCAAATCTTGGCATCTCCAGTATCTGTCTTGACAAAATCTGTCCAAATGCCGCCACAACATAGACATCCGCCGCATACTTTTTCAGCTCCCCGACCGCCTCCGGTGTCTTAATCCTGACCGGCTGAAACACAGGGATTCCATGTCTGACAGCGCACTCCTTTACCGGAGAACACTGCACCTGACCGCTCCTTCCCTTTGCCTTGTCGGGCTGCGTCACGACAGCGGTAATCTCATGCCCAGCCTTGATGAGCGCCTCGAGTGCGCCCACCGAGAAATCAGGCGTTCCCATATATACAACTTTCATATCAAACTCCCTCTCGTCCACTTCAGCGGACACTCAAATCAATTCTAACGATCCTCTTCCTCCGCCATTTCCACATCCATGAGCGGACCATCCACTTTTTCCACAAAAAGATGACCGTCAAGATGTTCAATCTCGTGAATCAGCGCTCTCGCAAGCAGCTCCTCACCCTCAACCTCAAACTCGTTCAACTCCTCATCCTGCGCGACGACTTTGACATAATTTGGTCTTGTCACGGAACCTGTTTTGCCGGGCACACTCAGGCACGCCTCGTTTCCTGTCTGCTCCCCGCTGACCTCCACGACGCGGGGGTTGATGAGCAGCAGCGGATCGTCCCCGGTCGTGTCGATCACGACAATTCGCTTTAACACGCCCACCTGCACCGCCGCAAGACCGACGCCGTTCGCCTCGTACATTGTCTCAAACATGTCGTCAATCAAATCCTGCACTCTCGGCGTGATCTCTTTCACTTCCTTTGAAATCTTATTTAAGACGGGATCTCCCATTTCTCTGATTGTTCTGATTGCCATAATTTTATCCTTACCTTTCTATTATATTGTATCATATTTTATCTAATAATTATTCATCGGATCAAAGTCAAACTGCACAGAGTCCGCAATCCACTGTCTTGCGTGGATTATCTGCTCCAGCGCGTCTTTGATCCCGGTCAGCACCTGATAATCCCTGTGCTTGACATAAAAAATGTATCGGTAGACATCGCTGATCTTACCGATGAACGCTTCTGTCGGTCCGATGATAACCGGCCTGTCGTCCCCAGACTGCCTCCTGGCCTGTTCCGCAAGCACACGCGCGTGCTCCGCACCAGTCAGCGCATCCTCAGCGAGCACGAGCACTGCCATCATATGGGCCACTGGCGGATACATCATCAGATCGCGGTAGGAGATTTCCTCCTCGTAAAATCCCTCATAGTCCTGATTGGCAGCGTGGACAACCGCGTAATGTTCCGGCTGATAGGTCTGTATGACGACCTCGCCCGGCAGTGCGCTTCTGCCGGCTCTCCCGGCAGCCTGTGTAAGCAGCTGAAAAGTCCGCTCACCTGCCCTGTAATCACCGGCGTGCAGGGACATATCCGCCGCCAGAATCCCCACCAAAGTGACCCTGGCAAAATCATGCCCTTTCACGATCATCTGCGTGCCCACAAGGATATCCGCATCCCCGTCTGCAAACTGCGACAAGATCCGTTCATAGCTGTCCTTATTCTTCGTCGTATCCGCATCCATCCGAAGCACACGCGCCGTCGGAAACTCTTTGTGCAAAAGCTCCTCGATCTGCTGTGTCCCCGCCCTGAAACCCAGAATATATTTCGAACCGCACTTCGGACAGCTCGCAACCCCAGGCATCTCATAGCCGCAGTAATGGCAGACTAACCTGCTTGTTTTCCGATAGCGGTCTGTATGTTCGGAGAGCGAGACATCGCAGTGCGGACATTTCATGACATGCCCGCACGACCGGCACGACACAAAACCGGCATAGCCCCTGCGGTTGATAAAGAGCATTGTCTGCTCACCCTTTTTCAGCCGGTCATCGATCAGGCTGTAAAGTCTTCTGCTGAATATCGAGCGGTTGCCGCTTTTGAGCTCACTCCGCAGGTCTTCCACATACACCTTGGGAAGCTGGCCGCCTGCAAGCCTTTCCTTCAATGCAAACATCCTGATCCCGCCCTTTTTTGCCCTGTAATAGGACTCTATCGACGGCGTTGCCGATCCCAGCACCAGACTGGCATCCTTCATGCGGCAGAGCTCGCCCGCCACCTCTCTTGCATGGTATTTGGGCATGCTCTCGCTCTTGTAGCTGCCCTCATGCTCCTCGTCCATGATCACAAGCCCCAGTCGCTCAAACGGTGCAAACAGTGCGGAGCGCGGACCGATCATAATGTCGATGTCACCCCTTGCCGCGCGCTCATACTGGTCGGAGCGCTCCCCCGCTGAGAGCCGCGAGTTCATCACCGACACCCTGTCGCCAAAACGCTGGTAAAACCGCACAAGCGTCTGATACGTGAGTGCGATCTCCGGTATCAGCATAATCGCCTGCCGTCCCCCAGCGATAATGCGCTCGATCAATTCCATATATACTTCCGTTTTCCCGCTGCCTGTCACGCCGTGTATCAGATAGGTCTGACGGACACCAGCGTCAAATTCAGCAGTAATACTGTCCACAATACGGCTCTGGCTCTCAGAAAGCTGCTTTTTCCCCTTTTTCTGCCATCCCGCCTGCACAGAAGCAGAAAGGTTTTCCGGCAGCGCACTGCGATAGACATCTTCTGTCTGTACCTCGAGCAGCCCCGCTTTCTCAAGCGCCTGTATAGTCTGCGCCGTGACATTCAGCTTCCCTGTGACCAAAGTCTGCGGCAGCATTGGCTGCGCTGCAAGCTCCCGCATGAGTCTTGCCTTTGCACACTGGTGCTTTGCCTCAAACAGTTCCGCCTTCTGTGCTGCAGTGTCCGCATCCACTTTACAGACAATTGTCTTCCTGACAACCTGTCGAATCTTCTTTTTGACCGGAAGGACTGTCTTGAGCGCCGCAATCATGGTGGAGCCGTAATTATCCTTGATCCACCACGCCAGTCTGATGGAATCGCCCTGTGCACTGATTCCATCCTTCACAATGGAGTCCACCGCTTTTAACTTCGACTCGTCGTAATCGACTCTGTCCGTAATCTCCATCACATACCCTTTAATCCGCTTGTTTCCAAGTCCAAAGGGTATCATCACAGCCATTCCGACCGCGAGTTCTCCCAGCAGCGCATCCGGTATGCGGTACTGAAACGGTCTGTCAACCTTTTCATGCGATATATCCACAATAACATTCGCAAATCTGCCTGTCATAGTTTTGTTCCTTTATTCTGTCTCATTGTCACGATCAAGCTCTTCTAGTATTCCCTGTATCAGCACCCGCTCATCCATCGGATACTTCACACCCTTAATCTCCTGATAATCCTCATGTCCCTTTCCTGCAAGCACGATGATATCACCTTTTTGACCGTGCGTGATGGCATATCTGACCGCCTCCCTGCGGTCGCAGATCTCAATGTACGCGCCGTCCGTCCTGCCGATGCCGGCCTTGATATCCTCAATGATGTCCTGCGGCTCCTCAAAGCGCGGATTGTCCGATGTGATAATCGTAAAGTCCGCAAGCTTCCCGCTCACCTCACCCATCTCATAGCGCCTGAGCTTCGAGCGGTTCCCCCCGCAGCCAAAGAGACATACCAAACGGTTGGGATGATACTCCCTGAGCGTTGTGAGCAGACTTTCAAGCGCCATGGCATTGTGTGCATAATCGATCATCAGCGTGAAATCATCCGACACTTTTACCATCTCGATCCGACCCTTTACCTTTGCCCCCAGAAGCGCATTCCTGATATCTTCTGCCCTCACGCCGAAATGCCTGCAGATTGCGACAGCTGTCAGTGCATTATAGGCACTGAATTTGCCCGGAATATCTGTCTCGATCTCCAGATTAAGCAGTCCTGACACCTTAAAATCAATCCCCAGAAAGCCGGCGCCAGTCACAAGCTTCAGATCGCTCCCGCGCAGATCGGCATTCTCGTCAAAACCGTAGGTCTCCAACATGCAGGTATGCCCTTTCGTCACCTGCTGCCAGTGCTGGTCATCACAGTTGACAATCCCGACCCTGCACTGGCGAAACAGCATCGCCTTGCACGAAAGATACTCCTCAAAGGACGCATGTTCATCAGGTCCGATGTGGTCTGGCTCGATATTGGTAAAAATGCCGTAATCAAAGATAAATCCCTGCGTCCGGTGCATCTTAAAGCCCTGTGAGGATGCCTCCATCACGACCACCTGACAGCCTGCCTCCTTCATTTCTTTAAAATATTCCTGCAGCGTGAAGGACTCCGGCGTTGTGTTTGTCGCGGGAATTGCCTTATCTCCTATAATAATCTCGATCGTTCCGACAAGCCCGACCTTGTAGCCAGCCTGTTCCAATATGTACTTGACAAAATATGCCGTCGTCGTCTTTCCCTTTGTCCCTGTCACACCGATGATTTTCATGCTTTCCGCCGGATTGCCAAAAAAGTTTGCCGATATAAACGCCATCGCATATCTGGTGTCAGCAACCTGAATCACAGTGACATCCGCCCCATCTGGAAGCTCCACCTCATGACTGACTACCAGAACCGCCGCGCCCTTCTGCACGGCTTCCGCCGCCGCCGTGTGTCCGTCAAATTTAGCACCTTGTATACATATAAAAAGACAGCCCTCTGTAATCTTTCTGGAGTCATTTACCACCTCAGATACCACAACATCTGTACTGCCTTTGATACACTCGTATTCAAAGCCCCTCAGTAAATCCCTGCACTGAAACATATCTCTCACTCGCCCCTTTGTTCGCTTTTTCAATATTCCTACACTATCAATATATTCAAAATCCACAAACCCTATCCTAAAGAATACCATATCCCCTGCGTTTAATCAAGAAAAGCGTGCGCTGGATTATAAAATAAAAGTAGAGACAACGGAATCTGAACACAATAAGAGCCAGGGGACACCTGGCTCTTATCGTATATTTTCTTATGAGGGGGGAGATAGTGAGTGTTTCAACTATCTGTATATTACTATACCCAACAAATGTGTCAAAAATGTGTTTAAATCATAAAAATAAGATTATTTTTCTTAACAAAAGATAAAACCATCACAAAATCCATGTTTTCTTTTACTGGTAATACTTCATGACCATCTGCAGGGATACATTTCCGCGGAACTCGTTCACATCAGGATAATACACCACCGACAGCACAACCGGTTCTGTATGCATGGCGGCAGCCGCACCTGTATCCCTGCGGTATAGTCCGTCCAATGCCCTGGCGCCGTATTTTGCCGCTACATACTCATGAAATCCCTCGATATCGCCAAAATAGATCAGCTCATACCTTCTGCCATCCTCATCCGCCACCGTATACTTCCCCACATTGCGGTTTGCGCCGAGCACCCTACCGCTGAGAAAACGGACGTTTTTCTGCGCAAACTGCGGTTTGGGATTGCCGTTTCCAAAAGGTTCAAGCCGCTCCAGCTCCGCGACAAAATCAAAATTTGCATATGCCATCGGCATCGGCACATCGATCAGCACCTTCTCCTGAAAGTCCTCTTCCGTGAGCTGGCAGTTCTCATTCAGACGGCGGCGGAATTCCTCCACGTTCTCCTCCGCCAGGGACAGCCCCGCTGCCAGCTTGTGACCCCCATATTTTGTAAACAACTCCTTGCATTTTGTCATTTCATCATACATATGAAAGGCCTCGATGGAACGTCCCGAACCTTTTACCCCCTCCTCCGCCTTCGTGAGCACAAAAGCTGGCTTGCAGTACTTCTCACGGATTCTGCCTGCTATAATGCCCGCAAGGCTCTCATGCACCTCGGGCAGGTACACGACAAGCACGCTGTCCTTGCCAAGTCCATCGCTCTCAATCTGCGCAATTGCCGCATCCACACCTTTCAGCGTGAGTTCCTTCCTGCTGTCATTCATAGCCTTCAAATCGCCCGCCAGCATCGCCGCCTGATCCATATCCGCCGCCTGAAAGAGCTCCAGTGCATTCACCGCTGTGTCCAGTCTTCCCGTGGCATTGAGACAGGGGCCGAGCACGAATCCGATCGTATACGGCCTGATGTGTGCAGGATCGATTCCCGTCGCCTGTATCAGTGCTTTCAAACCGATATTCCGCGTATTTGCCATCAGCTCCAGCCCGCTCTTCACGATAATGCGGTTCTCATCGCGCAGCTCCATCACGTCACCGATCGTCGCAAACGCCGCAAACTCCAAAAGCTCCAGCCCAAGCTCCGACTCCATCACGTCCTGCCAGGTTCTGTGATCCTTCGCTGCAATTAGCGCCAGGACAAGCTTGTACGCCACAACAGCACCACAGATCTCCGGGAATGGATAATCGCAGTCCTCCTGTTTGGGATCTACGACTGCCGCCGCCTCTGGTACTTTATACCGCCTCTTCCCGTCGATTTCATCATAGGGAACCTCGTGATGATCTGTCACAATCACTGTCATTCCCAGAGTATTGGCGAACGCAATCTGGTCATAAGCAGCAATGCCATTGTCACAGGTGAGCACCGTATCCGTCCCCGCATCGTGCGCCTCCTGTATCAGATGCTCATTTAATCCATATCCATCGCGAATTCTGTGCGGAATGGAAGTATCCACCTGCGCGCCGCACGCTGTAAGTCCTCTGTATAAAATATAGGTAGAACAGATCCCATCAATATCATAATCCCCTATAATGCGGATATGCTTCCCCTCCGAAACCTTCTGCAGCAAAAGCTCCACCGCCTTGTCCATATCCTTCAGAAGTGTCGGCGCATACAGATCCGCCCTCGTGCCATTCAGGAATTTATTGATGTCCTCGTCTCTCATCACATCTCTGTTCCTGATAATGCGGGCAAGCACCGGACTAATCTGATACTTTCTGGCAATCGCATCAAAATCTGCCCGCTTTGCCGCTACCATCCATTTACTCATAATAATCCCCCATGCCGCTTTAGCGGCTCCATCAGATATGAAAAACGCTGTCCTTCGCGTTTTTCCTGTGTGAAACTTAATACTTCTTAGACAACTGCAAGTTGCCTTGCAGTGTCTTTTGCTGCCTTAGAAGTATTTTTCACACTATCTATCACAAATTCAACCACTGCGTAGACACTGCCCTCCGCATCTTTCAGCACAACCTGGTGCTTTCCTTCCGCCTTAATCACAACAGCTGCCACCTCGTCCCCACAGTGGGCAGCCTTCCTGTACTCCACTCTCAATTCCCTGATTGCGGCATCCTCCGCCAATGACTCCATCGCCAGTTTTACATACTCCACGTTATTCATATGCTGATTGGAGTCGATCTGGTACTTTCTCACCCTGAAATGCTCCTGTTCCTCTCCATCCCCCAACAGCGCAATCTTGCGCGGCGCATAATCCATCGCAAGCTTTTCCCCCAGCTCATAGCCATCCTGCAGTTCCCGTGTCGGTTTTACCGGGCAGTGTTTTTGCGTGTCAACCAATGTCCAGACCGATGCCGCCCTGACAATCACAGCGCCATCCTCACCTGTCATCGTAAAATTCCGATAGCCCAGAAATCCCCTGAAATCATAGGGCGCTGTCGCAACCCTGATCCGCTCGTTGAGTCCCGGCCGTCTGTCAATCACAATCTGCCATGAATTCAAAAGCCACGCAATATGCCTGCTGTAGAGATATCCGACTGTGATGCGCCCATTCTCCGCCTCGAAAATCGCCGCGTCCTGAAAGCAATCCAATATCGCGGGCACTGTCATGTGCAGAGACGCGTCCATCGCACTGTAGCCCGCATTCATCTCATATGTATACATCGATCCTCACCCTTCTCCCATCAAAAAAAGCCGGATTAATCCAAATACCAGCAAGTGCAGCGGATAAACCGCATAAAACAGATACTTCATCTGCCTGCCGCGCTCCCCATTATAAAAATGAATCGGTATCACCGCAAGCGGCGCAGTCACCTCGTACGCAAATGCAAAGATCACTGCCAAATTCCGTATCCACTCCTGCATATCTCTGATATAGTAAAACATGACAATAAACAATACACCCTTCCAGTGATAGTCCACATCCAATATTTCACCCGCATACGCTGCCACTGCAATCGTGAGCAGTCTCAGCAGAACATATCTCGTCTCATACTTTGCCCGAAACCGGTCCAGTATCATCAGCGCTCCCAGCCCGATGCAGAGCGTAAAGTACACGTTCTGTCCCTGCGGATAGACGATCTGTCCAAAAATTGCCATGTCAAACGGAATCTCGGAAATAACTGCGAACAGCAGACAGTTCCGCAAATACTTCTTCACATTCCTCGTGTGAAAAAAACCTTCCACGAGCAGAAAACAGTAAATTGGAAATGCAATTCTCCCCACCTTTCTCATGACCGAATAGACATCGTACTTGCAGCCTGCCGCCTGCAAGTATACTGCCACCGCAAAGTGGTCTGTCAGCATCGTCACCACCGCAATCCATTTGAGGACAGCTGCTGAAATTCCATACTTTTTTTGTAACGTCTCCATATCCCACCTCCCCAGGGTGTGTCCGTCATACCAGAAAAGACTGCAGCACAGAAGCTGCAGCCCCAACAGAACCTTTTTATACCTCTTAAGCTTTCCTGATCTTCGTCCGAAGCACATACCAGAGCGCACCTGTGATACATACCGAAGAGTACGTACCGCACACAATACCTACCATAAGCGGAAGAGCAAACTCTTTGATCGAAGTCACGCCCAGCACATACAGCGCAGCAACCATGATAAAGGTTGTCAGTGATGTAAAGATACTTCTCGAAAGCGTCTGGCTGATACTCCTGTTGACCAGGTCCTCCAGCGAGTCCTTCTTCTGCATCGCGCCAAGATTCTCCCTGATACGGTCAAAGATAACGATTGTCGCATTGATGGAATAACCAACAATCGTGAGCATGCACGCGATAAACGTACTGCCCACAGACACCTTTGCCACCGCGTAAAACGCAAGAACGACAAGCACGTCATGCACCAGCGCCGCAACGGAACTCGCTGCAAAGCGGATATCCTTGAACCGGAACCAGATATAGATCAACATACAGATCGTGGCAATAATCACCGCAACAACCGCATCGCTCTTCATTTCAGAGCTGATCGTAGAGCTGATCGTCTCCGCTGTGATCAGTTCCTCATTGACGCCGAACTTCTCAACCAGCGCGCTGTTTAACTGCTCTCTCTCTGACAGATTCAGCTCTCTCGTCTTGAAGATCACCTCATTGGAACCTGCCACCTTCTGCACCTGTACCGCACCGTCACCTGTCACACCGCTGAATACAGGCACGACATTCGCATCGATTGCGGAGAGATCCATATCCTCATTGAAAGTGACATTTGTGGACGTACCACCCACAAAATCGAGACTGTAGTTCAACACTCTGCCCGTAGAAGCGCCGTTGATCCCCATAAACACAAAGCCGAGGACAATCACTGCGGCCGAGCAGACAAAGAATATATTCTTCCTGCCAAGGAAATTGACTGTCGCCTTCTCCTTATTCCTTCCATAAAACTTCTCATCCTTGAGTCCGACTGCAAAAAGTGCCCTGAGAATCAGTCTCGTGACAAAGAGCGCTGTAAACATGGAGAGCACGATACCGAGACCAAGCGTGTACGCAAAGCCCTTCACAGTACCGGAACCCTTGAGCCCCAGCACGAGCGCCGCGATCAGTGTTGTCACGTTGCCGTCGACAATCGCTGAGAGCGCCTTCTGGAAACCGCTCTCGATTGCATTTCTGACTGTCTTGCCTGCCGTGATCTCCTCCCTGATACGGGCAAAGATGATAACGTTCGCATCAACCGCCATACCGATCGAGAGAATAATACCGGCAATTCCCGGAAGTGTCAGCGTAAGCTCAAATATATTCAAGCAGATTACAATCAGACAGGTATAGATGATCAATGCCAGCACTGATGCAAAACCCGGTATGCGATATACGATAATCATAAACAATGCAATGATAACCAGACCGATCAGCGCTGCCAGCAGGCTCGTCCTCACAGCCTCCTCGCCGAGCTGTGCACCGACTACGTTCGAGCGCAGCTCCTCCAGCTCCAGTTTCAGTCCGCCGATACGAATCTGGCTTGCAAGGCGCTCTGCCTGCTCATAGGTTCCCATACCGGAAATCTGCGCCCTGCCATCTGTGAGCGCCGCCTCAACATTTGGCACACTGATAAAGTCCCCGTCATAGTAGATTCCGATTGACTGGCGGTTTGCATAGGCCTTCGTCGTGGCTTCTGCAAACTTTGTTGTACCTTCCTTTGTAAACACAAGCTCTACAACAAACTGGCTGTTTCCAAGCTTATCGCTCGCCGAACCTCCGTCCGCCGACTCCACGTCAGTGCCTTCCAGCACAACGCTTCCGTCAGCCAGCAATTCATCGATCGTCTTATTCAGAGAAAATCCCGTTGCGCCTGTACCAGTGTAAGAATAGTTCTGATTTCCGTCCGCATCTGTCTGCGCGATGAAGTACAGCGCGCCGGGACGTCCAAGATCTGCCAGGATTGAATTGGCATCCGACACTCCCGGAATCTCAATATTGATACGGTCAGAACCCTCCTGATACACCTGTGCCTCTGTACTGTAGCCTTCCACACGCTGCTGCAGCTTATAGATCGTGTCAGCCATATCCTCAGCGGATGGATTTTCCTCCCCCACCACCTGATACGTGATGCTCACACCGCCTGCAAGGTCAAGCCCCTGTCTGATTCCCGATGCGGAACCGGCTCTCTCCGTGCCAATCCCCCATATTGCCACAAATCCCAACGCCGCCATGACAAGCACTGTCACAAGCAACGTGACGATACCTTTGTTTTTCTTCATAATCTGTATAACTCCTTTACTCCAAAGTCCTGAATGAACGATAGCTACGATATATCCTCTGCAAGAGCAGCCTTGATCATGATCGCACACTCGACGCGTTTCCGCTGAAGCTCACACCCCAGATCGTAGACATCGTTGATATTTCCATGAAAATTGTAAGAATTTGCGGCGCATCCCCCGCTGCAGTAAAACTTCGCAAAACAACGCTTACACTTCTCTTTGGAATACACATTGCATGTCCTGAATTGATCACGAATGTCCGTATTGGTAAGACCCTCATCCACATTTCCCATCAGGAAATCCTCCTGACCGACAAACTGATGGCAAGGATACAAGTCTCCCCACGGCGTCACAGCCAGGTACTCTGTACCCGAACCGCACCCCGACAGCCTCTTGTATACGCAGGGACCTCCCTCCAAATCGATCATGAAATGGAAGAAATTGAACCCCTTCCCTTCCCTATGGCGTCTGATCATCTCCGCTGCAAGCTTGTCATACTCCGCAAGAATCTCTGGAATATCCGACTCCACAAGCGCATAATCCTCGCTCTCCGGCGCAACCACCGGCTCGACAGAAATCTGTCTGAATCCCAGGTCCGCCAGATGGCAGACATCCGCCGCAAAGTCCTTGTTAAAATGCGTAAAAGTGCCGCGCACATAATAGTTTGTCTGGTCTCTGCGCTCGGCCACTCTTTTGAACTTCGGAATAATCAGATCATAGCTCCCCTGACCTCCGGCAAGCGGGCGCATCCTGTCATTGACCTCTTTTCTGCCATCCACGCTCAGCACGACATTTGCCATCTCCCGGTTGGCGAATTCAATGATGTCATCATTTAACAGAATGCCATTTGTCGTGAGCGTGAAGCGAAACTTCTTGTGATGCGGTTCCTCCAGGCTTCTGCCGTATGCTACCAGATCTTTTACAACCTGCCAGTTCATCAGCGGCTCCCCGCCGAAGAAATCCACTTCCAGGTTGACGCGGCTGCCCGAATTGGCCACCAGAAAGTCCAGCGCCTTTTTCCCCACTTCAAAACGCATCAGCGCACGTCTGCCGTGATACTCCCCCTCCTCCGCAAAGCAATACCTGCATTTGAGGTTACAGTCGTGGGCAATGTGCAGACAGAGCGCCTTGACCACAGTCTCGCGGTTTTTGAACGCATCAATACTCTTCTCGTAAATATCTTCCGTAAAGAGCATTCCGCCCTCCTTCAATTCATATATCTCATCGACAAGCTCAGACAACTCCTCTGTCCTGTCAGCAAATTTCTCTCTCAATGCCTCATATGCTGCTGCCTTCTCCACATTTTCCAGCTGATTCTCCACCATACAGGCAATCACGTCATAAACGATGTCATCGACAACATGCACCGAACCGCTGTTGACATCCAGAACGATATTGTATCCATTGTTTTTATACTGATGTATCAATTTCTTTTCCTTCCCGTATAACATTCATCTAATACGAACAATCGAGTAGGAGGGATTCTCTTCCCCCCTACTCGCTCTTTCACACCTTTATTCGAAAACCTTTATGCCTAAGGAATTGTCAGGTTCCTTACTTATTTGCATTCTCGCAGCTCTGATTTCCAACTGTGCAGGATGTCTTGCAGGCTGACTGGCAGGATGTCTGGCATTCTCCGCAGCCGCCCTTCTTTACAGACTCTTTATAGTCTCTGGTCGTCAATGTCTTAATGTGCTTCATACTGATTGCCTCCTTCATTTTTTTCCCAACAAGAGATTCCCAATAAGAGATTCCCGATTCAATAATCTACGATAGTATATCACATATTTCTCGATTCGAAAAGCATTTTTTTCATACTTTTCAGTACTTTTTTCCTGTCGTTTACATCACCTTCTGCAGATAAGCTGTGTAGGCATACAAAACCTGGTCATTCAGCATCACCCTTGACCAGCCGTTATTGCCGATTCCTGTGCGGAAGATCATGTCGCCCGGATTAATAGGAACCACAATCGTAGCCGGACTGTCCGTATTCGGCACTGTCCTCAGATTCACTGTCGTGTTCGGTGTCACCACCTCATTGACGTCCAGATACTGCACATTTGCCGCATTTTCAGCGCTTACCAGGGCGACTCCGCTCGTGTCCTTAGCCTCCGCAATTCCATCATAATTAAAGTACGACACATTCATGTCCACCTCTCCGGCAATTCCTGGTATCACTGCCTTCTGCGTGTACTGCCACATCGCCTGTACACCGGCATAGCTGCTCGCCGGTGTGGCTGGAAATGGCTCCGCCGGATATTGTGCCACCCACACTTTATACTTATTTAATATATTCATATTCCAATCCGCATTGTCTGTCATCTCATTTCGCGACGCGTAAAACATCGGCGTGTATCCCCTCGCCGCGATCGTGTCCAGAAACTTCACCGCCAGCGCTGTTCTCACATCTTTGCCAAGACCATGCTGCCTGCTCGTCGCATCCCGGAATCCCTCACAGTCGTAAGCCACAGGAAACGTGATCTTGTACTTATCGATCAGATTTGCCGTGAATACTGCCTCCTCGACCGCCTCAGCCTCATTCACCGCAGAGGAGAAAAAGTACGCCCCCACTTTCAGTCCGACCCTCTGTGCCTCCTGCAGATTGTACCTCGCATAAGGGTCTTCATTCAAAATGCCTGTCGCCTGCGTACGATAGCCAACCCTGATCATCGCAAACTGTACGCCGGAAGCCGCCACCTGATTCCAGTCAATCGCCCCCTGATAGCGCGACACGTCGATCCCCAATGCTGCCTGCGGAACTTCATTGGGCGCCGCCTGCACGGCAAACTGCGGGGCCATCGTTGACAAAACCAGAAGCGCTGTCATCAAAAGTGCCTTAAAACCTGACATCTTCCTATGTAATGTATTCTTCATAATGTCTTTCCTCTTGTCCTTTCTGTTATACTTTCATTTAACGCTACCTGACCAGTATAACATATTTCGACAAAAAAGAAAGTTTTTTTACAAAGTTTTTATAATCCAACTATCCCCATATTTATCCCAGCATTCCGCCCAGCATTCCGCTGCCGAGACAGATCAGGAGTGTTGTGATGCAGGCATTGCTGATTGGCACAAAACCGGGTTCGGCGACAGCGGATACCACACAGATAATCACAAAGTAGGCTGCCCCCGCCAGCATCCCCCAGAGAAACCTGTGACTTGCGGCACCTTTCGAGAAAAACAGTCCTGCCAGCAAGGAAGAGACGCAGTAAATTACGATAATGCTGATATCCACGATATTCTCCCCGATCGAAAACTTGTACAGTAATCCTGCCACCAGCAGAAGCAGCACACCTGTGATCAAATACGCCGCCATCAGACATTTTAAGAGTGCCACCAGACGCTCCGTGCTGAATGCATTTTTCAAAACACACTACCTCCCATTTTTTCAAATATAATCTTGTATTATTGCGTTAACACTGTTATAATCTATGCTGATACATTATAATTTATGCAGTGATGCAATTTAAAAAGGAGTGATTTTGTTTTGGATACCCCTGGTGTCATACAACTTGTAATTCTTGTAATCCTGCTCGTTCTGTCCGCATTTTTCTCGTCTGCGGAGACGGCTCTCACCACCTTAAGCAATGTCAAGGTGCGTGCCATGGTCGATGAAAACCCTGCCGGAAGGGTTCTCACGCTCCAGAAGATTCTCGACAACAGAAGCAAGCTGATCAGCGCGATACTGATCGGAAATAACGTCGTCAATATCAGCGCCTCCTCCCTTATGACTTCTCTGGTCATACGCATATGGGGAAACTCCGCCGTCGGAATCGGCACTGGGATATTGACTCTGTTCGTCCTGATATTCGGTGAGATCGTCCCGAAAACATGGGCAATGTGCAACAATGAAAAACTGTCCCTCGCCTACGCAAGGGTGATCTATTTTCTGATGCAGGCATTGACTCCAGTCATATTCATCATCGATAAAATATCAGGATTTTTTCTGGGAATCCTTCACATCGACCAGTCATCGCGCGCAATGATGACAGAGACGGAATTAAAAACGTATGTGGATGTGAGCCACGAAGACGGCGTGATCGAACAGGAAGAAAAAAAGTTGATCTACAATGTATTTGAATTCGGCGATTCTGTGGCAAAGGATATCATGATTCCCCGCATCGACATGACGACCATCGATGTCAACGCGACCTACGACGAGCTGCTGGGACTGTTTCGGGAATCCATGTACTCCCGCATTCCCGTCTATGAGAACGAGAGCGATAACATCATCGGTATTGTGATCGTCAAAGACTTTCTCCTAGTGGAAAACAGGGACAATTTCAAAATACAGGACATTCTGCGCGAAGGGTATTATACTTATGAATACAAAAAGACAGCTGATCTTCTGTTGGAAATGCGTCTCCTGACCACCAATGTCGCACTCGTCCTGAACGAATACGGCGCAACTGTCGGCATGATCACGGTAGAAGATTTGCTAGAAGAGATCGTCGGTGAAATCCGCGATGAATATGATGCCGACGAAGATGAACTTTTCAAAAAGGTCAGCGATCATGAATATGAAGTCAATGGCAGCTTAAAACTTGATGATATCAACGATGTCCTGGAAACCAGATTTGAATCCGAAGATTACGACTCCATCGGCGGCATTATGATCGAACTGCTCGACCGCTTCCCCACAGCAGGGGAATCTGTTGAGACCGAGGACAATATCATACTGACTGCAAAAGAGGTAGCCAACAACCGTGTCGAGACCGTAACGATCCTTCTCCCTGCGTCATGGAAAATTACAGAAGAACAAACCGAGGATACCAACTCCCCGGATGATGTGTAAATGCAACTGTGTAAAGATACAGATAAGCGGAAAGAGCAGGCAGCCGCCCGCTCTTTCCGCTTATCTAGCTTAGCCCCCTGCCTACATTTCCGCATAGAATTTATATGTATTCATAATCTCGGCTGGCACTTCCGGTGTCACTTTCTGCAATGTCTTAATCTTCAGCTCAATCTCCTGCTTTTTCTTCTGCGCATTCCTGAAGCTTCTCGCCTGTGCCACCTCGTAGGGTCTCTGGGCATTCAGCCGCATCCGAATCTCCTTCTCAAACGGACAGTATGTTGCAAGCAGTTCCCTTGCCACCTTGTTCATCTTCATGGAACCATTCGCCTCATTCTTGATCCATGCCTCGTAATCGATCAGGAATGTCTCCCTCGAGTTATTTCTTGACTTCTGTATCTGCAGCTTCACCTTATCGCGCGCCTCATCAGACAGATCCCTGTTTTTGCGGTAGAACTGGATATAATCCATATACTCTGAGGTAAGTGACTTCACCTTGACATCGTTCCACGCCATTCCCTGTATGCAGCGGCAAAGCTCCCAGCGGAAACGTCCAAACATCTTCACCATCAGTTCATCAATATTGGAACTTGTCAAAATCGGGAAACAGAATCGTCCCGGCGTCCCTTTATTCCTGCCGCCAATCTCCTGCCACATCGCCGCATTTGTTCCAAAGAGCGGGAATAAGATCACATCCGGATACACATTTTTCATGACTGTCTCATTGATGATCTTAAGCTCTGTGTTGGAGTAGATGACTTCCCTGTAAAATACTGAGTAATCAATCTTCAGAAGACGCTGCACACTCTCGTTAATCTTCTTTTTGGTGACGAGGATCTTGTCAAGGTATCCAAAGATCGCTTCCTTATAGAGAATCGGCATATAGGAGGACGGCTGACCGTATAAAGTGCGCGAATTGCTCATCTGCATATTCATTACCTCATACTCCACACGTCTATCCATATCCAGAAGCAGCTCTTTCTGCTCCTTCTCTGTGATCTCACCCTGCTTTTTGAGTGAGCGGAGGTTTTCTACATAATCCTCATCAAATTCGCTCTTTGACGGGTCGCGTTTTCCGTCATGGATCATATCGAGCCATTCCATCATTGTGACAACCTGGCACGGTCCCTCATTGGTTTCCGGCTCAATGCTGCACAAAAACCGCAGATGTTCCTCGTCGAGCAGCCGCTCGTCAAGCATACCATAATTCATAAAAAGCTCAACTGCCTTGGGAGGCTGGAGCAAGCCCTCTCTAATCTTGCGGTAGCAGCTAAGATAAAGCTTGAACACAAGCGGTGTAATCGCCTTTTTCGCCCGCTTGATGTCGTCCTCAACTGACATTCTGTCCGGTGCATTGACCAGATGATCCACATTTGTTCTAAGCGTATCACTGTCCGCATCACTAAATGCTGCAAATTTTAAGACTTGCTCCATAGAGCCGCGCAGCGACGCCACATCCCGTCTGATGTCCTCCTCACGCTCCTCCTGTGACCTCTCCTCCACAACTGGCGCATTTCCTGATATCAGGCCCTCCATTTTGTTCTTCAGCGAATCCGCATGAAAATCTGGTACATTCTTTGTCTGACTGCTCAGCTCTTTGTGTTGGAAATCAATCTCGTCAGCAATGCCGTTGAGAAGCATATTCACTTCATTTGGAATATCGTCTTTTTCCTTGATTTCATACGCCTTCTCACAGATATAATCAAAAAGATTATTTCTCGGTCTCAGACACATTGCATCCATCAGGTTTCTGATGTACTCCGTTATCTCAGCACACTCTTCCAGAAACACTGTCACGAGCTCCACAATCTCGATCACCTGGATGTATGCCATCTCTTCACTGTACGAAAAATACATTTTGTTAGCGCTTAATGGAATCTTGGCTCCTTCCTCATAATAGGGCACCCTGTATTCATTGTCACTCTGCAGCTCCTCATATGGCTGAAGTTCTTCCAGCTCCTCAATGCCGATCGCAGGTATGGAAAACTTCCCGCAAATCCCCTTGTATTCCTCATAACTTCTCTGGGCGAAGGAACACAGCCTTCCCGCACGTTCGTTGAGACTTGACTTAATCCGGTAGAGCTCCACTGCCGTCCGGAACTGAGAGGAAACCATGATGGCACGGTAATCAGCATTTTTTGCAATAACATTCCGAATCGTTGACTCCCCCTGTACCGGGAGCGCATAGATCACTGAATCCTCCTCCGCTGTATAGGTTGCATTATGAATCTGACTTTCCAGTGAATTCAATGCCAGATAACTCCCCTGCGGACGAATCATCCTGACATTCTCCCCCTGCATGACCACTTTTCCCGAGAGAACAATCCCGATCTGATTCACTTCTTCGCCTTTCTGAAAGATTATCTCACCTTTTTTCACTGCATTTTTTCCGTTCGCTTTTAACATCTGTTTCCCTCCATACTATATTCTCCAAATCTATCCTCTCGGGTAAATCAGGGAAAAAATTTGACTCACTGCACACGCAGATCATGTATCCTTCCAACATCCTGTATCGTCTGGTATAAAATATCCTCCCTGCATTCTTATCGCATATGGAATTGTAATCCCCGGCCGTCACATACTGGCTGATACCGGCGCCAATACCTCTGCCGCTCAGTTTTACTGCACTCTCCTTGGCTGTCCACATACTGTAAAATTCTTCCGTCTGTCTGACCTGACTTTTTGTCTCCAGCGCCAGAAGTCTCGCATATTCTTCCTCGTGATAGAACCTCTTTGCCAAAGTCATTTTCCACGGTTTCATTTCCTGTATATCGATTCCCACTGGCATCCGGTCTGCTGCACAGATTACCCACTCCCCGGAATGGGACAATCCATAGTGAAAATACGGTTCTCCCTTTATATATGGTTTTCCATACATTCCTCTTTCAATTTCAGCCTGTTCCCAAACTTCAATATCATATCCTGCCTGCAAAAACGCATAGCGGAGCAAAAGTCCCGCAAAAATACTGCGTATTCTCTCTTTTCTGCTTCTGATCGCCGCTATTTTCTGTATCCGGTCTCTGTCCAGCAACTCACACAGCCGTTTCTCCTCTGCCTGCAATTCACAAGTTTTTGCTGCGTATATCTGCATTTTTCTCCTCTGAAACACTACCCCGGCAGCGAGTGCCGGGGTAGCAAACAATAACCTTATGTTGTCTTTAATATTTTCCGAAATCAGAATCGAGTGAGATAATGCTCTCGTTATCAACATACTCACTGTCATCATATGATGTGGAATCAAAATCAGACGTTCTGCCTTTTCCGGCAAGAAGCTTATACTTGCTAACTGCATTTTGAAGCTGTCCGGCAAGGCTTGAAAGCTCTGCACTTGCAGCTGCACACTCTTCAGATGTTGCTGAATTTGTCTGCACGACATCGGCAATCTGTGTGATACCTGCATTGACCTGTCCCACAGAACTTGCCTGATTAACTGAAGCCTCTGCAATATTGCTCACAATGGAAGCGATATTCTCAACAGAAGACAGAATTTCCTCCAGAGCTGCTGCAGTCTCAACCGCAAGCTTCGAACCAACTTCCACCTTCTTGATCGAATCCTCGATCATCACAGCAGAATCCTTTGCAGCTTCCGCTGACTTGTTTGCCAGAGTACGAACCTCGTCGGCAACAACGGCAAATCCTTTTCCATGTATACCTGCTCTCGCAGCCTCCACAGAAGCGTTCAATGCAAGAATATTTGTCTGGAACGAGATATCGTCGATCACCTTCATGATCTTTGAGATGTTCTCAGAAGACTCGTTGATATCCTGCATTGCTGCGATCATCTGCTTCATCTGCTCATTACCGCGGATTGCTCCGACTTTTGTGCTCTGAACGAGTTCATTTGCCTTGTTTGCATCATCCGCATTGACCTTCGCGCCGTTCGCAATCTCCTCGATAGAGACGGTAATCTCCTCAATCGCACTCGCCTGCTGTGTTGTACCCTGCGCCAGGGAATTGCTTGCGCTTGCAACTTCGTTTGCGCCTGACGTCATTCTTGCAGCCGCATCGCGAATCGTAGAAAGGTTTCTGTTGTTGTCGCGGAGCATCTTTACAATCGCCGCACCGAGGGCATCGTCCTCGCTTGCCTTCTTATAGGATGCTGTCAAATCACCCTCTGCAACCTGCTCTGTAACATGCACCTGACTTCCAATTGTCTTTGTCATCAGTATGAAATCATCTGTCAAATCGCCAAACTCGTCATTCGATGTCTTCTCGAGATGAATGTTAATATCACCCCTTGCCATTCTTCTGGCTACATCAGAGAGCTTGTTCAGCGGATACTGGATCTTTTTCTTTGTAACAACCGTCGCAAAGAAAATGCAGACAACATAGATCACAACCGCCATACCAACGATAAAGCTCTGCCTTATCGAAATATACTCGTTAATTGTCTCTCTCTCTTTCGATGCACAGATCATTCCGACAATCTGGTTCGTGCTGTCTGTCACCGGAACATAAAATCCATAGTAGAGCTCCCCGTTAATCTCAAAGTCATTTCTCGAATACTCATTTCCAGCATTCAACACCTCTGCTGCAACCTTAGGGTCTGCCTTTGTGCCCACAATCGGATTGCCCTGGGTATCCTTGATTGTCGTCGCACGCCTCACATCGCCAAAAAACAATGTGATCTCACCATTGTTTGCACTGGCGTAACTGTCAACCAGTGCCCCCATCTGCTCGGAGAGATTCACCTCGCCCTTGTACAGATCGTCACCCTGCATGGAGTAATCTCCTGATGAGACTCCGTCCAGAGCAAGCATCGTACCTCTTGCCAACGCTTCAAGTGTCTTAAATGTCTCGGATTCCATTCCCTGCCTGAGCGTCAATGTAGAAACCGACACAATGACGATACATGCTAACAGCATTGGCAGTGATACTAATGAAATCACCAGCCACTTAATGCTAAACCTGCGACCTAATTTGTTTTGTTCATTCATAAGTAACATCCTTTCACACTATATTCTATTAGTACTTTATTAAAGTAACTATGCAGAATCCTCCCAGCTACCTTAACTACTTAATCTCTATTTTAAATTGTTTCTACGATTAAGTCAATAGTATATATTGTCTGTCACTTGATTTTTTTTCAAAATGTTTGATTTTTCAGAAAGCCAGATACTTTTTCATAGTGCGCAGGGCATTTTTTTCCAGCCGTGAAACCTGTGCCTGGGAGATTCCGATGTACTCTGCAACCTCCATCTGCGTTTTCCCCTCAAAAAAACGCAGGTTGATAATCTCATTCTCCCTCTCATCCAACCGCTTCATCGCCTCACTCAGAGAAATATTCTCAACCCAGTTGTCTTCCTTACACTTTTTGTCACTGATCTGGTCCATCACATAGAGTGTATCTCCGCCTTCTGTATACACTGGTTCGTACAGGCTCATAGGATTTTGTATTGCATCAAGGGCATACACAATGTCCTCCTTCGGAATCCCAATCTCCTCCGAGATTTCCATAATCGTCGGCTCGCGCAGATTCTTTTTTGTAAGATTTTCCCTGGCATAAATTGCCTTGTATGCCGTGTCCTTCAGCGAGCGGCTCACCCGGATCGGATTGCTTGAATCCCTCAGAAACCTTCTGATCTCTCCGATAATCATCGGAACTGCGTATGTGGAAAATTTCACATCAAGGCTTGAATCAAAATTATCAATCGCCTTGATCAACCCGATACATCCGATCTGAAACAGATCATCTACATTTTCATTGGACTGGGAGAACCGCTTGATCACGCTCAGAACCAGCCTCAGATTTCCTCTGATATACTCCTCCCTTGCCTGCATATCCCCCTGTTCTATCTTTTCAAAAAGTGCCTGCTTCTCCTCGTTTTTGAGTACAGGCAGTTTTGACGTATTTACACCGCATATTTCAACTTTTCCAAGTGCCATATTTATAATCCTCCTTGTTTTCCGAAGGAAAATGAGGACTGCCCCGGCGGGCAGAGGATTTTCCTCCTTGTTTTCTATGCCCTCACAGACTGCAGCAGCCCGTTCGCGCATATGTAAGAAGGTGTAAATACGTCCGCAATTTTAGCTCGCCATCTCCTTTTTTAACCGCTTCATAATTTTCTTCTCGAGTCTTGAGATATAGGACTGCGAGATTCCCAGATAATCTGCCACTTCCTTCTGCGTCATCTCCATGTCGTCCGGATTGTTCAGGCCAAACCGCAGCATGATGATTGTCCGCTCGCGCTCCCCCAGTTTTGATATTGCACGCTTTAACTGGCTCCGCTCCACTTCTGTCTCCAAATCCTTGTAGATCACGTCCTCGTCCGTTCCAAGAATATCTGACAGAAGCAGCTCATTGCCGTCCCAGTCGACGTTCAGGGGCTCGTCAATCGAAACCTCAAGCTTTGTCTTGTTATTCCTTCTCAAGTACATCAAAATCTCATTTTCAATGCACCTTGAGGCATAGGTCGCAAGTTTGATATTCTTACTGCGGTTAAACGTGTTAATCGCCTTGATGAGGCCGATTGTCCCAATCGAGATCAAGTCCTCGACACCCACACCGGTATTGTCGAATTTTTTGGCAATATACACGACAAGTCTTAAGTTATGTTCAATCAGAAGTGCCCTCGCCTCGTTGGCATACTCTGTCTCCAATCCATTGATCGCCCGGTTTTCCTCCTCGCCTTCCAGAGGGGGCGGCAGTACTTCCGAACCTCCGATATAGTGAATCTCATTTCCAACTGCGTTTTTATTATTATTTTTTCCAAGGGACAATCTCATTTTCCCAGGCAGATATAGTTTTATAATCATAATTATCCTCCACTTTCTCACGTGATCAGGCTGTGGTTCAGTATCATCTGAAAATCTCCGTTCTTCGACAGCTTTCCTTTATAGAAAGCTACTACTGCCCCTCTTTTTACCACCTGTTCCTCTTCCTTCTGAATCACTAATTCATCCACAACGATCCCTTCCAGAACCCCGTGCTCCTCCCCGACACTCTGATAAGGAATGATCTTATATTTCTGCGGATACTGTTCCAGCCATCTTTTCATGGTATCTGTCTCCTCCACCACAGACACCGGTTTGCCGGATACCGGATCCGTCAGAAGGTTTCCCGTGTCAAACAGTGCTCTGCACACAACATTTTCTCCCGCTTCCGACAGCGTGACTATATAGATCGGCCTTGACTCTGCCAGTCTGCGGCAGGCAAGCATAAAGATCACAATTCCTGCAATCGTCCCTGTCACTATGAACTGTGCCATTCGCTCTCCGACAAGCCTGCCCGCGCACTCCATAAGTTTTCCGTATGCAAATACCATTCCATGGAAATAAATGATTCCCATGACAAGTTTTCGAAACGTCAGTCCGCCTTTTGCGGGATGACGCACGCATATCAGGAGCATCACTGCATCCAGCGCCAAAACGAACATTATATATGCCACGCCAAACCCTGTGCCCGACAGGAGTATCATCACAGCCCCGACACCGCCAGCCAGCGATGCGGCCAACAGCCGCAGAAATACGATTTTCTCTTTTAGAAGCAGCATTGTCAAAATCAACAGCTGCAGATCCATCAAAATATTCTGTACCAGAAAAACATCGATATATACCTCATAAATTCCAATCACCTCCGTCCTTATTAAAGTATTATACAAAAAAATCCCATGCTTTTTTGTCAAAGCATGGGACTAAATTATGTTTATTTTTCGACTTTTTCTGAGTCTGCATTATCTCCTTAAGAAACTTGGTATGTTCAAGGTCTGCTCCTTCACATTGCTTCTCAGGTCTGCAGGAGGTTTGACCCCGTTGTTCGGTCTGGGCTGGGCTCCCGGCTGCGGTACCTGTCCATTTTGCGGCATCGGATTTGCTCCCGCCGGTGCCTGCGGTCTGGGTCTGACTGGCGCGTTGGGCACGTTGTTAGGACGCACCGAGAAATTGCTGTTAATCCTGCCCATATTGTTAATCGGCATATTGGGCGCTGACTCCACGATACCTGTCGCAATAACGGTGACAGTACAGGAGTCCGCCATATCCTCATTGTACATCGCGCCAAAGATAACATTGATATCCTCACCTGCAAGCTCCTGCACATAGCTCGCGGCATCATTCGCGTCAAAGATAGAAATATCACCCGAAATATTGAGAATGACATCGGTCGCTCCGCTGAGGGTTGTCTCGAGAAGCGGCGACTCAACAGCCATCTTGATCGCTTCCGCCGCCTTGTCCTCGCCTTTTCCATACCCGATACCGATATGTGCGATCCCTTTCTCCTTCATGACGGTCTGCACATCCGCAAAGTCAAGGTTAATGACGGAGGGCACATTGATCAGATCCGTGATGCCCTGCACCGACTGCTGAAGCACCTCGTCAGCTTTCTTCAAAGCATCCGGCATGGTTGTCCGCCTGTCGACAATCTCAAGCAGCTTGTCATTCGGAATGACAATCAGCGTGTCCACATGCTCCTTCAGCTTTTCAATCCCGGTCAGCGCGTTCGTCATACGGGTGCGCGCCTCGAATTTGAACGGTTTGGTGACAACACCGACAGTGAGAATCCCCATCTCCTTGGCGATCGCCGCCACAATCGGTGCTGCGCCAGTACCAGTACCGCCGCCCATTCCGCAGGTGACAAACACCATATCAGCACCTTTCAGCGATTCCTTTATATCCTCCGAGCTCTCCTCCGCTGCCTTCTCTCCCACCTCGGGCTTCGCACCTGCGCCAAGTCCCTTTGTCAGTTTCTCACCGATCTGCAAAAGCTTCGGAGCCTTGCAGAGCTGCAGAGCCTGCTTATCTGTATTGACACCTATAAATTCAACACCTGTAATCGTCTCATCTATCATTCGGTTGACGGCATTGTTGCCTGCGCCGCCTACACCTACTACTATGATCCTTGCCGCTGCATCTGTTTCGTTTGATCTAATCTCGAGCAAGTTTCCTTCCTCCTTCATAATTCCTATTAAATGCCATCTAATTTATCATATAATTTTTTTAGCAATTAATCAACCTATTTTTTACTTTTCTTTTTTAATTTATTGTGAACCCCTATTTTCCCCTTTCAAAAGAGACGCTTTTCCGGTCTGCCGTATAGTTTTGCAAATCAAGTGTTCCTCTCTCCCCCTCCAGAGACGGCAAAATCTGCGGAAGCTGCATCAGCTTCTCGTCAAGATTATCCAAAGCGCCGATATTGACCTTCACACTGCCGTAACCCAGCATGACATTGTAGCTGCTGTCAAACTGAATCTTGTCACATAAGACATTGTATTTGTTGAGGAGCTTCGTGATTGTCAGGATATTCTGAAATACCTTGTCATTTTCCACCGGAAGCTTTTCGTGAAGCACGATGTGATCAAAGTTAAGTCCTGTCACCTGAGGAATCCCTTTCGTCGTAACCTTTGAGGTCTCCACCACGACGCCCTCATTGTCAAAATACATATATCGTCCGAGATATTGCACATATCCGGCCAGTGCTTTCTCATACACGGTAATTCGTATGGTGTCATTTGACTGAACCATGACATCCATCGTCTCCACAAACGGAATCCCCTCTATCCCTTTATTTTTGTATTTCAGGGACAGATAGAGGGAATTGTCGCCCAGATATCCCGTCATGACCATCGCCTTGATCTCATCCGCGGAATAATGCTTATTGCCGTCGACCTGAACCGTTTTGACCGCAAAGTGCGTCAGCACAAAATACAAAGCCACCAGGAGTACATTGATGATGCCCAATGAAATAATAATTCGTACCTTAACCCTTATATCCGGCATTTTTGTTATGATATCATCCTCTTTACCCATGACTTTTTCCTCATATCTGTAATCGCTCAGCCAACATAGCTGATCCGCGCCCCAAGTTCTGTGAAATCTCCCACAATGTCCTGATACCCTCTTCTAATATAACCCGAATCCGCCACAGTTGTGATACCTGCCGCGCACAGACCTGCTATGACAAGCGCCGCACCACCGCGCAGTTCCCTCGCTATGACCGTCCGCCCCTCCAGCTCCCTGCCTCCTGTCACAATCGCGGTATCTCCCTCAATTGAAATCTCTGCCCCCATCCGCTGCAGCTCCTCCACAATGCGAAACCGGCTCGAAAAAATCTTTTCCCTGATGGCAAGTCTCCCTCTCGCCATACATGCCGCCACAAGAAGCGGTGACTGCAGATCCGTCGGGAAGTCCGGGTATATATCCGTTTCTATGTATGGAACATTTACAATCCTGGCACGGTCACATGCGCTGATCGTCATCTCATTCCGATCCGCATCCACAGCAATCGCCGCCCCCATCGTTTTTATCGTATCACAGATGCAGTCCAGCTGTCTTATGGGAACATTTTCCAGCGTGACCTCGCCTCCCGCTGCCAATGCTGCGAAGAGGTAGGTTCCCGCAACAATCCTGTCTGATATAATATCATACGTGACACCGTGAAGTCTTGACAGCTCTACCCCCTGTATCACAATCCTGCCTGTCTTCAGCAGTGTTCCGGAATAATCTATCCTGGCACCTGCCATATTCAGGAATTTACACAATTCAATAATCTCAGGCTCTTTTGCCGCATTCTTGATAACTGTTGTCCCCTGTGCTGTCACCGCCGCCAGGATCGCATTCTGTGTCGCCCCCACACTCGAAAACGGGAAATCAATGACTGCCCCTCTCAGTTCATCAGCATATGCATGGATATGATTTCCTTCGATCCAGATCTGCGCCCCGAGCTTTTCCAGTCCATACAGGTGCAGGTCGATCGGCCTCTCACCGATGACACATCCGCCCGGATAGTTGACATAGACTTCCCCAAGACGCCCAAGCATCGCTCCCATCATGATGACAGACGAGCGCATGGCAGAGACATATTTTTCCGGCAGCCTTTGCTCCCGCACACTGCGTGTGTCGATCCCGACCGTCTCTGTGTCAGGAAACGCGGTATTTACTGTCGCTCCGGTACTTTTCAAAAGACTGCACATACATTCGATATCCGTGATATCCGGACACCCCCGCAGCACGCATTTTCCCGGTATCAGCATGCACGCTGCCAGGATCGGAAGTGCTGCATTTTTCGATCCCTGTATCCGTATCCTGCCTTCCAGCGGCCTTTTTCCCTCCATTCTTATAGACTCATTGTTTCTGCCAAAAAGGGCCATAGATTTCACCACATAATCATATCAATCATAATATTATATGCGTGAACAGATAAAAAATTACCGGCAATTTTTACTTACATTCAGCACAATCCCAATCTCCGCCAGCAAAAACAGCGTCGAAGTACCGCCATAGCTGATGAAGGGCAGCGTGATGCCCGTATTGGGAATCGTGTTGGTCACAACAGCAATGTTCAGAATAACCTGTATCGCGTAATGCGCCATGACGCCCACCACAAGCAGCGAGCCAAACCGGTCCACTGTCTTGTTGGCAATGACCATGCAGCTCCAGATCAATACGACAAAAAGTAAGATAATCGCCACTGCACCGAACAATCCAAGCTCCTCGCATATGATAGAGAAAATCATGTCATTCTGTGCCTCCGGGAGGAATTTTCTCTTCTGCATACTCTGTCCCAGACCTTTTCCCCAGATACCACCGGAGCCGATCGCATATAACGCCTGTAATGTCTGAAACGCCTTATCTGTACTGTAGGCTTCCGGATGAAGCCATGCCACGACGCGTCCCATACGGAAACTTCCGCTTGTCACATCAATGGTGGACGCGTACGCCACCAGCGCCACCACTGCCGCGACGACTGTCACGCCAGCCGCCACAAACCACTTGTAATCCGGCACTGCCACAAAGATCATCGCAACCGCAATGCCCATGATGATGATTGCCGAGCTCAGGTTACTGGTCAGCACATATACGAGCCCCGCGATGATCGTGGGCGGTACAAATACGATTGCAAGGCCTTTGGGTGTCCGCACGACATTTTTCCCCAGACTCTCCAGTCGCTGTATAATACTCGCCAGATAAATAATCACACCGATCTTGGCAACCTCCGCCGGCTGGAATGTGATGATTTGCAGATCGATCCACCGGCTCGCGCCATTTCGCGTGATTCCCAGCGGCGTTTTGACCAGCATGATCAGCACAGCGGACACGATTATCGCGATTACATCCATTTTCTGCAGTTCTTTATAAGGAAATTTAATCATGATAAATAAACCGACAAAGCCAAGCGCAGTCGACTGCGCCTGTTTTTTCAAATAGAAGGCTGAATCATTGTAATCGATCCCCGCTTCGTAGGAGCTTGCGGAGTAAATCATCAAAAGCCCAAAACCTACCAAAAACAGCACTACCGTCAACAACACATAATCCATGTTGTGTTTGCTGCTCCGAAATTTTATCGGTTGTTTTGCTGCGAGTTGTCTTGCCACAATATCACTCCTCCAGTTTCTTTACATAATCCTTGAATTGACAACCCCGTACCTCATAATTTGGAAACATTCCCCAGCTTGCACATGCAGGGGATAAGAGCACCGCATCCCCATGCCTGCTCTCGCGGACACACGCGTCGAGCGCCGCCTCAAAAGTCTCTTCAAACAAAATATTTTCTCTGGGAAAACCGCACTCTACCGCACACTCTGCAATTTTGTCCCGCGTCTGTCCGATCAGTACGAGTTTCTTTACCTTCCCGTCAAAGCTGTGAATCCAGTCATCATAGGTGCTTCCCTTGTCATATCCTCCGCCAATCAATACAGTCGGCCGGTCCATCGCCTTAATCCCCTGTATCGCAGCGTCTGTGTTGGTCGCCTTGGAGTCATTGTAATACATGACACCCTTCCTGGTCGCCACATACTCAATCCTGTGCTCCACAGCCACAAAACGCCTGATGGTGGCAAGGATATTTTTCATCGGCACACCTGCACTCATGCTGATTCCGATTGCCGCCATGACGTTCTCTACATTGCACATTCCGACAAGGTTCATATCTGTCTTCACGTTCAGAAGGCGCTGCGACACGCCATCTGAGGCAAGCCAGATCTCTTCACCTTCGCAATAAAGACCGTTTTCCAGTCTCTGTCCCGATGAAAAATACACCACCCTGGCCGGACACCTGTCACCAAACGCTCTCGTATAATCATTCTCGTAATTGAGGATGCAGAAGTCATCCTTCGTCTGATTCCTCGTCACCGCTTCCTTTGCCGCCACATAGTTCTCCATCGTGTGATGGCGGTTTAGATGATCGGGTGTTATATTCAATATCGCCGACACCTGCGGATGAAACTCCTCGATTGTCTCCAACTGGAAGCTCGAGATCTCTGCGACGGACACTGTATCCCCGCGCATAAGCGGAGCGGCATCCGTGTATGGATTTCCGATATTTCCGACGATGTACACACTCTCATAATACTCCTGCATAATCTGTCCCACGAGCGATGTCGTCGTCGTCTTGCCGTTCGTACCGGTGATTGCAAGCACTCTGCCCTTCGCGAAATGGTATGCCAGCTCAACCTCGCCCCATATATGAATCCCCTGCTCTCTCATGTACACCACGAAATCCGCATCAACCGGCACGCCCGGGCTCAGCACAGCAAGCTCAATACCCTCTGTTATTTCTTTTGGAAACACGCCAACATGGATGACCGCCGCCGTTTCATGTCCAAGTTTCTCCCGGAGCGACGCCTTCACTGCCTCCGTGTCCGTCTTTTCATTCCCATCATATATGACGGGCAGCGCGCCGTTCTTTTCGAGCAATACTGCGGAACCAATACCGCTCTTACCCGTTCCGACGACGATCACTCTCTGCTCCCTAATATTAATCATGACCTTTTCTATACCCTTTCCCATTTCATTTATTGATAACCGATTTCCTCCAAATACGGCAGTATATTCTCAAAAAGCTGCCGCACAACCGGAGCCGCAATCTGCCCGCCGTAATAAGTTCCCTGCGGCGTGTCAATAATGGCAAGCGCCATAATTTTTGGATCATTTGCCGGGGCAAATCCCAGAAAAGATGCGATATATCTGCCGTTTCCCCTCGGAAGCGTCTGACTCGTAGCGGTCTTTCCGCCCACGCGGAATCCCTCCACATAGCCATTTCTGCCGCCTCCGTTCTCCACGACCTGCTCCAGCGCGTACCGCAGTTTCTCTGTTGTATCTGCAGACAGAATACCTTCCGAAACCGGATACACAAACTCATCAACCGATGTGCCGTCGGCACTCACCGCCTTCACACCAAAATGAGGTGTCACCAGATTTCCGCCGTTAATCAGTCCCGCCACTGTTGTCATCAGTCTGATCGGTGTGATCTGAAAGGACTGGCCAAAGGACATCGTGGCAAGCTCTACCTCTCCGATCTTGTCTGGCTGATGCACAATCGTTCCCGCCTCCCCCGGCAGATCAATTCCAGTCTTGCGCTTTAATCCAAACTGCGTAAAATACTCATAATAGCGCTCCACTCCGATCCGAAGTCCGACTGTGATAAATACCGGATTGCAAGAGTTCATGACTGCATGGGTAAAATCCTCCGCCCCATGGCCTGCGACCTTGTGGCACCGGATCCTGCGATCATCGACAATGATAAATCCCGGGCAGGAAAAATTGTCCTCCAGGCGCACAGCTCCACTCTCAAGTCCCGCCGCCGCTGTGATGATCTTAAAGGTAGAACCCGGTTCGTATGTGTCGTTGATACAGCCGTTTCTCCACATTTTGTTCAGCAAATCCTGCGTGCTTTCCTGCTTTACCTCCGTCTGTCCTTCCTCTGTGCTTTCGCTCTGCACCGTCTGTATCTGAAACTCGTCAATCAATGTATATGGATCATTGAGATGAAATTCCGGCACATCCACCATCGCAAGAATCTCACCATTATTGACATTCATGACAATGATCGACACACCTGCTGCCTGTTTTGTCTCGTACGCCTGTTTTGCAAGCTGTGTTGCATATCTCTGTATATTCACATCGATACTGATATACAGATCTTTTCCCGCCTCCGGTTCCTTCCTTCGCTCTCCCATACCGTCAAGCTCGATTCCCTTGGCGTCCGTCAGTGTCAGGATCTGCCCCTTTTTACCAGTCAGATACTTCTCATAGGACACCTCCAGACCAATAATCCCCTGATTATCTCCTCCTGTAAAACCTAGCACCTTAGATGCAAGATCATCATATGGATAATAACGCTTATAGTCTTCATCCACCTTCACTCCTGCCATGTCATAATTTCGTATCCGATCGCCGGTCTCTTTGTCAACATTGCTCTTGATGCGCTCCCGCGCGCTGTATTTTTCCACGCGCTTGCGCACATATTCCTCAGACAGTCCTAACTCCTGGCATAACACATCAATCACTTTCTCGGGATCCTCCAGCTGACTGTGAATGACTGATATCGTACAGACCGTCTTATTATCTGCCAGGACAGTCCCCGTCGAATCGATAATCCTGCCCCTTGCAGCCTTGATATCGCGCTCCCTCTCGTGAAGCTGTGTCGCCAGCTCTGTATAATGCTCTGAGCACAGGATCATCAGATATCCCACACGCACACCCAGCAGCAAGAGCATTGCCACACACAGTACGCACAGCACAAAGGTCTTTCGCTTCTGTACAGTCATGTTCCGTCTTCCTGCGCTGTTTTTGATCGCCATCTTTGCCCTCTATCTTCACAAAATTTTATATTGTTATAATTTTATGAAACGAAAGAGTTATATATGTTAAAAAGACGACCGCTAATCCTGTGCAGGAGTCCCGGAATCTTCGCCAGTGTCACCGTTTTCCGGCACTGGAAGGTCATCGCTGTCCTCATAACTGTAATCCATCTCCGCCTTCTCTCCTGTTACAGGATCCACCAACTCTCCTGTGTCGGGGTCAACCACATAGAACGGTCTCCCGCCGCCTTGTCCGCTTTCTTCTGATGGTTCTCCATTTCCATCTTCACCGTTTTCACCATCAGCAGTGTCACCATTCTCACCTTCTGCGTTCTCCTCACCGGAAGCAGCTCCCTGCACAATATTTCCAAGAATATTGTCCACTTCCTCCTGCTCTGCGATCGTCATTTCCTCCGTCTTCGCGATATGCAGATACGGAAGTACTTCCGTCAGAATATTCTTGACAATGCCCGTCGCATACGTCGCGTGGGCCTGTTCTCTCACATTCGGTCTGTCAACCACACAGTAAATCACGATCTGCGGATCGTCAGCAGGCGCATATCCGATGAACGAGACTACATAATTTGTCTTGTCACGACCCGCCATCTCTGCTGTACCCGTCTTACCGCCAATCGCATATCCTGCAGGACGTGCCGACTTTCCGGTTCCCTCTGCAACGGTCGCATAGAGATACTGCCGCATCTGTTCTGATGTCGTTGCTGATATGGTCTGTTTCAGCACTCTCGGCTCAATATGCTTGATCGTATCGCCATTCGCGTTCGTAATCTTGCTGACCATATGCGGCTCATAATAATATCCGCCATTTATAATAGAAGAAAAAGCAGTCGCCATCTCGATCATAGTGACATTGTATCCCTGCCCGAAAGAGGCTGTCGCAAGCTCCGCAGACCTCATTGAGTTCTCATTATAAACCAAAGACGCTGTCCTTGCTTCCCCTGCAAGATCTATGTTGGTCTTTAGCCCAATATTAAAGATCTGTTCAAACTGCAGTGTATTTTTCACGCCGATTGCCTCGCCCATTTTCATGAACGCCACATTGCACGACATTTCCAGGGAACCGCTTACGTCAAGTGTGCCATGTCCGCCCCTGACATTGCAATTGATCTTGTGACCTCCCACCTCAAGAGAACCGCCGCAATCATATGTCTCATTCCCCATAATCCTTCCTGTCTCGATTCCGGTTGCCAGGGTGAGCGCCTTCGCAGTAGATCCCGGCTCATAGGTATCCGATATACAGAAGTTTCTCCACAGTGAGTTCAAAGTATCATAGTAAGTCTCGTCCGCCTCCATCTGCGCAATCTGCTCCTCAGTATAGTAGTTGGACAGATCCTTTGGATTGTTGAGATCAAAATCAGGATAGCTTGCCATCGCCTTGATCTCGCCATTGTTGCAGTCCTGGATAATCACGCCGATATTATAGGCTCCAAGCCCCTCCCTTGCCTCATTTAAGTGCTCCTCATTAAACTGTCTGATATATTTCTCACAGATTGCCTGTATATTTGCATCGATGGTACTCACAAGCGTGCTTCCATCCACCGCCGCTACCGTCTTGCGCTCCAGTGCGGAGTCATCGTTTAAGTATCCATACTCTCTGCCATTCGTTCCGTTGAGTATATCATTGTAATACTCCTCCAGCCCATAAGTACCATTGTTGTCTGTTCCTGTAAAACCGATCACATCACAGGCAAGCGTATTGTTTGGATAGCGTCTGATATACTCCTCCTCAAACCACACACCGTTAATCAAGCCCATTTTCTTTTCTTTGTCTTTGGAGGACGCTTCGTTATACTCGTTTTTCCGGTCAAGAAACGGACTCATCTCGTCGTATGTGATTCTCCTTTTGAGGACATAGTACTGCGAGTTCGGATTATCCTTCACATACTGCCTGAGCTCCGCCTGATTCAGGCCAAAGCACTCGGCAAGCGCCGTGAGCGTGGGATCCTCATTTTTTTCATCAGAGAGCATGACCTTACAGTCAAGAACGACATTGTACACCTTCTCGCTCGCCGCGAGAATCGTTCCGTTGGCATCCAGGATACTTCCCCGCTTGAATGGCAGCGTTGTGGAATCATAGCGCTGCTGCGACAAGATCTTTTTCTGGTAATCGTTCTGATTGTCGCGCGCGAGAACATACAGGCGCCCCCCCAATCCCGTAAAAGCCAGCAGGATGATCAGCATCATCACTGCCAGCTTCATTGATTTTACTTTGTTTAAGCTTACTCTCTGTCTTCTTCGTCTTTTCCTGTCGACTCTGGTATTCCGACTGTTCTGCCGGCTATTTCTAACACTGTTTCTGCTTCCATTTCGATTTGTACTCCGACTGATATCTCTACTTCTTTCCGCCATCAAATCACCCTGCACTTATACTAACTCTAATTATTCCGGCAACTCTCCATACTGGCGGACATAATCATTTCCCTCACCAGTATACTCGACAACCTGTCCTTCCTTTGCATACTTCATCCCAAGCTCATTGACTGCAATGCGCTTGATTTCTTCCAGGTCGACACTACTCATAATCTTGGTGTATGTCTCGTCGTTTGCAAGCTTCATCTCGTTGAGCTGACTTTCAAGCTTCGAAATGGTTGTAATATGGCTGGTGATATTTGACTGCAGATTCACATAGCCTATAAGCACACTGCAGACAATCACAAAAGCCACAACTGCCACCGCCATATAACCCTTATTCATGGGAACTGCTTTTATTTTTGTTTTGTGCACAGACCGTGTCTGATACACCGGTCTTTCATACTCGCGCTTTGCGGATGCGGTCTGCACCTTTCTGACTGCACTTCCTTCTACATAATAGTTTTGATTGGTTTTGCGACTGCCAGTGCTTTGTCTGCCCGCGTTCGTTCTTGTTGTTGAATTGGCACGTCTCATTTTCAATATCCTTTCCTGATTAATTATGATTATCTATCTGTTAAATTCTTTCAAAAACCCTGAGTTTCGCGCTCTTTGACCTCGGATTTTCCCCGATCTCCTCCTGCGAGGGAAGAACCGGCTTCCGGGATACCACTTTTCCATACGGAATCTTCCCGCAGACACACACTGGGAATTCCGGCGGACAAGTACATGGATTCTCCATCTCCCTGAAAAAATTCTTAACAATCCTGTCCTCCAGCGAATGAAATGTGATGATGCACAATCTTCCCTGCGGATTTAGCAGATTCACAAAGTCCTGCAAAGAATTCCTGAGCACATCGAGCTCATGATTGCACTCGATGCGGATTGCCTGAAAAGTCCTTTTCGAGGGATGTCCTCCCACTGCGCGTATTTTGGCCGGAATCGCTGCCCTGATGATTTCATTCAGCGCAAACGTTGTCTCGACCGGCTTCTCTGCCCTCGCCTGCACGATATGCTTCGCAATGTTCCTGGCAAACTGATCTTCCCCGTAATCCCTGATAATCCGGTACAGTGACTGCTCATCGTAATCATTCACGATATCCCTTGCTGTCAGCTTCTGGCGCTGATCCATACGCATATCAAGCGGCGTATCGTATTTATAGGTAAATCCCCGCTCCACCGTGTCAAGTTGATACGAAGACACACCAAGATCAAGGACGATCCCATCTACATGTTCCACTTTCTTTTCTCTCAGTGCCTCTTTTGCATTACAATAATTATCTCTTATAATAGTAACTTTTTTTCCAAATTCTTCTAGTCGTTTTCCTGCTGCCTCTATGGCGGCCTCATCCTGGTCGATCCCATAAAAGCTTCCACTGTCACTCAGTCTCTTACACACCTCATAGGCGTGTCCGCCTCCGCCAAGAGTACCGTCCAAATATACGCCCTCCGGCTTCACCCTGAGTGCCTCAATCGTTTCATCAAGCAATACTGATGCATGTCTAAATTTCCTCTCCATATTTCGGCTTCCTTTCTGAGACTTTCGGAAATTCTCACAATGCGGCACCTGAACATTTCAGTCCGCAAAGCTACCCTGCTATGAGAGTATACTTTCCTTTCACAGCAATCTGCTCCATATCCTGCACCCGGAAAGCATCAGATCATCAATCCAAGTTCAGACATATGCTCTGCGATATCATCCATATCGTCGTACTCCGAAGTTTCCTCCCACCGATCTTTGCTCCAGATCTCAATCCGTCCTCCTACTCCCGCGAGAACGACATCCTTATCCAGCGCTGCAAACTCCCTTAACACAGACGGTATCAGTATTCTTCCCTGCTTGTCCACCTCCACGCTGGCTGCACCAGCCAGAAAAAAACGAACAAATTTACGAGATTCTTTGTTCATAAGCGGTAAAGCTTTCAGCTTTTCTTCAAAAGCGGACCATTCGGTGTTGTCATACACAAACAGACAGCCATCCAGCCCCTTCGTCACCACGAAATCATCTCCCAAAACTTCGCGGAACTTCGAGGGAATAATCAGCCTGCCCTTTGTGTCTATCGTATGATTGTATTCACCCATGAACATCCAATCACCACCACTTCGCACCACTTAGTTCCACTTTCCACCACTTTGATACTTATTTTACATGAAATACCGCAAAATAACAAGCAGAACTTATGTATTCAACAGGCCTTACGATTTTATCAAAACTGAAAGAATCGCTTTTAACAGGCTGTTTCGTTATCTTCCAAACAAATAAAAATGGGAAAAATTCCCAAATATTTAAGAATTTTTCCCATTTATTAATATCTGTTTTTTGCACTTAACCGACCAAATCAAACAGACTGATCTGGTTTGATTCCGGGATATCTCCCAGCAGCCCTAAGTCAGCCATCAGATCGATCACGGTCTTTGACACCTTCGTCCGGCTCCGGAAATCATCCTTTGACAAAAACGGCCCGTCCTTTGCCGCCTCCATGATCGCGTCCGCCGCTTTCTCGCCAAGTCCCTCGATACTGCTCAGCGACGGCATGATCTTGTCATCTACAATCTGGAAATTTCTGGAATGCGCCCTGAAAATATCGATCGGCACAAACGCAAATCCCCGCGCATACATTTCCTGTACAATACGCATATCCCGCAGCGCATCCTGCTCCTTGTTGGTCAGGCTGTCGCTGCGCTTTCTGTACTCTGCCATGACACGCTCCAGGTGCTCCCGCCCCAGACACATGATCTCATATGAGAATGCGGAAGCCCTGATGCTGAAAAACGCGCAATAGTACGCCAGCGGGTAGTTGATCTTGCAGTACGCGATACGCCATCCCATCATGACATACGCCGCGGCATGCGCCTTTGGAAACATGTACTGTATCTTCTCACACGACCACACATACCAGTCAGGAACATTGTGATCCAGCATATCCTGCTTCCACTCTGCCCAACTGCCGCATTTCCCCTTTGCGACCGTTCCTTTTCGCACCGCCTCCATAATCTTGAAGGATGTCTCCGACTCGAGTCCCATGCCGATCAGGTATGTCATGATATCATCCCTCGTACAGATCGCCGTCGAGATCGTCGCCTTTCCCTCCTGGATCAGCGTCTGCGCGTTGCCGAGCCACACATCTGTCCCATGAGACAGGCCGGATATCCTGACCAGATCCGAGAAATACTTGGGCTGCGCATCGATAACCATCTGCATCGCAAAGTCCGTGCCAAACTCCGGGATTCCAAGACAGCCAAGTTTACACCCTCCAATATCCTCCGGCGTAATCCCAAGTGCCGACGTATTCTGAAAAAGCGACATCACATCCTTATCGTCGAGCGGTATGGTCGTCGGGTCTATTCCCGTCAAATCCTGGAGCATACGTATCATCGTCGGATCGTCGTGCCCGAGAATATCAAGCTTCAATAGGTTGTGGTCGATGGAATGATAGTCAAAATGTGTCGTGATCGTGTCCGTCGTCATGTCGTTCGCCGGGTGCTGCACCGGTGTAAAGGAATTAATCTCCTCCCCTACCGGCAAGACAACGATACCGCCCGGATGTTGTCCTGTCGTGCGTCGTACACCTACACACCCCTCCACGATACGGTTGATCTCGCTGGTCCGCTTGTGCTTTCCACGCTCCTCATAATAATTTTTGACATATCCGAATGCCGTCTTATCCGCCAGTGTGCCGATCGTCCCGGCGCGGAACGTCTGACCATATCCAAAGATAACTTCTGTATATTTATGCGCCTTGCTCTGATACTCGCCGGAAAAATTCAGGTCGATATCCGGTTCCTTGTTGCCCTTAAACCCAAGGAATGTCTCAAACGGAATGTCAAATCCGTCCTTGATCAGCTTCTCACCGCAGACCGGGCAGTTCTTGTCAGGCATATCGCAGCCCGCCATCCCCGCAAACTTCCTGACATCATCCGAATAGAAATCACTGTAGTGACGGTTTTTGCAGTAATAATGCGGACTCAGCGGGTTGACCTCCGTGATCCCCGCCATCGTCGCCACAAACGAGGAGCCGACAGAACCGCGCGAACCGACCAGATATCCGTCCTCCACCGACTTCCACACCAGCTTCTGCGCGATAATGTACATCACGGCAAACCCATTGCTGATGATCGAATTCAACTCCCGCTTGAGTCTTGCCTCCACGATATCAGGAAGATCATCGCCATACATCTCGTGCGCCTTTCGATAACAGATGTCTGTCAGCTGCTGATCGCTGTTCTCGATGACCGGCGGGCACTTGTCAGGGCGCACCGGCGCGATTCTGTCACACATGTCCGCAATCATGTTCGTGTTTGTGATGACAATCTCCTCCGCCTTCTCACTGCCAAGATAATATGCGAACTCGTCCAGCATCTCCTCCGTCGTGCGCAGATACAGCGGCGCCTGGTCATCGGCGTCCTTAAACCCTTTTCCAGTCATGATAATACGCCTGTAAACCTCATCCTCTGGATCCAGAAAATGCACATCACAGGTGGCAACCACCGGCTTGCAAAACTGTTCTCCGAGCTTCACCACCCTCCTGTTCAGCGCGATCAGATCCTCCTCGGAATTGACATCCCGAACTCTTTCCGACTCAATCATAAACCTGTTGTTCCCGATCGGCTGTATCTCCAGATAGTCATAAAATTCTACAATACGGGCAATCTGCTCCTCGCTCTGTCCGTCCAGCATGGCCTGGAACAGCTCCCCGGCCTCACAGGCACTGCCTAAGATGAGTCCTTCCCGGTATTTTTGAATCAGACTCTTGGGAATCAGCGGTCTTTTATAAAAATAGGTCAGATGCGACTCCGAGACTAGTCTGTAGAGATTAATGCGCCCAGTCTGGTTCTTTGCCAATATAATAATATGGTAGGAATGAAGCTTCCTGACCGCCTCGACACTCGCCTTTCCCATCTCGTTGAGCTCTGCGAGAGTATTCACATCATCCTTTTTCAGCATCTCGATAAATTTCAGGAAGATCTCTGCAGTGCATTCCGCGTCATCCACCGCCCTGTGATGATTTTCCAGCGAGACTTTCAGCGTCTTTGCCACCGCGTCCAAAGTATACTTCGCCTGTCCTGTGAGCAGTGTCCGCGCAATGCCGACTGTATCCACATAAGTGAAGTCAACCGGGATATTCTGCCGCTTTGCATTCTCCTTGATAAAGCTCACGTCAAAGTTCGCGTTGTGCGCCACAAGCGCCGCGCCGCCGACAAATTCCAGAAACTTAGGCAGTACGAGCTCAATCGTCTCAGCATCGATCACCATACTGTCATTGATGCCCGTCAGCTTCTCAATCTCAAAGGGTATCGGGACCTCTGGATTGACAAAAGCGGAAAAACGGTCTGTGATCTGCCCCTTTTCCACCTTGACCGCTCCGATCTCTATGATTCGGTTGGTGACTGGTGAAAATCCCGTCGTCTCGATGTCAAAGACCACATATGCCCCGTCAAGAGTCTGCCCCTTGCAGTCTGTCACGATTTCCTTCAGATCATCGACCAGATACCCCTCCACACCGTAGATCACTTTAAAGTCATCGCCATGGTCAAGGGCATGGTTCGCATCGGGGAAAGCCTGCACGCAGCCGTGATCCGTGATCGCGAGCGCTTTGTGCCCCCACTTCCTGGCACGCTTGATGATATCCTTGACATCAGAGACACCGTCCATATCGCTCATCTTGGTGTGGCAGTGCAGCTCTACCCGCTTTCTGGCACTGTTGTCCATGCGCGTTGTCGTGAAATCAGGTATTTTCATCACACCGATAACCGAACCGATCGTGAGTTCCCGGTCAAAGGTGTCATTGACTGTCACACCTTTCAGCTTCAGAAACGCCCCAACTTTCAAATCCCCTGTCAATTCCGACAGCTGCTCGTTATGTACAAACATCTTGACCTTGATGGTGTCCGTAAAATCAGTGATCTCAAAACTCACAATTGTCCGCTCATTGCGGATCTCACGGGTTTCAAGCGAACGCACCTTGCCCTTGATCGTGACCTCACCCATCTCACCCCAGATCTCCTCAATATGGATGCTATCATCCTCAAAGTCTCTGCCGAATATAACATTTGGATTGTCTGAGCGCTTGAGCGCCCTCCTCTGAAAGCCTCTGTCCCCACCCTTCTCAAATCTGCCAAAAGATTTCCGTTCTGAACCAGAGGACGTCGCCGTCTCTCTCTGTCCTGCCGGGGCTGCTGCCTTGGTCTGTCCGGAAACTGCCTTGGCACTTGCAGATTTTGAAGATACTGACGGCGCGGCCTCCTCCGATGCCGCAACGACATCGTTCCCTCTGGAATTAGAGCCCAGACGGCTGCTGATTCCCTCCACAATCCTGCGGATACGCAACTCATCGTCCTCCCTGTATCTGCCCGCTTTTGCTTCCTTGTAAGACGTCTGGAACTTTACCTGAAAGCCGCATCTCTCATTAAGGACCTTGTCCAAAATGCCAATCAGCTCATCCTCCTTGGACTTTGCGATCACACTGTCCTCGAGAACAAGCTCCAATATATTTTCTGCCGGGAACCTGATATCCGCCTGCCGAAACATGGTATAGAGCATATGGTCGCACTCCCTGATCTCCATCAGAACGCTCTCCCGATACAGCTCTATCAGTTTTTCCGGATTGTACTGCTCCGAAAGTACAAACTTTTCGTAGATCTTTATGATCATGTACTCCCGCGGAAAAAACTGCTTTTTAATCTCATTTTCCACATAATATACATGTTCCTTCTCAATCAGTCTCTCGCTCCTGATATAAATGCGCAGCAGATCTTTGCGCCTGGTAGCCGTAATCCGCTCCACCGTCACCTGCTCAAACAGATCCTTCTGCACTCCGTCCAGTTTGAGATTGGGAAACGCCTCGAAAAATTTCTTTTCCATCGCTATCACATCACTCTTTCCAATGGTCTAACTCATGCTTTAATGTACTTAACAGCTCACTCTCAGGTACTTTCCTGACAATCTCACCCTTCCTGATGAGAAGTCCCTCTCCTATACCGCCAGCAATGCCGATGTCCGCCTCCTTTGCCTCCCCCGGTCCGTTGACAGCGCAGCCCATCACGGCCACCTTGATATCGAGATCATAGCCCTGCACCATCGTCTCGACCTGGTTTGCAAGACCAATCAGGTCAATATTCGTCCTGCCACATGTAGGACAGGAAACCACCTCGATACCGCCTTTTCGCAGTCCAAGCGTGCGCAGAATCAGCTTTGCAGACTTGATCTCCTCGACGGGATCGCCCGTGAGAGAGACTCTGATCGTATCACCAATCCCTTTATTTAAGATAATCCCAAGGCCGACCGCCGACTTGATATTGCCGCTCGTCACAGTGCCCGCCTCCGTGATACCTACGTGCAGCGGATACTGTGTCCTGTCAGCAAGCAGCTCGTGCGCCTTGACGCACATCATCACATCCGAGGACTTGATGCTGATCACCATGTTGTCATAATCCAGCTCCTCGATAATATGCACCTTGTCAAGCGCACTCTCCACGATTCCCTCCGCAGTGACGCCGTTATATTTTTCCACCAATTCCTTCTCCAGCGAACCGCTGTTGACGCCAACCCGGATCGGTATGTCCCGTTCTTTCGCAGCGCGCACCACCTCGGCAACCTTTTCCCTGCTTCCGATGTTGCCAGGATTGATGCGTATCTTATCCGCTCCGTTTTCCATGGCGGCAATCGCCATCTTATAGTCAAAGTGGATATCCGCCACCAGCGGAATCGATATCTGTTTCTTGATCTGCGCAATCGCCTGCGCTGCCGCCATATCCGGCACAGTACACCGGATAATGTCACAGCCGGCTTCCGCAAGACGATGAATCTGCGCCACCGTAGCTGCCACATCGTCCGTCTTTGTATTTGTCATGGACTGTATCAGTATTGGATTTCCCCCGCCAATTACCCGCTCTCCGATGCGAACCGTTTTCGTATTATCTCTATACATATATTTCCTCCATCAATCCCTAATGGGCAAAAATCCTCACAATGTCATTGTACAGCACAAACACCATCAGTATCATCAGTGCGACAAAACCGACGAAATGCACCATTCCTTCCTTGTCAGGAGATACCGGCCTGCCCCGCACTACTTCCACGAACATAAACAACAGTCTTCCTCCGTCAAGCGCCGGCAGCGGCAGCAGATTCATCACACCGAGATTCACACTGAGCAGCACTGCAAAATTGATCATATTGAGCACAACAGTTGGCAATCCGTACGGCTTTGTCACCTCGATTGTCTCATCGATCATCGTAGCAATTCCAACCGGACCAGACAGATCATTGGCAGAGAGTTTTCCCTGTACCAGCATCAGGAGACTCTTGACCGTCGCTTTCAGCCAGTAGCGCACCTCGTACGCACTGTACCTGATCAGATCCAGCCCCTTGCACTGTATCGTCTCGCCAATTGTAAAACCGAGATAATATCGATTGTCCTGCTCACTGAATTTTGGTGTGACCACAGCCGTATATTTCTGCCCGTCGCGCTTATACTCGATCTCCATCGGTTCCCCGCCGCTCAAAGCAGACGCAAAAGTGACCTCACCCTGCAGGTAGATCCGGTCTCCATCTATTTTTGTGATGATGTCGCCTTCCCTGAGTCCCGCTGCCTCGGCTGGATACCCCTCTGTCAACGAATTGATCGCAGGAATCACCTCACCGGAAAATCCGACCACAATCAGCGACAGCAAAAATGCCAGAATAATATTAAAAAACGGCCCTGCAAAGACAGTCGCAATCCTCGACCAAACATTTGCATCGCTAAAAGCGCCCTCCGGTTTCTGACCATTCTGATCAGTGGAGTAAATACCGTCCTCACCCTCGAACATGCAGGCACCGCCAATCGGCAGCAGTTTTAACACATACTTCGTCTCACCCTTTGTGAACTTGATGATGTCTGGTCCCATGCCGATCGAAAACTGCAGTACCTTGATGCCGTTCATCTTCGCAATCAGAAAATGCCCAAGCTCATGTGCGATCACAACCACCCCAAATATCAGCACAAACACTATAATTGTGACAACCATTCTTTACTTTTTCCTCCCTTTGATCTCAATGTGCTCCCGATACTGAAAACACACTTTTTATGCCTATTATTAAAATTTTGACTGAATCAGCTCATAAGTCTCCTGCTCCGTCCCCAGAATCTCCTCCACTCCGGGATTCTCTAGTTTCTTATGCGCGTCCATACACATCTCAATGATTTCCGGAATCTGCAGGAAACGGATTTTTCTGTCCAGGAACAGACTCACTGCCTTCTCGTTTGCCGCGTTAAACACTGTCGGCATACTCCCGCCCTCTGCCGCCGCTCTCATCGCAAGCTTCAATCCTGTAAAAGTATCCATATCAGGCTTCTCAAACGTGATCATTCCAAGTTCATAAAAATCGACCCTTCTGCCTGTCATCGGGCGTCTGTCAGGATAAAACAGGGCATACTGTATCGGCAGCTTCATATCCGGCGTGCCAAGCTGCGCCATAATCCCGCCGTCCACATACTCAACCATCGAGTGAATGATGCTCTGAGGGTGTACCACCACCTGAATCCGGTCCAGATCCACATCAAAAAGCCACTTTGCCTCCATGACCTCCAATCCCTTGTTTACCAGGGTAGCGGAATCGATTGTAATCTTATGTCCCATGGACCAGTTCGGGTGCTTTAGTGCATCCTCAAGCTGCACACGCTCCAAATCCTGTCTCGTTTTCCCGCGGAACGGTCCGCCCGATGCCGTGATCAGCAGCTTACTCACCCTATCCCTTTTTTCACCCTGCATAGACTGGAAAATAGCGCTGTGCTCACTGTCCACTGGAAGGATTGACACCCCCATTTTCGCGGCGAGCGGCATAATGATATGCCCTGCCGTCACGAGTGTCTCCTTGTTTGCAAGGGCGATATCCTTGCGCTTGTTGATCGCCGCGATCGTCGGCCTGATACCGATCATGCCCACTATGGCTGTCACCAGTATTTCTGACTCCTCCATCTCCGCAATCGCAAGCAGCCCCTCCATGCCCGGCATCACCTGCACTTCCATGTCAGACAGCCTCGCTTTCAGCTCCTTACAATCCGCCTCACTCTGGAGGGACACCAGCCTTGGCTGAAACTCCCGCACCTGCTTTTCCATCAGATCAATATTTGCTCCCGCTGCAAGCCCCACCACCTGGAGATCGGGATTGTCCCGCACAATCTCAAGGGTCTGCGTGCCAATCGAACCGGTAGAGCCGAGTATTGCTATCTTTTTCACAAAAATCTTCCTTTCCCACTACCATTATATTATCGCAACACTTGTCTTATCTCACAAAAAATATGATTAAAAAATACGTAATCGGCGCGGTAAATATCACACTGTCAAACCTATCCATAATACCACCATGCCCCGGAATCAGTTTTCCATAATCCTTAATATCATAATTGCGCTTAATCGCCGACGCCGCCAGATCACCAATCTGCGAGATCACAGAGCCTACACCGCCGACCACAAACAGAAGAAACACAAACTGATCCGCCCCCAGAACCAAATCCAGGTAATGTCCGAACAGTGCGCCGACCAGCGCAGAACCCACAATCCCGCCAACTGAACCTTCAATGGACTTTTTCGGGCTGAGCACCGGAGCAAGCTTGTGTCTTCCGATCATCACCCCCACCAGGTACGCACAGGTATCTGATATCCAGGAGTTGATAAAAATCATCCACACCAGATAGATGCCATGCTCAAACTGCCTTGTCAGGAATACAAAAGACAACATCACAGGCGCGTACACCAGTGAAAAATACGCTGCCATAACCTGATGCGCGCTAAATTTCGGAAAGGCAAACACATAGACCGACATCATCAAAATCAGGGCGAGAAACAAAACAACCATCAGTCCGATGTCCAGCACCGTAAAGCCTGCCAGTGAAAGGGAAGAAACCGTCCCTGCGTCTGGATGCCTGATATAGATAGCCGCGTAATACCCCGTAATCGCTGCTATCCCCACAATTTCCAGCAAATTCAGCCTGTCTGGACTGTCCGCCTGCGCTGACCCTTTCTGTCTGACACCGCAGGCCTTTGTCAATTCCAAATAGCCGATAATCGATATCACGTACAACACTGCTGCCAGTACGATTCCCCCCGGAAGAATCGCAGCCAGCGCCACAATCACGATTACAACCGCACTGATCGTCCGCTCCTTGCTTATTTTTCCAAGAATATTCGAAGCCATTCCTCACTCCTCCTTCACAAGTCCATACCTCCGGTCTCTGTTCTGATAAGCCTCCACTGCCCTGGCAAGCTCCTCTTTGTCAAAGTCAGGCCACGGCACCGGCGTGAAATAAAGTTCCGCGTAAGCCAGCTGCCACAACAGAAAATTTGATATGCGCTGCTCCCCCGATGTCCGAATCAGCAAATCCGGGTCCGGCAGCCCCGCCGTGTCCATCTGGGCTGCAATCTTCTCATCGTCAATCTCCTCCGGCTTCAGCTCCCCGGCAGCCACTTGAGCCGCAAGCTTTGTGATGCCTCTTCTGAGCTCATCGCGCCCTCCATAATTAATCGCGATCTGGAAGTGAAGCCCTGTATTGTTCTTCGTTGCCTGCTCCAGCTCCTCGATACTCGCCCGCAGATCCTCCGCCAGACCAGACTTATCGCCAAGCACCCGCACACACATATTGTTTTTCTGCGCACGCCTGATACTGTTCTTCATATAATTTCTGAGCAGATTCATCAAGGTCGCCACCTCGCTGTCCGGTCTGCTCCAATTCTCTGTCGAGAAAGCATACACTGTGAGGTAATTGATTCCCATATTGTAGACGTCCTCACAGATCTGCTCCACCACCTTTGCTCCCTGTACATGGCCAGCAGTGCGGGGAAGCCCCTTCGCCTTCGCCCAGCGTCCGTTTCCGTCAAGAATAATCGCCACATGGTTTGGTGCGTCCATAATCCCTCTCCTTTCCGTCTCTGTATGCAATCGAGCAGGCGGAAATGCCCTTCCTGCCCATATGCATAAAATAGGGGGCACTACATCCCCTGTGCACGCCCCCTGCCTTTCGTTTATTGTATTATACAGTCAGAACTTCCTTAGACTTTTCGTCGACCGCCTTATCTACCTCTTTGATATACTTGTCTGTCAGCTTCTGCACTGCGTCCTCCAAATCTTTAATCTCATCCTCGGACACTTCCGTCTTAGCAAGCTTCTTGAATGCATCATTCGCATCACGCCTGATATTGCGCACTGCCACCTTGCAATCCTCGCCTTTTTTCTTGATATCCTTCACGAGCTCTTTTCTGCGCTCCTCTGTGAGTTCCGGGAACACGAGACGAATCACTGCACCGTCATTGCTCGGTGTAATACCGATGTCCGATGCCATAATCGCCTTCTCAATCGCCTTGATCAGACTCTTCTCCCACGGTGCAATCTGAATCATTCTCGCCTCTGGAACCGTAATGTTTCCGACCTGCTGAATCGGTGTCGGTGTTCCATAGTAATCAACCTTTATCTTGTCAAGCACATGCGGATTTGCACGGCCTGCACGTATTGTCTGATAATCTGATAAGAGAAAATCAAGTGCCTTCTGCATTTTATCATCGTATGTTTTTACTCTTGCGTCCATTTCTATGTCCTCCTTGATTTCATTCTAAAACTCTAATACAGCATCCTGCATTTGCACATCAGACTGTAATGACGGTGCCGTTTGAGTTTCCCTTTACTGTGTTGATGATACTGTTCTCCTCGTTCAACCCGAATATCGTCATCGGCATCTTATTTTCCATGCAAAGCACTGCTGCTGCAAGATCCATCACGCCGAGCTGCCTGTCAACGACTTCTCTGATTGGAATCGTGTCATACTTTTTCGCATTCTCGTTGAGCTTTGGATCGGAATCGTATACACCGTCAACCGCCCTCGCGGAAAGAATCATGTCTGCCTCAATCTCGATCGCCTTGAGCACAGTCCCCATATCCGTAGAGAAATACGGATGCCCGATGCCGCCCGCAAAAAATACTACCTTGCCCGCCGCAAGCGCTGCCATCGCCTTATCCTTCGAAAAAAGCTCTGTGAAGGCCGCGCACTGAAACGGCGTAAATATCTCTGTTCCCATGCCAACAAACCGGAAAATCTCCGATACATAGATACAGTTCATGACTGTGGCCAACATGCCGATCTGATCCGCTTTTGTCCGGTCGATCGTCTCGCTTGTCCTGCCGCGCCAAAAGTTGCCGCCGCCAATCACGATCCCCACCTGTACGCCGCTGTCAACAATCTCTTTCACCTGTCTGGCCACTGCTGTCACTGTGGGCTCATCAAAACCTGTCTTCCGATCTCCGGCTAAAGCCTCACCGCTCAGCTTCAATAATACTCTATTCATAATATGCCGACTCCTATCTACTCTCTATGATTGCTTTACGATTGTTTTCTATTTTTCTTAATATCGCTAAAGAAAGTAGAAGGACTGACATCTGCATAGCACTGTGAACACATACCCTCGATCACTGCACCGTTGTTGATCTGCACGGACTTTGATTTAATATTTCCCATTACGATCGCTGATGTGTCAAGAATGACTGGTCCATGCACATCAATATCGCCCTTAACAGCTCCCGCGATCACCGCACTTGTAGCAAAAATATTGCCGATCACGACAGAACTCTGCCCGATCTTGACACCACCCTTACTCTTCACTTCGCCGTTGATCTGCGCAGACTCGGCATAAATCTCTGCCGCTGCAGAATTGCCTGTAATGCTTCCTGTCACATTCAATTTGCCAAAAATCTCAATATTACCTGTAATATTTCCAATCAAATCCATATTACCGCTGCTCGTCACATCGCCTGTAATCGTCATCCCAGCCGTGATCACAGCTGTATCCGTTGAAGCTGCAACACTGGCATCAAAGTCAGCCTCCGGCTCTGCTGCAGGTGCCGCATCCATGTATGCCGTCTCCTGCAAATTCTGTTCTACCTCATTTAATAATTGTTCCATCTCTGCGTCTGCCTCACTTATATTATTTTCTTGTAATACTGGCATTTCTGCCGCTCCCCCCGCACTTATATCATTATCAGCGGCTTCTGTCATGTCTGCTGCCGGATCAAGTTCTGCTGAAAAGTTTCCTCCAACATTTCCCTCCACAGCTCCCGCCGCGCGATCCATCGCATTTATCATAGCTGCCAAATCAGCATCTGCCTGTGCGGAATCGTTCTGTAAACCAACAGTATCAATCGGTGCATCTCCCAGAGCAGCAACGCCCTTCTCAAGCATCGCCTCAAGATCCGCAAAATCCGCGTCCGCTGCCTCGCCAAATAAATCTTCCGAAGCTGTTGCCCCTTCATCCGCAAGATTCAGTCCGGCTACCGCATCCTCGGCCTCCAAATCATTTACCGTCTGTGACAAGTCCTGTTTAAAATCCTGAAAAAAACCCATAGTAAATTGTCCTCCACTTTTATATAGTATTTTAATATCAGTATCAAAAATTTACAATCAGAACAATCGCCATGCCAGCGCTTTCTGACTACTCATGTAAATGTTGTACTCTCACCGTATCCTCCGATATCGGCAGCATAACAGTATTGTCAGATTCAAGAATCTTCTCAATAATCGCAGGCAGCGCATCGACTGTCGAATCCTTGCCCGCCGCATCATGAAAAAGAACCACCGCGGTGTTGAACTGTCCTACACTGTCAAGCACATTTTTTGCGATCTGCTCGGCGCTCTTCTTGCCGCCCGTAGCATCTCCGCTCGACACATTCCAGTCAAAGTACACCATATTCTCCCTATTGAGATAATTGATCAGCTCCCACATATCTACATGACTGATCGTGTTGCTGCTCCCACCGGGAAACCGGACAATAGTGCAGTCTTCCCCAGTAATCTCATACAGAAAATCATGGAGCTTCGTCAAATCTTCCCTGTACGCATCCAGTGACGCGTATATCTCGCTGTACTTGTGACTGTAGGAATGCATCGCCAGCGTATGGCCGTCCTCTACAATCCGCTTGTACTGATCTGCATATCCTTCCTTGCCCACTACAAAGAACGTCGCTTTCACACCATACTGGTCAAGGATATCGAGTATCCTTTCTGTATTGGAGCTCGGACCGTCATCAAACGTCAGATACACCCGCCTGATCCCGGCACTGCTGTCCTCTCTGCCGTCCCACTTATGTGTATCTTCCAGCACCGCTGCCTCCACAATATCTGCCGCCTCCGTCCCATCTACGATATTGCCGTCAATATCGGCTACCTCCAAAGACCCTGACGTCCCGGCAGGCTCGCTGCTCTCCTCCACACGGCTTGCACCTGCACTGGAAACCGCACTGTCCTGAAGCAGCACCAGCCGCTGTTCCAGTCCATTTACCTTCCTTCCAATATTCATCACCAATACAAGGATTACAACACAGTTAACTATTGTCATCAGCGTGAGCACCGGAATCACAATATCAATAAAGCGTTTCTTTTTTGCCTGCCCTAAGAACTCCGCAGCCTCATCTCCTGTTTCTTCATTATGATCATCTAATTCCATATTACCCTTTCGTACACATCTGTAACCGCTCAACTCTGATTTCTGATTTCAATAAATAGACATACCGATTATAACACACAATCACTACTTTAGAAAAGACATTTTCATAAGTTTATTCAAAGTTTATTCTAAATCCTCATTGTAATGCGCCCTCTCTCCGCCAATATATTTCGCCCTTGTCCTGGCACATACAATATGTGCGTTCCCAATTACCGGATGCTCTATCCTCACCGGGACTGCCACCGGTCTCAGGTGCATCCCGATCAGCGTATCGCCGATATCAATCCCGGCATGTGCCTGCACACGTTCCACTGCCACCGGATTCTCCATATGTTTCCACGCCGCCGTCGAGAAAGAACCGCCCGCCTTGGGCTGCGGTACCACATTTACCACCTCATATCCAAAACGCTCCGCATCGGCCTCCGCCATGATCAGCGCCCTGTTCAAATGCTCACAGCACTGCGCAGCCACAGCCAGACCTGCCTTCCTCAACTCCTCATACATTGCCACAAACACTGCTTCCCCAAGCTCCGCATTGGAGTATGAGCCGATATGATGCGCCGCAATCTCGCTTGTAGAGCAGCCAATCACTACCAAATTTCCTTTTTTGAGATTTGCCTGAGCCAGAAACTCAGCGACAACGCGCTTTGCATCACTTTTTACCTCTTCAAAATTATCTTTTTCATATTTACACATTGTTCTACCCTTCCTTATTATTTCCCCACAAGTCTTTTTAAAATCGGTATTTTTCCAAGTAATACCGTGCTGCATAACGATATGATGAGAACCACTACCATCTCGATCATATTACACACATACGACGGATGATCAATAAAATCAAGCCGGTGTATCAAAAAAATCAGCAGATATCCGGACAAAATGTAAATCCCCATACTGTCTGCTCCAAGTCGCCTCAAAACACTGCATTTTATCAGCCATTCGCCGCCATTCACTTTATTGAGTCCTGTCACTATATACTGCCACAATATCACAAAAAATAAACTTCCGGCAAAACCCACAAGCATCCTGTACAGATCAATCCACAGCTGCCCCGCTACCGGCTTCCCAATCAGCTTATACCCTGACAGATAGATAAAGGAATCCTCATTATAATATAGGAATAATCCGGCAAATGCAAGTCCTGCCGCTATCACCATCCACATTTTCAGCCTGCAGTCCAGTCCCCATCCTTTGCGCTGCATCCAGTCATGCACATAACATCCAAAGAGGAAATATGGCAGCATATACTTGTAAGCTCCAAGCCCCAAGCCGTCAGGTATCGCAAAAAGCGTCAGAAAACCAAGGACATAGATTCCAATATTATCCCTCATAAAGCAGTGCATTACAAATACGATCAGAAAACACCACCACACAGCCCACAGGAACCAGAAATTGTTCAGTGCATTGTAAAAATATACAAACACCAGCGCCTCCGGCTGCGGCTCACCGCTGAGATGATTGACAATCAGTATCCTTGCATAATCCAGCGCCGTCCATGCGAAGATCGGAATTAACAGCGTTGCCGCACGCCTTTTCAGAAGATTTGTCCGCGCACTTTTTTCATTCGCTCCCCAGATTCCCTTCCAGCTTAGATACCCGCTGATCATCATAAACAGCGGCATATGAAAACTATATATGAACTGATAAAGTCTGTCGTGAAAATATAACTGCTCCGTCCGGTATACCTCGCCGCTTCCCTCCTGTATACAGTGCCCCAATACCACAAGAATAATCGCAAATCCCCTTAACAGGTCAGGAAGGAGCTCTCTCTCTTTTTTACTTTCCATCCATAACTTCCTCTTTTTCATACTCCCACACATTAACTTAACATAATTCATAAAATTTTTCAATAATCCAACTCACAATTGACAAATGCGCGCGATAACATTATGATTACAATAGTGTTCCTAATTAGGACAACTATAAAAATCAAATTCGCAAAATCAAACTAAGAACGGAGGATTATTATGCCAAACCTAAATGAAAATTACCGAAACCTGAAAAAAAGCTACCTATTCTCAGAAATCGCACACCGCGTAAATACCTACACTGCAGCAAATCCTGACAAAAAAATAATCCGGCTCGGTATCGGTGATGTGACACTTCCCATCGGCTCCAAAGTAATCGCAAAGCTTCACGAAGGTGTCGACGCGCTTGCTCATGCAGAAACTTTCAAAGGCTATGGCCCCGAACAGGGATACGATTTTCTGCGCTGTGCCATCGTCGATTACTATCGCAGAAACAACGTATCGATTGCGGATGATGAAGTATTTGTATCCGACGGTGCCAAAAGCGATACCGGAAACATCACTGACCTTTTTGACCAGGACAATGTCATCCTGATTCCAGATCCTGTATATCCTGTATATGTGGATACCAATATCATGAACGGGCGCAGCATCACCTATATCGATGCCAACGAGGAAAATAATTTTCTCCCTATGCCAGATCACAATATCCACGCTGACATCATATACATCTGCTCCCCGAACAATCCGACAGGAGCAGCCTACAACAAAAAACAGTTAAAAGAATGGGTGAACTATGCACTTGAAAACGACGCCGTTATCTTATACGACTCGGCATACGAGTGCTTCATAACCGATGAATCCCTTCCCAGAAGTATTTATGCCATTGAAGGCTCCAAAAAATGCGCCATCGAATTCTGCTCACTCTCCAAGACGGCCGGCTTTACGGGAACACGATGCGGATACACAATCGTGCCAAAGGATTTGAAATTCGCTTCCTCCACTGGTGTGGAAATGTCACTAAATGCCATGTGGAATCGTCGCCAGACCACAAAATTCAACGGTGTATCCTATATTGTGCAAAAAGGCGCTGCAGCTGTATTCTCTGAGGAAGGTATGGCACAATGCAGGGAAAACATCAAATATTACCAGCAGAATGCCAAAATTATCGCTGATGCCCTTTCCAGGAAAAGTATCTCCTACTTTGGCGGAATCAACTCCCCCTATATATGGTTCAAATGTCCTAATGAAATGGATTCGTGGGATTTCTTTGATTATCTGCTGACCAATGCACAAGTCGTGGGAACTCCCGGCGCAGGCTTCGGCAAAAACGGACAAAAATTTTTCCGGCTCACCTCATTCGGCAATCGGGAAAACACAGTGGAAGCGATGGCGCGAATCGAAAAATTATTCTAATAAAACCCCCCTGACATTCATTTCTGTCAGAGGGGTTTTATTTCGTACTACAAAACACCTGCCCATTATGCTATTACAACATTGGCAGCCCTAAGCTTGGAGCTATTCTTTGGATCCTGCTCAATATCGAAAGTAACCTTCTGTCCTTCTTCAAGAGTCTTGTATCCATCAGACATGATTGCGGAAAAATGTACAAACACATCTTCTCCTGTTCCTTCATTTGTAATGAATCCATAGCCTTTTTGAGCATTAAACCACTTTACTGTTCCGTTGTTCATATTTAGAACCTCCATTAAAAATATTTATGTACTCTACCGTCCGCCTAAAAAAACTGACTTGTCTGCATCAAAAGGAATGATTTGCAGAACAAGTCAGCTCATAGTTCTAATTGAATACTCTCAAATTTTAACACTTTTATAAGACAAAGTCAATAAATTTTTGTAAAATACCACAGAATACGTAACAGTTCAGCCTTCGGCTTCCTGTTACAAGCATCAAGTCATGCAAAAACCGCTTCGCGGATGCATCTTGACTTGTCTATTTCTCCGATTTTCCTACAGCTCCTTTTCTATTTTCAGGCATAAAAAATAAAAATAGCGAAGGGGGGATTCGAACCCTCGACACCGCGGGTATGAACCGCGTGCTCTAGCCAACTGAGCTACTTCGCTATCTAACTTACTGAGCATATTCCCTCAAAACCGAACACAAAAATTATTTACTTATTTATATAATACCTAACC
>CAMWTP010000014.1 GCA_947177165.1 uncultured Lachnospiraceae bacterium
AACTCTGATGGGACTTCATTAAAAATCAGATATTAAAATGACTGTGAATAGTAACTTTTCATTGCTGCAGAAACAGAATAATTTCTTGACTGCTCTTTTTGAAACTGTTCAAACATTTGATATCCTGCTTCTTTGCATTGGGGACATGGATTAATTAAAGTATGTACCAGCCCCAGTGTATAAGGACACTGAGGGCATGATGGTTTCAGTCTGTAAGTTTGTGGTCTGATCTTTAATATTTTATTCCTAATCATTACTCCCCCTCATATCCCTCTGGATAATTACCATCAACTATCGGGCGTTTATCCGAATTTGCAATTTCTACGCGCATAATACTTTATGACATTACTTAAGCCTGCCTCTTTCCATTTCCAAATGCTCTGTGAGACTATATACTTCTTAGAACCTACTTGAAGCAGTTCAAGATATCAGTTAACCAGTTCTGGTTTATGGTAAGTACATTGTAATATGTAAGTAATAATGCAGAAGGTAAATAGATTGGTAGTTCCATAAAAAATGTTAGCAAACGTTAATTCATTGGTTGATGTAAGGTGCTGATTTTCACGCACTATTCTCCGTAGTATACTTTCGTATAATCCCCATGCTAAATTCTTCTGCCGATTATCCCATCTGTCTTTCATCTACTTTGCATGATTCTTCGAATTTGCCTGAACCACTTTACAACTTACTCAGGCATCTCTATTGAAAATTCAATTCTACCGGTTTCACGCAGATTTGCGGCCATCTCATTAGTATCCCAATCGGTAATACTACTGCTGTTAATATGCCCTTTTCTTTTTTTCATAACCCATTCCTGATTTGGTTTTTGAAAATAAAAGTCAGCACATAGCTGGATAGGGACTGCTTCTGCATTGTTTCGCTCCAGCTCTATAAGCATTTTCCCGCCCACATAATTCAAATGCTCCTGCTTACATGTATCCAAAATAAATTTGTCATGGAAAATCCCCGTATACTCTATAAACTGCTGGAATGTCATAGGTTTGCTGCTGCACAGTATGTTAAAAAAATTATCAATCCCTGCTTTGAGCACCCCTGTAAGGTCACCTTTTGCCAATGCAGATTTAATATCTTTTTTAGCTTTTTTGTTTTCTTCTTCAGATAATGTCATAATTTAAATTCCTCTCCCATACTCAATTGATTATTAACTACATCTCCAATTATAAAGTTTTATTTCCAAAATAGGCATCGGTCAAACAATGCTGCAATTCCCATGATACTTTGCTCTCAGATATGATATTTGTTATATCATTATCACAATAGGCATAAATCAAACACTCCTCCAATTCTGGTGATAGTTGATTCTCGAATATAATTTCGACTATAGTTTCTTTAAAGCAACTTTTTGCATGCTCCCTGACTTGTGGTACTTCTTTATAAAAACTCTTGGCGCACTCTCAAATATCTGGTGATACTTCGCTCTCAGATATAATCCTGGTTACCATTGTTTCCATAATTAAAATCCCTTTCTCATATTCATCCATTTGTCATTTGTAGCTCTAATTCTTGCGTAACATCTACTTCCTGACCATACTGGACTTTATTCAGAATTTCCTCTGGTACCTCGCTCTCGGATATGGTTCTGGTTGTCGTTATTTCTTCCCAATTCCCATCCACCTTGCTATAATGTTTAACAATCTCCTGAACACCTTCTAAAATCTTTTTTAGAAATATTTTTGTTCCATATACAACACGGTTGAATGCCTTTGATATTTTCTGAGCTGTATCCTTAATAAAATCCACAAGATCATTCCAAAATATGGCAACAATTCCAATTCCTGCAATAACACTCAGTCCCATTACTAATGCTGTTAAAATCATTTTCCTACTCCTTATATCCTAAATTTTTTTCATTTCTTCTTCATTGACTATACGCTTAGAAACGGTAATCGGTCCGCCTTGGTTTGCAAGCTTGACTTCTATGCAGTGCTGAATCGCCTCTTCAAACCGATTTTGTAAAACAATCTGCTCTTTGTCACGCGCTGCACCGACCGCAGCTGAAAATACGGCATTAGCTATATCGCTTCCACTTATACCTGAGAATTTCCTTGCCAGATCAGCATAATCAACCTGGCATGGCATTTTTTCTGGGATATATGTCTTCCACAGTTGTTCCCGCAGACCTATACCTGGAAGATGAAATTGAATATGATATTTAATCCTTCTTAAAAATGCGACATCAAAATTTTGGATGAAGTTTGTCGCAAAAATAATTACACCCTGATATTGATTCATAAGATTCAACAGCACAGAACGAGTTTGATTTACACTGACATCGGTAGATGAGGTCATATTCGTCACACGTTTACTAAGCAATGCATCAGCTTCGTCAAAAAAGATTACCAAATCTTGCTCAGTTGCAGTTTGAAACAGCTTACTTAAGTTTTTAGATGTTTCCCCAACATATTTTGATTCAATTTCAGCATAGTCCACACAAATCATCATTTTCTGAAGTTCGTTTGTAATTGCATGAGCAGCCATTGTCTTACCAGTTCCCGAATGGCCATATAGGTTGACAGCCAATCCATCCTGACTAGCAAACCGCTCTGACAATCCCCACTGTCCAAAAAGCAGTTCTCTATTTTTAAAGTAAGAAATAACATCAAAAAGCTGATTGAATGTTGGGGTATCCAAAATAAGATCGTTCATTGTATAGCGTGGTGTAGATACATTCCATTGAATTTCCTTTTTTTGATTTGCCTTTGGTGCAGAATCTGTCACTGCATAGTTTCGATTTTGTATAATTTTATCAGGCGTATATTTTAATGGCATATTATTTTACCCCTTTCATTTGTTAAAATAATTTTTTCGCATACACACTTGGTTCATTGTGCACATGAGACGAGTATGCACAATAAATATGGCTTTTTGCACTTTTGCCGTCTGTATACATCTCAAACATGTAACCAACAGCCGGGCCTATGAATTTAAGCTTAACATCACTGGTCCAATAGTTACAATTACCCATTCTGGAATGGTTCCCTACATAATCCCACTATAAGTTCCTCCTTTGAATCATTTATTTTCCGCTCCATCGTATGATAGTCCCTTTAGTTCTGGACTTATTCAACATAATTCCTACGCTGTTCCTTTAACAGCCTTCCCATTCCTTATATAAATTCCAGCCTATAATGGCGAACAATACCTGTGTCGGCAAAAATGGAATCAAACATAACAGCCAACAGCCGACTGTCAATAATGATAAAATTATCTTTCTCATTTTTTATGCTCCTTCCTGACGTACATTTTCAGAATCGAAAATGCAACAATAACGCTGTTAAAAAAGCCTGTTCACAATGGGTATTTTCCTCAATACACACACTGTCATATATGATATGAAATAGAGAACAATACATGCAGCAGGAATCGTGATCCATCCAGTCCCATGCAGTGGATATATATGTAACAGCTTTATCATCAGATTCAGGAAAAACGGGTGGAGCAGGTATATGCCTAATGTACACCCTGATATTCCCTCCCATTTCCGGCCTATATGTAATTCTGCATGATTTTTTGTTGTCAGTATAAATATACCCAGTGCCATAATACAGACAGGCAGTGATGTATATGGATAGATCTCATCCTTTCCATAATTCCAGAAATATGCAATCACAACCACGTTCGCAGCTGCCAGTGTCATGTTGACGTATTTCATGTCTGCAAAACTGCACCGGGCAATCGCTGCCCCTGCGATAACATAAAACAAATATCCAGACATCGGCATATGGATGTCAACAGACAGACCCATACGGTTGTTTATCACTGGTATCAATATTGTGGACAGGAATAAAAGCCCCAAAAGATAATAAACATTCTTCTGATCCTGCACGACATGGGACTTTACGACGGGGAGAACGAGATAAATCCCAATGATAAAATAAATGTACCACATATGTGTCCACGTATTGCCATTTAAGACATCCACCAGTGACAAGCCGACTGCCCCCAGGGTAATCTTTTTTTCCATATAGACATATTCCAGCAGGGCATAAAACCAGCCAACCGTAAATAGTATCCCTATAAATTTTCCAACGTGCCTGAATGACCACTGCCATGTACACTTCCTGTCATCCCCCAGCACACAGAACCCGGTAATCATAAAAAAGATCGGAACCGCCCAGCTGGAAAGATTATGGACAACATTCAGCCGCTGTACGGTCGCCTGCGCAACAGCCGTATCATTATAGGTAACGGAAGCGCTTACCACATGAATCACTACAATGAAAAAGGCACTTATCACCCTGAGAATGTCAATCCTGTAATTTCTTGCCCTCATACCTTTTCCCCCCACATGCTGGTTTTCACTTCTGTCCCCATGATTCTGTTTTTATGCCTGTCCGGTGTCTGCCACCCTTCCAGACAGTACGAAATGCAATACTGTACCCCCTGGTCACTGCCTGTATACCTGTCAGATATACTGCCTTTTCCTTAACAGGCTTTTTCAACTTCTTTGTCCAGTTTAGCTCCGCACTTCACACAGAATACATCCCCATCGTTAACCTTACTTCCACAATTTGAGCAAAACATAATAATCCCTCCCTTGCTTCCTTAAAAGGATAGAAACTGCCGTTTGGAACAATCTCCATCCTTTTCCCGTTTCTTACCAAATATGTCTTGGAAAAATCCTAAAATCGGAGCATGTAATCCCCCAAAACAAATATTGCAACAAACTTCTTTGAACTGTAATACATAATCAATTTGTGATAGACAATTCCCATCTGCCCCTAATCGTATGATACATAAATACAAGAAATTTTTATTCCCAGTAGTATGTATTTCTATTCTGTCTCATTTTCCTTCCGGCGTTTATTCAGCAACCCTTCTATCACCCTTGCTGAGTATCCGCCTGCCCTTGCAATTTTGGCTCTTTCACGCCTGTCATTTTCACCTTTTGCAAGATCAGCAATGAATTCTGGACGGTACAGCCGCATAGGACAATCTATTTTGTCTCCATGAAAATGCGTAAATATTTTGAGCATTGCATCCCGTCCAAGCAGTTCATATAGCTCTAAATAGCTGTCGTTCAAAGCCTCCGATTCATTACCTTCGACATGAAAAGCTTCATAGACAATCTCATCATTGATATTGCTAAAATCAATCTGAATCACCTTATTCCCTCCAATCCAATCAGAGTATATCACTATATAATGACATAAATCCAATCACTAACTGACATTTTTTATGCGTAGAAATAGTCTGCATTTTATGTTTTATAAACCGTATACATTTTGTGATGTATAAAATGTATACGGTTTGCGTACTTCAACATAGCTCACCCCCTCCGCCGCATGAAACGTCCCTACCGGATATTTTCAATTTTTCACATATACATCCTTAACAGAAAATCCCCCGGTCTGAACCACCCCTACTGCCCTTATGAGTCAAACATGCTACCGTAAATCTGATTTTGCCAGCTTAATTTTTATTCTCATTCATATAAGCTCTCTTTACTGATTCCAATTACGGCACTGCTTTCATCTATGACGTTTTCATACCAGTCTGTATCAGAAGTATTTATTCCCTTTTTCTCTGCCCATGTCTCAATTTCCGATTTTACCCTATACGCCTGGTCAAGCAGTGAATTTAATCTGTCAATTTTCTTATCAATATATCTGGGTATTATCACATTTCCTATCCTCCAAATCGTTATTTTGTCAGACATCTTGGATTATCTCACAATTGCCTGTATCCACAATGATGACAATAATTCTCACAAACTGAATAGACGAATGTCGTATTGCAGTTTCCACATGTCCAATAATCACTTATTGATCTGCGTTTTCCTTTGTGATATACAGGTCTTTTCCCTGTCTCTGCCCGAAATGACTTCTCTGCCCTTGGTTTACTCAGCTTCGTCTGCTCTAAGGTTTTTAAAGAATCTTCCAATGTAACATATCAATCTGCATTATTTTCTCTTTTCTTTCATACTTCACCTCCAAAACCTTTATTTATCATACGCCAGATGAAAGACACGTATCAGTTCCTCCCTCACTTCCCTGATAAGCGCTAATCTGAGCCAACTGTAAAATGCAAGATTCCTGCAATGTCTGATCTTTAATTCAGTCACATCTCTGACAAGTATCTCTAACTGGTTATATTTTTCCTTCCAGTCTGTCCTGTCCCCACGGTATGAGTCTATGATTCCCTCGTATCTGTTATAGAGATAAATTATCCTTTTTAACATATATTTTTCTCCAATCTATATATACAAATATGTTTTCCTGCAGATATGCAGTTTTCGTTTCAGTAACCCACCGTCATTCCATGAAGGCACCTGTCCTCTGTTCAGCTAGTCACTGCTTCCTTTATGCTCTGAACTATCCTGGCTGAACATTTCTTCTTTCCTTGTTGTATTATCTCTCACGACTACCTGCGGGTATTTTTTCAGCAGTTCATCTTTCTTTTGCAGTGCTGCTTCCATGTCACAGCAGGTATATCCCCAGCTGTAGCGTTTCCCATTTTCATCAAGTGCATGGACATCCACGCCCTCCCATGTGAAATCGTCGAGGTGCTCACTAACATATGCATGTCCCTCAATGGTAAAATCAGCCAGCAGTCCCGCCATGACATGCATTGCATCATTATCTTCATGCAGTGTCTTAAATGTACCCAGCCTTCTTTTTTCCTTATTGCCATTAACATAATACTCAATCCAGAGATCCAGATAAATACCTTCACTGCCTCCCAGGGCAAGCTTATTGACAAGATCAAATTCATACGTTTTAATCGGTACTGGACTGCGAGTCGCCAGACCATAGTCAAGAATAGCCGGGAGCTTTCCTTTCTCTTTCAAAATATTCTGAATCTTGTTAAACAGATCCTCTGTTGTCATTGGTTTGTTCATAGTCATAAATCCTCCTTAAATTAAAATAAGGAGCATCCCAGTTTCCCGGAATGCTCCCTTTTGTTATCTCTTAATTAAATTATCAATTAACACCCATCAGCTATATAGAAAACAACCTAAACAAACGACTGCAAAAGTGCAATTGTTTTCCAGAAGCCCCTTTTATACAAATTAAAATGTCTCCGGCTTTCCTAAATACACGATTTCATCTTACCATCTTCTGGTTCTAAATGCTTCTGCTGTAACTATATTTTGAGACATACATACCTTGCAGATAGTTAAAGATATATGAAAGTACTTCAACTTTAGAACCAGAATAGAACCACAGACAAATTAAAACGCCGGAAACCTGCATAAATACAGGCTTCCAGCGTCAAAATCGTCTATTCGAACTCAATCGTCCCCGGCGGCTTGCTAGTCAGATCATACACTACCCGGTTCACCCCGCGCACCTCATTAATAATCCTGCTCATCACCGTCTGCAGCACCGCAAACGGAATCTCCGCGCACTCCGCCGTCATAAAGTCAACCGTATTCACCGCGCGCAGCGCCACCGCATAATCATAAGTCCGCTCATCCCCCATGACACCAACGCTTCGCATATTGGTCAGCGCCGCAAAATACTGCCCTATGCTCCTGTCGAGTCCGGCTTTCGCGATCTCTTCCCGATAAATCGCATCCGCATCCTGCACAATGCGCACTTTCTCCGCCGTGACCTCTCCAATGATCCGTATCCCAAGCCCCGGTCCCGGAAATGGCTGACGGAAAACCAACTTTTCAGGAATACCAAGCTCTAGCCCGGCCTTGCGCACTTCGTCCTTAAACAGATCGCGAAGCGGCTCAATAATCTCTTTAAAGTCAACATAGTCGGGAAGCCCGCCTACATTGTGATGTGACTTGATCACAGCCGACTCACCGCCCAGACCGCTCTCCACCACATCCGGATAAATCGTTCCCTGCGCAAGGAAATCCACCGCTCCGATTTTCTTCGCCTCTTCCTCAAACACACGAATGAACTCTTCGCCGATAATCTTTCGCTTCGCCTCCGGCTCAGTGACTCCCGCGAGTTTGCCATAATAGCGCTCCTGCGCATTGACACGGATAAAATTGAGGTCAAACTCCCCCTCAGAACCAAATACTGCCTCAACCTCATCGCCCTCATTCTTGCGCAGCAATCCGTGGTCGACAAACACACAGGTGAGCTGTCTGCCAATCGCCCGTGAGAGCAGCCCCGCTGCCACTGAGGAATCCACACCGCCCGACAGCGCAAGAAGCACTTTTCCATCTCCCACTTTTTCCCGAATCTGCCTCACAGACTCCTCCACAAAGGAATCCATTCTCCATGTTCCCGCACAACCACAGACACCGCGCACAAAGTTATAGAGCATTTTGGTTCCCTCAACCGTGTGCAGCACTTCCGGGTGGAACTGGATCGCATAGAGGTTTTTATCCTGGCACTGCGCCGCTGCGACAGGACAATCAGCAGTGTGCGCCACAATGGAAAACTCCGGTGCAGTCTCGGAAATGTAATCAAAATGGCTCATCCAGCAGATCGTCGTCTCTTCCACATCAGAAAACAGCGGTGATGCCTTGTCCACATGCACCTTCGTCTTTCCGTACTCGCGCACCGGCGCCTTCTCAACCTTACCGCCCAGCAGAAACATCATAAGCTGTGCACCATAACACAGTCCCAGCACCGGAATGCCCAACTCGAACAGTTCCTTTGAGTAACTGGGGGCATTCTCCTCATAGCAGCTGTTTGGCCCGCCCGTCAGTATGATTCCCTTCGGCTTCATCTCCTTAATCTGTTCGATGTCTGTCTTATACGAATAAATCTCGCAATATACATTGCACTCCCTGACACGCCTTGCCACAAGCTGATTGTATTGACCCCCAAAGTCAATAACAATCACTTTTTCCATGGAAAGTCCGCTTTTCTTGTCCATCCTGTCTCCTCCCTTGTAATGCATCACACAAAAAACTACACATCCGCAAATATATGCTATATGGTATCATGAAAATTTGATTTTATCAACAATTTTTGCCGACCTTGACAGTGTAATTTTATTTTGGGAATGAGGTACGTATGTGCCTCACCAACTATAGTCTAAAAGCGGCATGGAACCGCAATTTTTAGATTAATGTGAAACATTTGATAAAATAGCTGCATTTCGAAACCCGAAGAAAACGTTACACTGTCTGCCATCCTTTTTGTCAGTTAATTTCATCTAAAATCAAAACAATTAAGTAATCATAAAGAAATTGTAAATTATTTTCTTGTATTAGTACAAAAATAGCGATACAATATAGAAAGAACAAGCATAACTGTATGACTATCAAATAGTTATGAAATAACACATGGAGGGGGTTCAAAATGAGCGCACAAAACAAAAAAACCAGATCCCGGAAGCGGATTGCAGACGAAATCATGTATCAGATCGGCAAAAGTGTAATTCTCGTATTCCTTATTGTCGCAATCGTTGCAATCGTCATGGTAGGATGGACCATCATGACATCCAAGGAGACAGAACTGACACTGGAGTCAAGTGCCGCCGCCAAACAGCTGACCGGATTTCTGGAACAGTATACCAGAGGCGTGGAGCAGCTGGCCGTCAATCCTGAAATAAAAGATGTCATGCTGCAGACTGGAGCCGGCGACGATATTCTGCAAGCGGACAACATGGACACTGTCAGGGCCAATCTCATAAGCATCGCAGACACTGATCCCGAAAATACGATGGCTGTGTGGATCTCTGACCTTGACGCAAGCGTCCTGACACAGTCGGATGGATTTACATCCGGGGAAGGCTGGGATGTCACAACCCGTGAATGGTACAAATGTATCGATCTGGGCAGAACAATTCTGACAGAGCCTTACGTTGATTCCTCGACTGGAAAAATGATATTGAGTGCAGTATCCCCCGTTTATGACGATGCCACAGGCATCGCAATCGGTGCTGTCGGAATGGATATCTCCATGGAACATATGACAGAAGTCATGAGCGGATACAAAATCGGACGTAACGGCTATATGCTGCTGCTGTCCGGAAGTGGTACTTTCATCTATCATCCGCAGAGTGACATTGTGCAGAAAAATATCTCAGACATCAAAATATCCCAGAATGTTGTAGATGCAGTGCTTTCAGGCAGCGACGTGTTTCTGCGGTACACTGTCGATGGTGTGGCAAAATACGGTTCCGTATCACCTGTAGGCGACACAGGTTATATCGTACTCAGCAACCTGCCTCTGACCGAATACTATTCGCTGCTGATCCTCATGGTCATCGCATTGATCGTGATCTTTGCAATTGGAATCGCACTCATTGCACTCAGCATCAGAAAGAGCGCCGCAAACCTGACCAGACCGATCCTGGAACTGAACCACACAGCGCAACAGCTTGCTGCAGGCGATCTGGATGTGCATCTCAGCATTGATTCAGAGGATGAAATCGGCGAGCTGGGCGAATCCATCGGAAAGACAGTTGCCCGGTTAAAACAATATATTGCATACATAGACGAGACCGCTGAAGTGCTTGCTCAGATTGCAGACGGTAAACTGGGAATCAGTCTGAAAAATGACTATGTCGGAGAGTTCCAGAAGATTAAGACAGCCCTGCTCAACATCTCTTCTTCCATGAATGAGGTTATGGAAGGTATCAATACAACTTCTGAGCGTGTATCCATAGGTGCCTCTGAGTTGGCGTCCGCCGCCCAGTTGATTGCAGAAGGTTCCGAACTGCAGGCAGCTTCTGTGGAGGAGCTCGCAGCAACGACAAATACGGTTGCGGATCATGTGGAGGAAAGCCACAGGGATGCGGAAGCATCCGCGAAGGAAACGGATAAAGTCACTGCAATGATCGAACAGAATCAGGAAAAGATGACGATGATGATGGATGCAATGAACAAAATCCGCCAGACATCACAGCAGGTTGTCGGCATTATCCAGACGATCGAGGAGATTGCCGACCAGACCAATCTTCTCTCACTCAATGCTTCCATTGAAGCTGCCCGCGCTGGCGAAGCAGGGAAAGGCTTTGCAGTCGTCGCGGACGAGATCGGGAAACTCGCACTGGAAAGCTCCAAAGCAGCAAGCTCTACAAGAGATCTCATCGAGATTTCCATGGAGGAAATCAGCAAAGGAAACACAATCGCCACTGATGCCATGAATTCACTGAAAGAATCCGTAGGTGCAGTCGATCACGTAAATGAGATGATTAAAAAGACTGCCGAAAACGCAGCAGTCCAGGCAGAAAATATGGAGCAGCTCCGCGTTGGTATTGATGAAATCGCACGTGCAATCCAGGACAACTCCGCTGCGTCGCAGGAAACCTCCGCCACATCAGAGGAACTTGCAACACGGGCTGAGCTCCTAAATAAAATGGTTCAAAAATTCGAACTGGTTCATTAAAAAATAACGCCCTTTTCCAAGGGCGTTATTTTTATTCACGTTCTATAGCGGAAAACCCTGCCGCCGGAAAGGCGGACAGGGGAAATCATTCCACAACCGCTACTGCAGAGTCCCCCGCAGCAGCTTGTCCCAGGACAGCCCCGACAAGCTTCACGAAATTCTGTCCCGAATTGCTTGCACCCGTGACGACATCCACGTTCGTATTTTTCTGCCCGTCGATCAGCTGCTGCACATACTCCCGCGTATATTTATTCGGATATGTTCCCTGCTTTGACATCATGTTTTTCATGTAAGTATTGTCCCACGCCTTGATAAATCCACTCTCATTCTTGGCATTATATTCGGCTGAGACAATCTTTCCACCCTTGACCTGTATGATCAGATATTCCTGCCATCCATGGGAAAATTCTGACATTTCAGCGGTATAGAACCCATCCTTTAAACCGTTCGTGCTGCCGCACCCTGACAGCATTCCGGTCAAAATAAAGACCGCACACAATACCATTATCGTTATCCGACTCATTTCCTTCACCCCGCCTTCTCGTCTATTTGTTCCTCAGCTTCACCATCGATACAATCTGCTCCAGTTCCTCCACCTGCTGTAGTGATACCGCTGCCGTCTCGTCCGTCTCTTTCGCAAATTGCTGGTTGGTATCTGCTATGGATAACACAGACTGCACCTCCCGCGATGCCATGTCGATTGCATCCTTCTGTTGCAGCGTAATCTGGATCAGATTGTCAGAAATCTCCATAAACTCACTTGTCGCCTGACTGACATTGCGGAATGACTCTGCCGTATCCTGCGCTGTCCTCATGCCCTGATCGATGGACATGCTTGCCTTTCCGATTATCTCTCCTGTCTTTTCAAGCGCCGATGCAGTCTGCTGTGCCAACTTCCCAATCTCCTGCGCCACAACCGCAAAGCCCTTACCGGCCTCCCCTGCCCGCGCAGCCTCTATCGAAGCGTTCAGTGACAGCAGGCTTGTCTGTGAGGAAATATCCTCAATCAACTGACTGATCGTGATAATCTCCTGCATATCGCGGTGAATGCTGTCCATCGTCCCGAGCATATCACCCATCTGCCGCTGTCCTTCATCCACACGCGTCCTTGCCCGGTCTGCACTTTCTTTTACGCGCTGTGCATTCTTGTCAATCTCACTGGTCTTGTCCGTGATCAAATCCATTTTTCCCGTAAGCCGCTTCAGGGCAGCCGACTGCTCAATAGAACCGTCATACAGCTTCCTTGCATACTCTGTCGTCTCAGAAGAATTGCTCCGCACCGCCGCCGACGCCTGATTAATGCGATTCATGGTCTCATTGAGAGAATCCGTAATCAGACTCATAGCCTCGCGTATCGCTGCAAAATCCCCGTCAAACGTTCCCTCCACATTCCGGGAATAATCCCCCGAAGACAGCAATCCCAGATAATCTGTGATGCTGTCAATATATACGGACAAGCTGATCACAGTGCGGGAAAGCGCTGTCGTGAGCACCTCCGCCTCGTGATTGCTGTCCGCAAAGACAACCTCATCCTTCAGATTCCCAGCCGCCAGCAAGGTCAGACGGTCTGTCGCAAGCGCAAGCGAACCAGCGATCTGGTCTGCAATCTGGACAGTCCGCTTTGTTGTGTAAATCTGCAGCGCCACGATAACGACGATGCTGAGAACAACCGACCACATCAGTGTTCCCAAAAAATCCATTCCGGGCGCAGCGATCATCAGTGTCCAGTTCGTCCCCGCAATCGGCGAATACGCCGTATAATGCTGTACTCCTTTTAAAAACATGGATTCCACATCTGTCCGAAAATCCAGCATATCGTCAAAAATGCGCCGGTTTGCAGAAGATGCATACAGATCATACAGATTCCTCTCCACTCCCATATCTGTCACATTTTTGTCCGCGATGATCGCTCCCTCTCTGTCCACAATATACGCCATTCCATTAGCACCGATATTAATGTTTGACAGCACATCATTGAGCATATCATACTTATAACTTCCTATTAAATAATATAAGACAGTTCCCTCCTCATCCAAAATCGGAATGCCGACACTGAGCTGCCAGAGCCCGTTTGCATACTCTGGATTTCCGACTGTCAGATTCTGTGTGACTCCCAGATAATCATAATAGTCTTTCCCTGCGATGGAATCCGGTGCTTCGCTGTCGCCATACAGCTTCCCCCCTGCAGTATCGTAACCGGCGATCCACACAAACTCTATGCGCTCCTTGCTCTGGTCTATAAGCATCTGCAGATCCTCAGCCGACTTCCCTGCATCAGACCACTCTGACTTCTGTGCCATGTTGTCCATCCGGTCCGCCAGCAGGTGAATATTGGAGCTGATGTTCTGCGCTGAAATCCGTGCTGTGACCTGCAGGTTTTCGCGAAGTACAGACGATGTCGAGATAAGTGATGTGACAATCATCAAAATGACCAATATCACTCCTAAGGAAACGGATAACGATGTCACATAGCGGATAATAATCTGCCTGATACTGCGCTTCTGTGTGTTAATGTTTTCTGTTGTCTTACCTGACCTCATTCGTTAACCCCCATCTTGTTATCAAATTTAGTATATTAAAACACATTCTAACATAAAAACAATACTTTGTGCAATATAGCACACGATTTCCATGCAAAAAACACATTATTCGACTGCGCTATGAGAAATTGATAACAGCTAAGGCAGAGCGGCTAAACAGTCAAAGATCCGGCTGCAGATCCGCTCTGCCAGGGGACGATTATGTGTGATGACAACAACCCCCATATTGCGTTCCCCTGCCGTGTCACATATCCTGTTCCAGATCTGTGCCTGTGTGATGACATCGAGCATCGCGCTGATCTCATCGCATATCAGAAACGAAGGACTGCTCATCAGAGCTCTCGCCACACAAAACCGCTGCAGCTCTCCTCCTGACAGCTCCCTTGGAAACCGCTCCAGCCACTCCTTTTCAATGCCGAGGGAAGCCAGCATATCCTCCTGTATCTGACCGCTCTCCTCCAACACTTTCCGAAGTCTCCAGCGGGGATTGACCGCACGCTCAGGATGCTGGCAGATAAGCTGTACCGGACAGACACCTTTCTCAGGAAGCGGCCTTCCATCCAGCAAAATCTCCCCCTCCGAAGATACCAGATAGCCTGCGAGCAGCATTGCCAGAGTCGTTTTGCCATAACCGCTGGGCGCAAGCAGGCCGACACGCTCCCCCTGCTCTATACTAAAGTCCAGGTCCTTCAAGACCCACGGCTGCTTTTTATGATAACGGAAACGCACACTTTTTGCCTCAAGTCGCATAAAAGCACCTCACTTCCCCGCCGCGCAGCTCCCGCACAGGCGGCGCTTCCTGCTCACATTGGGACGACTTGCAGCTGCATCTCGGAGCAAACAGACACCCCTTGGGCAGATTCCCCGCATACGGCTGAAAACCTGCAATTGGTTCAAAACCGTTCTGCGGCAATGCCCTCCAGAGCGCTTTGCTGTAGGGGTGGCGCAGCGCTTCCGGCCCCGTGCGGAATTCCAAAGCGCTGGCCGTTTCCACCGTCGTTCCCGCATAGAAAACCGCAATCTTGTCCGCAAATGCAAATGCCAAATCGATATCGTGCGTAATCAGAATCACTGCCTTCCCATCATCCGCCATCTCCCGAAACAGCTTCAGCGCCTCCAAAGCCTGATCGAGACTCATACCCGGTGTCGGCTCATCGGCAATAATCAGTCCCGCATCTGCAATCAGTGCCGTGGAGACCAGCACGCGGCGCGCCATACCGCCAGAGAGCTGAAACGGATAGAGGCTTTCTGCGTTCTCTGGCAGTCCAAGCCGCCCAAAAATCTCCTTTCTCCTCGCTGTGGGACGCGGCTTTTGGTGTCCATCGGCCTGTGCTCCCGCCCTCATCAACGGATCAAGGTAAGCGACCGACTGCGGCACAAGTGCCATCTCTTTTCCCCTCAATTTCTCCTGTAATTCTGGTATCAGTTTCTGACCGTTATAACGCACATCTCCAGCGACGATTGCGTTCTCCGGCAGGATTCCCAGTATCGCTGACGCAAGCAGGCTTTTCCCGGAACCGGACGAACCGGCGATTGCCAGAATTTCCCCTGCATCCACTTTTATACTTAAATTCGATATTACCTGCAGGTCTCTTTGCCCCAGCGCACTGTCATACATTCTGAAAGAAACCGACAGGTCGCAAATCTCAAGAAGGGAGAAATCATGTCCCTGCCTCTTTCCCGTCATCTTTTCCATATAGCAACCTCTTCGAAACAATTAACGCTCACAAAACACAGCAGATCATTTGGCTTTCGCAGTATACACGTTCTACTCCTGCGCACTGTAAGGGTCGATCACGGTCCGCAGATTTTCCCCCAGCCGGTCAATCAACAGAACCGTCAAAACCAGCAAAAGCCCCGGAAACACCGCCATCCACCACATGCCGGAGGACAGATACCGCATACTCTCAGCCAGAATAATGCCGATGGCCGGCTGTTCCGGCGGCAATCCATAACCAAGAAATGAGATGGACGCTTCGTGCAGTATCGCATGGGGAAACATCAAAATCAGCCCCACCAGAAACTGCGGCAAAAGATGCGGCAGTAAATGACGGATCAGTATCCATCCTCCTGATTTCCCCAGACGGCGTGAGACTGCGATGTAATGCTGACTGCGAAGCTGCAGCACCTCTCCCCGTATCAGCCGGGCAAGGCTCGTCCAGTGTGTTGCCGCGATACCGGCCAGCAATCCTTTCAGCCCTCTTCCAAGAGAGAATGAGATCAATATGATAAAAACCGTATGCGGAATCCCCATCATCAAGTCAATCACCCAGTTGATAATTCCGTCCATATACTTTGAACCCATCGCCGCCGCGATACCGACCAAAATGGCGATCATTGCACTGATACCGGACGCCGCAGCCCCCACTGTCATGCTGACAGACAACCCTTTGAGTGTGCGCATCAACAGATCCCGTCCCAGATTGTCCGTGCCAAACAGATGCCCCCACGAGGGCGGCTGTTTCGCATGCAGGACATCCGTACGCACCGCCTCCTCCGAAATCAGAAGACCAAGCGCATAGACCGCCAGCATCAGAACTGCCAGCATAACTGTCAAAATGAGTGCTTTTGTCCGATGGTTCCATCCCTTTTTGCGTCTTTTCTGACTCATCTGCCCACCTCCCGCATCTTGGGGTCTATCACCCCGTACAGCAGATTCGCAATCGTATTTCCCACACAGACAAACAGCGTGGAAAACAGTGTGATTCCAAGCAAAAGCGGCACATCGGAATGAAGTCCCGCCGCGGAAACGGCCGAGCCCAGTCCCGGATAGGAGAACACATTCTCCGCCAGCACAGAACCGCCAAAAAGCTCTGCAAAGGAGGCAAACTGCAGTGTTATCGCAGGGAGTATTGTGTTGCGCAGACCATGGCGGCAGAACAGCGTCCACCGGCTCTCACCGCGGGCGCGGGCAAACAGAATATACTCGCTGTTCATCACATCGATCATTTTCTGTCTCGTGTGCAGCGCAATATTGGAAAAAGACATCAGGCTTAACGTAAACGCCGGAAGCACCAGATGATGCAGGCGCTGCCAGATCGTTACCTCACTGCTCCGCATGCCGATCGGTGTCGAGAAACCAACCGGAAACCAACCAAGCATCACGGCAAAGACCATGAGAAATATGAGCCCGAGCCAGAATGTCGGCACACTGCTCAACAGATAACAGAGTTTACTGATCATTTTATCCGGCCATTTATTCCGGTTCATGCCCATCACACAGCCCAGCGAAAAACCGATGACTCCCGAAAACACCCACGCGCACATCATGAGGGCGAGGGAATTTTGAAAACGCTCTGCGATAATCTCAATCACCGGACGCCGGTACAGGAGTGATGTCCCAAAATCCCCGTGCAGCAAAGCTGACAGCCAGTTAAAGTACCGCTCTACGGGAGGCTTGTCAATCCCCCAGTACGCCTCGATCTCAGAGCGCTGCTCCTCCGACACTGGTCCGATTCCCATAATGTATTGCTGCACCGGATCGACCGGAGAGGCACTCATCAGCGCAAAGGAGATCACACTGACTGCAAAGAGCAGTGAGATCACACGAATTATATGTATCATTGTCCTGCTTCCTCCCACTTCCACTCCGATAGATTCTGGAGCAACGGCATGGAAGAACCATGCGGGTGGAGCTGCTGTGCACCAATATCAAGCCCGTCGCGCACATAGTACAGATGGTCCACATTGACGATCCACACCCACGGACAGGCCCCTTTCATGGATGTCCCCGTCACGCCGTCCCACTGGGCAAGCTGCCAGTTCCGGTACGCCTCCTCCGTCGTCAGCGCCTCCATGGCAGCCGACAGATACCGATCCGTCTCCTCCGACTGATATCCCTCGGGATTATAAAAATCATCCTTAAAAGCACCGCCACTTTGATACAGACAATAACTTTCATAGGGATTGGCAGCGCCCCACCCCATCATGACACCATCAGAAAACATCCGCTTTGCCAGATCATCCCAGCTGGTTCCCTCCACAGTGATGTGAATGCCGACATCCGCCACCTGCTCAGCCGCGGCAAAAGCAATCGCCTGACGCACAGAATCCCCGCTGGGATACAGCACGGTAAAGGAGGCCTCCACACCATCCTTCTCCACAACGCCATCCCCGTCCGTGTCCGTCCAGCCCGCATCTGCAAGCAGCTTCTTTGCATAGTCCACATCCGTGTCAATCACAACCTCTGGATTGTTCCACGGCATACCGTCATTCTCAGAATAACATGGTGTCGCAAATCCGTTCAGCGCCGTGTCGGCGACCAGTTCACGGTCAATGGCATACGCGATGGCCTGACGGATTTCCAGATTGCAGGTCACGTCATTTCCAATCGGATACCCGCTCTGCGTGACTTTCCCTTCCGCTGGCAGCATCGGCAGTGTGAAGCCGCGGTTGTCGACGGAAGTGACGCGCGCAGCGTGATAACCGCTAATCTCCGTGGCAGCAAGCGTCGCTGCCGTCAGTGCCACATCGACCTGACCAGCCTGAACAGCGGCAAACGCAGCGTCCTCAGTCATGAAAACGATTGTCGCTTTGTTTATAGAAGGAACTGTTCCGTAATAGTCCTCGTTCGCCTCCAGAATCAGCTGCTCCTGCGGATTCCACTGGACAAACTTCCACGGACCGGATCCGACAGGACTGGTCCCATAATCCGCGCCATAAGCATGCTCCGGGACAATTCCCACAGACGCAATCGTATTGAGAAACACAGAAGTCGGTCTGGACAGGGTAAATATGACAGTTGTGTCATTTACTGCCTCAGCTGTCTCCATAAACGTAAGGTCAACGGAAGCCTGCGCCGCCTTTGCCGTCTCGAACGTGAACACAACATCATCAGCGGTGACTGCCTCCCCGTCCGTAAACTTTGCGTCGTCACGCAGTGTAAATGTCCACACCAGACCGGACGCATCCAGATGATACGCAACAGCCAGATCATTCTCAAAACTCATGTCACTGCGGTATTTGATGAGCGTACTCTGTATCAGAGGCGTATTTCCGTGCCCCCAGCCCTGGACAGGGTCCAGCGTGGAAGGCTCCGAGGAGATCGCCACAACCACTCCGTCGCGCTTTTGCGGCTGCTGCAGGCCGCCGTCTGGGTGTTCACTGGCAGCACAGCCCGAAAGCACACCCATCACTGTCAAAACGACAACGCCCCATATAGTTCCCCAATGCCAATATTTTTTTCTCATTGCCTCTCCTTTTCATTCAGTAATATATAATCAGGCTGCTATCCCTATACAAAAAATTTCAGTACGCACGCCATCCAGACGCAGTACTGAAATTTATTATATCCCAGACCAATTATTTGTGTAAGCCGGGGGAGGGGTTGTTTTTGTGCAAATCACGCATTGTCGTCCCGCAGCGCATCAATAATGTTTTCCTTTTTAATCTTGCTGACTGCGTACATCATTGTGATAAATACGATGCCGAACACTCCCAGCACACTGATTCCCATCGCTGCCCACGGAAATGAGAAAGCAACATCATCCATCTCCTCAATCGATGCGATTGTCCTGTGAATCGCCCACGACAACAGCGCGGCAGCCGGTATCCCGTACAGGAGCGTGCGCATGCCGTAAAACGCACACTCGAACCGCATCATGCTGTTGAAACTGCGGTCTGACATTCCCACCGAGCGCAGCATGGCAAGTTCGCGCCTGCGCAGCCTGATATTGGTGGAGATCGTGTTGAATACATTTGCGACAGCAATCAGGGCAATCATAAAAACGAAAATATACGTAAACACATCAATCACAAAAGTGAGATTGCGGAACAGTTCAAATGCCTGGGAGAGATTGAGCAGCAAATAATCTCTCGTCGCATCCTCATCCGTCAGGACCGCCTGCACAGCAGCTAACGTCTGTTCCGGTGTCGTGCTCCACAGAAGCGCTCCCATGCGCACGCAGCCGTCAGCCGTCAGATCCGCGTCAAACTGCGGCTTCATCGACAGCGGCGCAGTCATGCAAAATACGTATGCCGGATCGTCTTCCAGCATATACACGCCATCCAAAGGATAATCGTCCTCAAACGTACCGCAGATCGTCCTCGTCCGCTCTCCTGATGAAGACATGAGCGTAAAGTTCATGGAACTGTCCGCAAAAAATGTGGTATGCTCCCTTGAATCCATCGCGCAGATAAAAACTTTCCCATCCTCCCCACTGTATTCCTCTCTTGGAAGCCCCAGCTGGTCTACAAATTCATAAAAGATATCATCCTCGATGAACATAGCATAAAACGTGAGCTGCTGCACAGAACCAGTTGAATCATCATTCATTGCCGCGCGATAGCTGGACAGGAACTCCTCCGGAAGTTCCTCTGTCACGGCAGAATAAACCGGGTCCGCCTGCCATGTGCTCCGATAAACTCCCTCCGTCTCTTTAATCCTGTCATAAATCCTGAGAAACTGTTCTTCAGATAAATCCTGCGCGGCAAACATGACATCTCCGTCCGCCTGCTCTGCAGTGTACCTGCTGGCAAGCTGTTTCAATGACTTGCTGAATGCATTGCCAGTCACGGCAAGTACAACGCTCAATGTCAGGGAAAACACGATGCTGCGGTAGCGCTTTTTATTGCGTTTAAAATTTTTGAGCGCAAGCGTTCCCTCCAGACCGTAACGCTTCCATGCGGATTTACCTGTCTTTACTTCCTTTGCATCCGTCCTGATCTCATTCGTCTGACGGATGCACTCCATCACAGGGGTGGACACCGCCTTTTTCGCCGGTATATATGCCGAGAGCAAAATCGTGATCAGGCTCAAAACTGCCGACAATACCAGTATGGGAACAGATACCGCGAGTGTGAGTGAAACCCCGCTGTTTAATATATTTGCAAAATTCCGGGACACTACCGGCAATAGCAGCCAGATACTGGCGATTCCCAGCAGCACACCACACGGAATGCCGACAATGCCGATGCAAACACCTTCAAAAAGCACCGACTCCCGCAGCTGTCTTCCCGTCGCGCCGACCGACATCAGGATTCCAAACTGATGTACGCGCTCATTCAGTGAAATATGGAATGAATTGTATATCAGAAATACAGAACCTGTCATCACAATGACTGCCAGCACTCCGCCCACCGTATATAAGATCGCATTAAAAACTTTATTGTCGGAGACACCCATAAAACGCAGCAGCCCTTCGTTCAACGCATACGGGCTGTCCGCACTTCTTCCATCCGCGTACGCCTGCACCTGCCGCGGATTCTTAAGCGCTGCGTAGAAGCTGCACCTGTCAGCCGGATTCTCCTCGTCCGATTTCGTGATTACCGTATAACCCGCCGACGGACGAATCTCAAAGCCCGGCCTCTCAAAAGTTCCCACAACTGTATAGGTTCTCTCCGTCGTGTCCGTGAGTGTCTCACCCTCTGTATAGGGATTGCTCTGCGTCAAAATCATTCCTGTTCCAGCCTGCACTCTCTTTCCTACCGCGAGCGTGAGCACATCTCCCTCCGAAAACCGGATGCCAGTCACCGCCGCAATGCTGTTTGCTGGGACAATCACCTCCCCGCTGTTTGCCGGACGTCTGCCCGAAATCATCGTGACCGGGAGCACATCATACGTCTCATCGAAAAAACCCGCCACAAACAGATACGGTTTGTCGGCTTTCTTCTCCCCTGCCCCCTCCAGGACAGCGTACCCGATATTCTCAAATGCGGTACTCTCTGCCACTTCCGCATCCTTTGCCCACTGCTGAAGTTCGGACACATCGACATCGGAAAATGCGACATGCCAGTTTCCACCCATCGCAATCTCCGTATTGACCATATACTGGACCAGTGAGGTTCCAAAAGTGGCAATCGCTGCAAACATCGCAGTGGACAACATGACGCCGATGATAGTCACAACCGTCCGGGTGCGGCTTTTGAGCAGTCCCTGCAGGGCGACTTTGTGAAAAATATTCATAACTGTCCCACCTGCCTCTCCCCGTCATGCCGTATTCCGCGTTTGTCAGGAAGCACTTGCTCCGTGCGCCCTGCCCTTCTGTCCCGCACAATCCTGCCATCCGCAATCGTGATAATGCGCTCCGCCTGCAGCGCGATACTCTCGTCATGCGTCACAAGGAGCAGCGTCTGTCCATATTTTTTGTTGCTCTCCTTCAACAGTCTGATAATCTCCTGCCCGTTTCTGCTGTCGAGTGAACCCGTCGGTTCATCGGCGAGCATGACCGCCGGCGCATTCATCAGCGCACGCCCGATAGCAACGCGCTGCTGCTGACCGCCCGACAGCTGATTTGGCAGATGCTTTCTGCGCTCCTGCAGTCCGAGCAGCTCCAGCAGTTCATTCAACCGCTCTTTGTTCACTTTGCGCCTGTCCATCAGAATCGGCAGCGTGATATTCTCCACCACATTGAGCGTGGGGATCAGATTGTGAAACTGATAGATCAGACCGACCTGCCGCCTGCGGAAAATGGCAAGCTGCTCATTGTTTCCCGCATAGATATCCTGTCCGTCGAGATAGATCTTTCCGCCTGTCGGAATATCCACTCCGGCGATACTGTGCAGCAGCGTGGATTTCCCAGAACCCGACGTGCCGATAATCGCAGCAAATTCACCCTTGTCAACCGTGAGCGATACATGGTCGAGCGCCGTGACCTGGTTCTCGCCCTTCCCATACACCTTACATAAATTGTCCACCTTCAAAAACTCCATTATGTGAGCCTCCTTATTTTGATAACACTTTTGCCGGGAACTGCAAAATCTGTTCTTTGCAGTTCTTTACACACATAATAGAACGTTCCGCTTACATCTCTGTGACTTTATTGTGACAGAATTGTCACTTTGGCATATATTAATCCTTTGGAAATCGAATATAGAACACTGCGCCGCCCTGCGGATGATTCTTCGCACAGATACTGCCGCCCTGTCTGGTAATGATTGTCCTGCAGAGCGCCAGACCGATTCCGTACCCCGCAGCGCCCGAATTTTCCCCCCTGTAAAACCGGTCAAACAGACACGGCAAATCCTCCTGCGGGATACCCGCACCACTGTCGTGAACCGCAAGCTCTGTATACAACAGCGTGTCCTCGCAGGAAATCACAATCTGCCCATTGTCGCCCGCACTTTCCATGCAGTTCTTGAGAATATTTTGCAGCGCCTCCGCGAGCCAGTCGGCATCTCCCTGAATCCCGGCCCCCTCCGGCACAGCCAGCTGCAGCGTAATATTGTGCAGCTCCATAGGAATCAGCAACGGCTGTACAGCAGTCCTGACCAGATCAATCACGCCAACCTGCTGCCTCTGAAAAACGATAATCCCGGCATCCAGGCGGGACAGCTTTAACAGGGCAGTGATCAGCCAGTCCATGCGCACGAGCAGACCATCCAGCTCCCGCAGCAAATTCTTCCGCTCACGTTCCTTCTGCTCATTCTCCAACAGCGATATAATCAGGTTCATCGATGTGAGCGGCGTGCGGAGCTGATGCGCGATGTCGGCAAGCGAGTCTGCGAGAAGCTCTTTTTCCTTTTTCAATGCGAGATTCTGCTCGCGGAGCCGCAGAGTCATTTTTCGGATCTCACTCTGCAGAATCGAGAGCTCCCCTTCCTCCTCGCCACTGATATCGATGCGGTCCGCATTGTGAAGTACGCGGTCAATCTGCCCGGATATCTCTGCGATCCGCTCGTAGCGTGTTCTGGTAAACAGGAAAAATGCCGTTCCGTAGACAGCTGCAGAGACGAGAACCAACCCCCCTGCTGCCGGAGCAATCCCAGCTCCCGCCACAAAAACGACAATCGTAATCATCAAAAATAAAACTGCAAACCGCCGAATCTCCCTATTCCGAAACATCACTGCCTCCCAGACGATAGCCCGTTCCGCGCACAGTCCGTATAATACGCGGATTCGCCGGATCGCTCTCAATCTTCTCCCGCAGGCGCTTGATGTAGACTGTCAGCGTATTGTCATTGACAAACTCGCCTGCCGCGTCCCACAATTCATTCAACAGCCTGTCCCTCGTGATGATGCCTCTGGGATTGCCAATCAGTACCAGCAGCAGACGATACTCCAGCGCCGACAAAAAAACCTCTTTTCCGTCCTTTGTCACGATGCCGCTTGCTGTGTCCACAGACAGTCCGTCAATCTCAAAGACCGCCGGTGCCTTGCTGTATTTGCGCAGGGCTGAGTGAATCCGCGCAACCAGTTCCCGCGGGCGGAAAGGCTTTGTGACGTAGTCATCTGCCCCCATGTTCAACCCCGTCACAACGCTCGCCTCATCGCCGGAAGCCGTCAGAAAAATCACCGGAATGTCCTGTGTCTGTTTGATTTCCGTACACACTGCAAAGCCGTTTCCATCGGGCAATGAAATGTCCACCAGCGCCAGATCATATTTACCCGCCGCAGTCATTAAAAAAGCATCCTTCTGTGTCGGTGCATGCGTGATTGTAAATCCTTCTGTCTGAAGCAGCCGCGCAAGATTTCTGGCGATTTCCCGATCGTCCTCAACTAAAAATATCCGTTTCATAACCCTCTCACCCTGACTGTATCGTTAAAAACCGCCCGCCCTAATTTGCCGTCACTAATTCGGACAAAGGCCGAAAACTGTAACCCATGTCCTCCCACTTCGTCAACAGCTCGTCCAAAATCTCACCGTTTGTCTGAGACGTATTGTGCAGCAGCACGACCGCGCCTGGATGTATGCGTGATGTGAGTTTGTCAAAAGCTGCATCGTGGCTCGGCTGATTCTCTGTATCCCAGTCCACGTAAGCCAGACTCCAGAAGATCGTGTTGTAACCCAGCTCCTGTGCCATCCTGATATTTTCTGCATTTGCCTTGCCCTGAGGCGGACGGTAATATGGTGACAGTGTTGTGCCTGTAATCGCGGAAAAGGACTCCGCCACATCGTCCAACTCTTTCTGAAAAGCCTCCAGATCCGATATTGATGACATGTCAGGATGGTGATAGGTATGGTTGCCCACGATATGTCCTTCCTCCACCATGCGCTTCACAATATCCGGTGCCGTCTCCAGAAAATGTCCCACGACAAAAAATGTCGCTGTGACATTGTGCTTTTTCAGCGCGTCCAATATCGGCCCGGTATTGCCGTTCTCATATCCGCAGTCAAATGTCAGATAGATTACCTTTTCGCTGTCATCGCCCATAAAATAGGCATCATACCACGCCAGATCCTCCGGCGAGGCGTTCCCGACAGGCTGCGTGCCGGATTCCCCAAAAGAAAGCCCCCAGTCCTCCGAGTTCAGCACCAGCTCAAATCCCTCCGGCGGCTGCTTTCGCACCGCAGAGCCTTCTGATGCAGCGGCCCCTGTTTCACTCCCGGCGCTGTCATCACCTGCTGTCTCCTGCCCTGTCATGCGCAAATCTTCTATCTCCTGTGTTTCCGTCTCCTGAAATGCAGACGGGGTCCTATCCTCCAAATCCACGCTCACGACTGTCCGCCCCTCTGTCTCACTTCGCAGTGTCCCCTGTGCACCAGAGCTGCCGCACCCTGTCAAAAGCATTGTCATTGCGATTGCTCCCAATGCGCAGGCTGTCTTTTTATTACTTTGTCTGTTCACTTTTGTATCTCTCCTGTTTCTTTGTAAGTTTTTTGTTATCTGAACCAATCCACTCCACCATGACCAATCATCGCTTTATGAATCATTTTATTATAAAACAGGTTTGTATCAAAACTGTATCAAATTTGCATCATTTTTGTAAGCTGCATCGCTCGCCCAGCATTTTCTTCAGATACTCGTATCTGAGACGCTTCTCCTCTTTTGCGAAATGAGTCTCCCGCAATTGCCGGGGATTATTCTCATACACTAACACTTCATCGCCAAACTGCTCGCTTGTCAGGTCAAAACAGCAGTCGCCGACCACATTATAACAATGGTAATTTCCGTCCGGCCTGCGTATGCCGTACACCTCGCCGCCAAAGATATCCTGCGCCAGAAACGCGGTGATGGAACACTGTCCCAGCGTCTTATTCTCCGCTGTCCATTGACCGCGCATTCTCGGCGCACAGGTGTCTGCACACCAGATTTCAGACAGGGCATCATACAGATCAATCGGTGTACTGATTCCCTTGTATTGGTCTGTCACTGCCTGCTCATTTGCCTGTTCCCAGCCGTAAAATTGATACTCTTTCATCTCTTCCTCTCTTTCTGCTATATCTCTGTTATTCTCCACATGGTTTACATGCTTCCATTATACGCTTTGAAAGATATTGTATCAAGTAGTTGTTTGTGCACAGGGCTCCGGACGCGTGAAAATAACCATTACGCTGCTGTCCATGCATCTTTCTGATTTGGACACGATATTGCAGAACAGCGGGCGGCAGGATAGAATACCCCGCCGCCCGCTGTTTTGTCATGTCTGCATCACCCTTCAATCTGAATGTACTTGCTCTCCTCAACTGCAGGCTTTGCCTCCTTCTTCGGCACAGACACTTTCAGAATACCATCCTCAAATTTTGCCCTAATATCCTCCTGTGTGATATCCTCGCCGACATAGAAGCTTCTGCTGCAGGTTCCGTAATATCTCTCACGGCGGATATACTTGCCGTTCTCGTCCTTCTGGTCGTTGTTCTGGCTCGTCTCGGCATTGATGGTCAGATAACCGTTCCTGAGCTCTGCCTTCACATTCTCCTTCTTGCAGCCCGGAAGATCGATATCCAGCTCGTAGCCGTTATCCGTCTCCTTGACATCTGTCCTCATCAGACCTGTCGAGGTATTGTAACGGGAAGCTGACCGCATCGGACGTGCATAGTCCTCAAAGAAATCATCAAACAAACTTTCTCCAAAAATACTATTCATAACATTTGAACTTGGTAATAACATAAACCATTCCTCCTTAATATTATTATACATGTGTAGCAGCTCTTGTGAGCTGTTGTTTTATTTGTTATATATATGTTATAACACCATTATTAGCACTCGTCAAGGCAGAGTGCTAATAATTTTTCTAAAGAATTTCTAAACTCCTGATTTTATATGCTCTGCCGCTGTTTTATTTTATCCGGAAATCCTGAAAAATATACGATTTGACATAGAACAAATACAAGATTTGATTTTGCACACAAAAAAGCAAACTTCTAAGTTTATTCCGTCATTTCCCGCACATTAAAACAGAATGAAATTAGAAGTTCGCTGAAAGAGTTATCATTTCTTATTATTTACGAATAACTTTCCGCATACCTGAACCACAGAATTCGTGGGGGATTCTTTTAAATCCTCTTTTCTCATAAAATGCTTCTTTCCCTTTCTCTGCAGTCAACTGTATGCTGGAACGCCCTCCGCAAGGTGTTTCCCGGTCGACATATGCGATCATCATATCGACAATTTTGCTGCCGATACCCATTCCCTGAAAGGCAGGATGTACCACGACATCAACGATAATGTAATACAATCCGTCACCAATCAGTCGTCCCATTCCGACAGTCTGCTGGTCTTCCACAGCGACTACGGTATATAAACTATTATTGAGTGCTTTCTCTGTCTGTTCTTTTGAGAAATTTAACCACGCAGCGCTTTCTCTGAGCCTGCAGTAATCTTCGTAACGTAAAATATTTTCTTTATAATCCATATAAATCTCCACTCCGCCGCCTTCGGCTGGCGACACAAATAGTCATGAAAAGCTGCGTAACCTGGATACCTTTAAAGGCAGAACGGTCAATGCTCTATCATTTCCTTCCAAACTGGGGTTATGATTCAAGCCCGTGCTCCTGTTTCCAATCTGCCCACCGCCGATTGTCCATCAGCAGCTTCCAGCTCCCCCGGTAATCCAGGCCAAAATGATCCAGACAGCCCATCAGATTGGAGCATATCACTCCGAAAGGATGACTGGCCCCGGCGCAGCAGTCACTCTCAGGGTTTATCAGGCTTTTCAGGTGCATCTGGCTGCCCTTGTAATCATCTTTAGCATCCTGGGTGGTGCGGAATTTGTCCAGCAGTGCCACCCAGATCTGCTCCAGCCGGGAGTCCTTTATACCCTTTGTCACCCAGATGGCATAGATCAGGGTGTGATACTCCGCCCGCTCATGGTTTTTCTCATCGGGCAGGTAGTCCAGGAAGTAGTCCAACACCTCCTCCCGACCATTGAGCTTACTCAGGCTGGTAAACAAAAAGTTTCTGTCATTCTGATCCAGATCCTCCCGGTACAGCTGGTCCTTCAGCAGTCCGGCGCGGATCTCCGGCCGGTCTTTCAAAGCGGAAAAGATGTGGCACGCATCCCAGAAAGGCTGACCCCGCAGACAGGACATTTTCTCCAGCACCCGGGGCCACCAGGTCTCTTTGGCCTCCCAGCCGCCCTCATAGCAGATGACAGAGATAGCCTCCGGATAAGCTCCGAAGTCCCACAGGACGCCGATCTGCTCCGCCATGCCGGGCACGCGGAACCGGGACAGCATCTTGATGAGAGCCATGCGCAGCCCAGGGTCCTGCTCACCGTCGCAGGCCTTTTTAAAGTAATTTTTCTGCCTGGAGGGCAGCTCCTGGAATTTATAGCAGCTCTCCACAATCTCAATGCGGGTCTGCACATCCTCCGTCTGCTCATACAGCTCCATCAGCTCCTGGGGCTTGCCGTCCAGATACAGGCCAAAGTACATCTCCTCATCGTCATATCCGGCGATCGCCTCCCGGGTCCAGCGCTCGTACCAGGCCAGAAAATCCGGTTCCCGCATAACGGTAGGCGGACCGCCCTGATCCTCGTCGTAGTAGATCACCCGCCCCTTATCAGGACCGTCAAGGACCAGGCCGGTCATCAGGGTACAGCCCTGGGTGCCCAACGGCAGAACCGCCCCGCCAGAATAGTCCGGAAGCTGACAGGGCTCCGCTGTCTTTAGCGGGTACAGGCCATAAAAGGGTCCCGCCCCACCGTCTCCGATCCACAACAGAAAATTCCGATACCCCTCCGGCAGGGAGATGCCGAAGCGCTTCTCAAAAGCGGCTATCGTCTCCTCCGAGACGGGCGGCTTCAGCTGATATTTGTGACTTCTAGCGCCAAAACGGGAAAAATCCGGGTCCTTCTCTCCTGCCCGATTCAGCTGTCTGCGCAGTTTGCCAACCCAGACAGGCTGTTTCCTTTTTGCCATTACAAATCCTCTCCTCTCATCCTCTTATCTCAATCCACATTCGCGTTCTTTCGCTCCCCCCTGCAGAGGCAGGAACACAAAAAAAGCTCAGACCAGTCTGTAATTTGTTTTGAAATAACTTTTCTTTGAAAGGTGCAGGCCGGGCAATCCCAAACAAAACTGTCCGCCATAGCCCGCACCACCTTGTCTGCACTTTTGGCTCACTCAGTGTCGTTTTCAGTAAGTGGAATCTCATAAGCCGTTTTCTCCAGGTACTCCCAGTTCCCATCACCGACAGATTCATAAGATGTCCATGCCACTTTAAGCTGTTTTTCAGCTGCATAAAATTTGATGCGGGTCTCAACTCCGCCACTGGTATCAATATCAGGTTCCTCCACATAATCAAACGCATATAAAGTGTGTTTCTGTGTCCAGTCCGAAGTATCCCGATAATAGATCACCGCATTTTCCGCAGGCATCTTTATCAATCCAGACAGCCTCTCACTTTCTTCTTTTCCAGGGCTGTAGAAATAGCATCGTGTTTCATCTGATGTGATATAAAATTCATTTTCTCCTGCTTTGTCCTGAAACAGGATTTCGCCGTCACTCAGATCGATCAGAAACAGATTGCTTTCTTTCAGCCATCCCTCAACATAGCCATTGTAGTGAGGAGCTGTCCATTGTTCTGCACAAACCCAGATCATGTCAGCTTTTTGCAGGATACCACGCATTGTACTGCTTCCCATATCAGGGTATTCATATAAGACAGAACCATTTTCATGCAGAATCTGCATATCGCAGTCATAGGTTTCCTTGTAATCATCTGCTTTTTTCCACTGAAGATAACAGGAACTTCCCTCGATGGGAGTTTTTTCATCATAAGTATAGCAGTCTCTGCTATAACCAGATGGGTAGATTACTTCATATACTGCAGCACCTGCTGTTGGATTACAGCCAGTCAGCAGCAAAACAACTATTGCTGCACAGCATAAAGAAAAAACCCGGCGCCCTATCTTCACTTTCATATCTGCCCCATTCTCCTTTTCATGCTTCCTATCGCGCACCGCGCTATCACATACAACAGGACATAAGCCCCCGCCAGAATAAGAATGGTGATGTACTTTCGCCAAAGTCCTCCTCTAAGGTATCACCGCTTTCCACTGTGATTGTCTTAACGCCAAAAGAGAAATTCCATCAAAAGCAGAGCGAACAGTTTGTCACAGACACCTTCGGCGGTTCCCTGCCCGCTTTTGTTGCCACTTTTACAAAGGGAAAACGCTGAGTGATGAGGACGCAGACGAGATGCAGCGCCTGATCGACAAAAGCAGGAAAAAGAAGGCTCACAGAAGTGAAGATTTCTAAAGACTTCCGCAGACGCAGGCCGGGTGCTCATAGAAACCGAAAGCGGACAGCAGGCTGGCTGCACCTGGACAATTTCAATGTCTCGGAATTACCAAAAAATGTGAATGAGGTATTCAGCGGGCTCAATATATCCGATTAATTATCCTTTAATTTGAAGGAACTCGTCAGACTTCTCAAAACGCCTGCCTGGGAAGACAGCTCGTCACTGACAGCAGCGCACTCCTGACCTGTCGCAGAGTTTGCCTGGACTACAGCGGAAATCTGCTCAATACCCACATTGACCTGCGCGAGAGCCACCGTCTGCTTCTCTACTGCTTCCACAACCGTCGTCATCTTGGCAGTCACACTGCCCGCGATCTGGTTAGTCTGCTCTAAGGCTTCTGTGACCCTGCCCACCGCCTGGCTGCCTTCCTCGACAGTCGACATCGATCCTTCGATCAACTCCTTGGTCGCCTTGGCAGCCTCGTCGGACTTGGCAGCCAGACTCCTGACCTCCTCTGCAACCACGGCAAATCCCTTGCCTGCAGTACCCGCCCGCGCAGCCTCCACGGCGGCGTTCAGGGCAAGAATGTTGATTTGGAAAGCAATACTCTCAATGGTGGACACGATTGTGCTGATCTTCTCCGATGAATCGGAGATATTCTCCATCGCCACATTCAGCTCCTTGACATAATCCATGCTGGTACCGAGCTTCGCCCCCACCTGATTGACAAACTCACCTGCCTCTGCTGCGGCTGCCGAAGTCCGTCTGGCGCTCTCGGAGATGTCCGCTACCGTCGCTGAGACCTCCTCGACAGCGCTTGCCTGCTCTGTCGTTCCCTGTGCAAGCGACTTTGCTGTTCCGGACATCTGGTCAGCGCCTGTCGAAACCTGTCTGGCACTGGAGGTGATCTTCCCCATTGTGCCGTTTAATGCGGAATGGATACTGTTCAGCGACTGCCTGATTGACTGAAAATCACCTGTGTAATCCTGCCTGGCGTTCAGCGTCAGATCCCCGTCGGCAATCGCGCCCAGCACATCGGAAATCTCACCGATATAAACCTGCATGCGGCGGATTGTCTCCTCAAAGATCTGTCCGAGGAAACCAATTTCATCCCTGGAACGAACTCTCACCTGTACCTTCTCCTTATCTGCCAGCCCGAGATCCCCTCTTTCCAGACGCTGTGCCACACGAGTGATCTCCTTCAAGGGACCGGATACCCGTCTGGCAAGATAGACAGACAAAAACAACACACAGCAGGCAACTGTGACAATGCTCATCATGGAAACTACACTGATCACGTTGGCAGTCCCCTGCTTTGCATTTGTCAGCGGAAGTCCTGCAAAAATCAGACCGTTAACCTCGCCATCCTCCCCTTTTGTAGGAACATAGGAACACAGATAACTGATACCCAGAATGTCCGCCTCTCCCACATAGCTCTGTCCCTGATCCAGCACGATCTCCTTCAGCTCGGAGGAAAGTTTTGTCCCCACCACCCGCTGACCGTTCTGCGTCACCGTGCTGTATGCGCGGGTATCTCCCACAAAAATCGTAAACTCGCACCCCATTCGCTGCTTGAGTTCATCCAGAACCTGATTGGGATCTGCACTGTCTGACACCCTGTCAAGCTCATAAGCCAGCATATCTGTTCCGCTGACGCAGCTCTCCTCGTGCATCTGTGTAATCAAATCCCGAAACATATAAACGCAGATTGTCAGAGCCATCACGACAAAAAAGATCTGCATCACTGCCATCACACAGCCGATCTTAAATCCGATTCCTATGTATTTCCCACGTTTCTCTCCATTTGGCATTTGATTGTTTTCCATTGCTATTTCCTCCGTTTCTCCCAAATTACTTTTGTTATTCTCAATATTCCATTATAACCTCAATTCTCTCACTTCTCAACCGATTATAGAAAATGTTCTCTCACTGCATCCCTCTGCAGCGTTTCAGCCAGCCTCCCCTCAGATAATAGATAATAAACATAACAGACGTTACCGTCCATGTCAGCGGATAGCTGAACGCCACTGTGGAGACCTCCGGACGCATCGGAACGACCACCAGATTCCAGATCACACGCAGTACGCAGACGCCGACGCAGGTCATCAGCATAGGCAGAACTGCGTCGCCGCAGCCCCTTGTCGTGCCGCCAAGTATCTCTATGCAGATATAGGTGATATAGCTGGGTGAGATGACCCGCATCATCCCCAGACCAATCGCAACCACATTCGGATCATCCGTAAACAAATGCAGGAAAAGCCGTCCTCCTGCAAGCACTATGATGCTCAGCAGTATACTGGTGAACACCGCCATCCCCAGACAGATCCGCACACTTTTCCTGATCCGGTCATATTTCCCCGCACCAAAATTCTGCCCTGCAAAAGTAGTAATCGCCACACCGTACGCACCCATGATCATCCAGAAGATGCCATCCACCTTGCCGTAGGCTGTCCATGCTGCAATCGTGTCTGTGCCAAATGCGTTGATGCTCGACTGGATAATCAGGTTGGACGCCGAATACATGGTTGACTGAATCCCCGCCGGCAGTCCGATGCGAATAATATTGTGCAGGAGAACCGGATGAAAGCGAATCTCCCGGACCGACAGCCTGTAGGAATCCTCCGTCCGCATCAAAGTCACAATCACCATAAGCGCGCTGACCACCTGCGACAGCGCAGTCGCCACCGCCACGCCGACCACACCCATCTTCAATATCGTCACGAAAAAAATATCCAGTAAAATATTGACTAAACAGGACAAAATCAGGAAGTACAACGGCCGCCTGGAATCCCCCACAGCCCTCAGAATACCCGAACCCATATTGTATATGAGGGAAGGAATGACACCGAAGAAATACACCCGCATGTACACGACAGACATCGAGAAAATCTCATCCGGCGTGTTCATAGCCTGCAGCGCCACTCCCGAAAAGAGAATCCCGATTATCATAATCACAGCGCCTCCCGCAATCGAGAGTGCAATCGCTGTATGTACCGTCCGCTTCACATCCTCCTGTTTCTTCGCGCCGTAATACTGGGCAAGAATCACGGTCGCGCCGGAAGAAAGTCCCGTAAAAAAGCCAATCAGCAGATTGATCAGTGTGGACGCCGGTCCGCCCACCGCCGCCAGCGCCTCCTTCCCGACAAACTTTCCCACGATCACCGCATCCGTCGTGTTATAAAGCTGCTGAAAAAAGGTTCCGAACAAAATCGGAAAAAAGAAAAAAAGGAGCTGCTTCCAGATCACTCCCTCCGTTATCTGATTGGAAATCTGATGGCTTTTCGTTTTCATATGTACCTCCCTGCGCCAAATCATATGCTACCTATTATATCTGGTTTAACGGAAAAATCAATAACTCTGATTGATGAAATTGTGCAAATTCATAGACGCTTTTATCGCTATTTGATATACTATCTATACAAAATCAATCCTCTTGATTTGTTTCTTGTAATCTTATTTTTTTTGTAAGAACCTATTCTTATAACAATACAATTCAATTACGAAAGGAGACCTTGATATGATACGCCAGGAAGACAAAAATTTCGTGGAACATGGATTTCAAAAATTGCAGGAGCGCGGCTGGTTTCCCAACCTGGAACTTGAGCCCTCCACCATTACAGAGGAGGAGATTGAAGCTTTTGAGATGGAACATCAGATAACATTGCCATCACTGTATAAGGCATTTCTGACTTCCCGCCGGCTCCCTTCTGGTTCTTATCAGATTTGTTCCATCACGGATGCACGCGGCGATGAATCGAATCTTCGCGTGCTCTGGCTGGAAATAGACATTCCTAAAAGCATGGAACAAATCTCCGAGCAGATGGAAACACTGAAGGAAATACAGGAGTTTTGCGACCTGCCCGATAATAGTTTCCAGTATCTGATTCCAATTGGGGACTGGGGCGCTGCGTGGGGTCCGCTCTGTATTGATTTGTCCAACCCTGAAAACGAAGTAGTCGGAACAGATAAAAACACATGGTCACTGGTATGGTTTGACCATGAAGAATTTGCATGGGACGAGGTATACCTTGATGATGACGATGGTCTGCTGCATGGAAGCAGTGCTGCCCCAACCCTGAAAAAACTGCTGGAGTGGTACTTCTATGGCTCACTGGAAGCAAAATATGAGGAAAAAACGGGAGAAAAACTGACCTACAAATGGTATATTGAGGGCATGGAAGATTTTATGGAATAATCAATCTGCAAAAAACAGCCCTGTATTCCTGCCTGTTCAGAGTGTATCGACAAATCGCTCTGGCAAACAGAAGTACAAGGCTGTTTTTATTGCTGTACCCCAAAACAGAAAACAAAAGTCATATCAATACGATTTCCAAAGAATTTACTGCTCAAAGGAAATACTCTCAATGATCGCGTCAAACAGCGGAACGGCATCATCACCAAAGTCTTCATGAATGAAATATTCAAATGTAATCAGAATATCATCCTTTTGTATCCCAACAAATGTTGTCTGAAAGACATTGCCGGTATCGGTTTCCATCAGTGCATCGACTTTCATTGCCGGGTAGCCTCCGATTGTTATATCTTCGACATCACAGCCATCTGCAGTGTAAGACTCCTTTGCCAACTCCAGATCCACGTCCTCCTCCGGCATGTAAGCATCCAAAAGCAGCATGGACATATCCCATATATTATCCTCCTCATACCTGGAAACCAACATGTATGAGACCTCTCCATTCTCAGAGACGTCCTCCATGTCCCACAGATATGGATAGGAGAAGGTTATTCCCAAATCTTCCATTGTGCACTGCTGCATCACTGGCAATGGAATCTCAGGATCCTGCTTCATGGCCTCGTCAAGCTCCTCCTGGGTAATCGCGATATTGCACTCTGCCCCAGTGTCTGCCAGAATCTTCTGCGCAAGCACTCTCGTCAGGGGCGCAAGCACTGACCAGTGATCCTCTCCCTCCATAATGTAGCAATGGATATTGTCATTTTGGGAAGTGCTCTCAATATTTTTCAAATTGGAGGCATTTCCCTCGCTTCCCTCGATCAAAAAGGTCGGTGTCTTCACGCTGTCTAACCAGTAGATCGGGGAGCGCATCTTATACTCTTCCTCATTGTCTGTGTCAAACGTGAACTGGCTGTTATTGTGGTACTCGATCTTGTCCACAGCGCCAAACCCAAACACTGCACGGAATTTGTCTGTGTACTCTGCAGTGAGCAGGGCGCGTGTGCCGCCAGTGCTGTGTCCGCCCAGATAGATGCGGTCAGGATCGACATAGGGAAGGGACGCTGCGTAATCGTAAGCCGCCGCAAGATCATCCACCTCGCCAAAAAGTGTCTCATAATAGCCGGGATTTCCATTGCCGCCGCGGAAAGACGGATACATTGTCAGCACACCCGCCTGCCAGAATGCCGAACCAGTCTGGTCATCATCCCATGCAGGATAACACCACGGGAAATCATCAATGCCGTTTCCCCAGCCGCCTACCACCCAGATGATCATCGGATGCTTCTCGCCGTCTCCGGGATCACTGGACACATACGCTGCCAGATCTCCCACCGTGGAAGGATAGTGAACCAGGTCAAAAGCTCCTTCTGGCGGGTCTGGAATCTCATAGTCATCATGATCTTCCTTTGCCAGTGTTGTCTGGAAAGCATCGTGTGCCTCGGCAAAACTCTGTGAATCAGCAGTGCTCTCTGTCTTAGAAGAGCTCTCTGTCGTGGCAGCAGAACTCTTCGTCTCGGCAGAGCTCTCTTCATCGGCTACGCGCGCCGTCTCAACGTTTTTTTGCGTGCTTCCCCCGCTGTTGGTCACGGTTCCCGAAGAGGAACAGGCAGACGCGAAGCACATCGCCGCTGCCATTATGACCACAAACGTTTTTCTTACAATATGATTCTTCATAAAAAATCCCCCTTACTTCGTAATACTGCTATTATACTAAACTAATGTGACGTTTTCAATCAAAATCAGAACAAATCAACAACATCCCGCTCCCACCGCATACCAGCCTGTTTTCTAAAATAATTTTACTGCAAGTCATGATAAAGAGGATATCGAGATACTCTGTGATGAGGTCTATGAAATGGATGAAGCGATATTAAAAAAGCTGGAGACAAAGAAACCGCAGTCTCAGTGAAAGCGCAGGATATCGGACAGAATGTGACGTCCCCGTGTTTCATTCCCCGTCATATTTGATAAAGTAATCGGTACTGGGAAATGCACCGAAATCCAGTCTGATACAATAGGACGGTTCCATGCATTCCCCTTCATAAAAATAATATTCCTGCAATGCTCCATGCGTAATGTAGAAATACGCATATTTCAGCCGCTCCCGCTCATCATAATAATACTTTTGGCTCTGTCCCGTCGTTCCAAATTCCCGTTCATTATAATAACAATCTTTTCTCTCCAAAGTACCATCCTCGCGATAGAAGTATTCGACGCAGACTATGGTATCCTCATACGGACTATCCCTCCACCCTTCGATCACTCCCCTTGTTTCCAGCTTTTTGATCTGCCCGTTTTCGTTATATTCCTTCTCGAAATCATACACCGTCAGCAAATCTTCTCCATCATGTATCACGTCAAACCGATGATCTTCCCACTGCCGATGTTCGCATCCAGCGATATCAAATCCGCCGTAATACTGAAATGTACCGTAGTCCTCTATGTGTACAACATTGCAGTACACCCCCGCGCCAGTCTCTTTTTCCTCGTCATAATACACTTCCAGATAATCCTCCATGCCAGATGCATCCTCATCATACCGGAGAAGCAGTTTTCCCTCCATTCCCCTTGCACGCAGAAAGATTTCAATATCTCTCTGACTGATCAGTTCTACGGACAGACAGTCTTCATCCGGGAAAAAATGAGTGTCCTCCAACCCGTCAATCCCAAACTTCTCCCACGAAACACAAAGCCCCTCCGCATCCATATCCAAAGTAAACAGCAAGTCTCCCTCCTGATACGCACCGAAGCGGTCCTGATGGTCCGGCTCCGAAAAATCCTCCACGCAGACAGCCTGTATCTCATCCTGTTCCCTGCGTATCTCCATGAGCAGCCTGACCTGAAAGTCCTCACGATACTCCTGTCCTTCGATCTGCTCATACCGTATCATATTCATGTATCCATAATAGCAGCCTTCTTCCTCATAAATGAAAAAGTCCAATGAGATGCTCCTGTCATCCGGCAGACTCACCCCTCTGATATAATATCCCGCTAATGAATCCAACGAAACTGTCTCTGCCGCTGTCTCAGCGTTCATCTTGGTTTCAGGCTCTGCAGCCGGTTCACCGTTCTCATCCGGTATGTCCGGCGCATCTATCTGAGCCTGTCCGATATTTTCCGTATTTGATTTCTCCTGCTGCCCACAGGAGATCATCTGCATACATACGATCATTAAAACCAATATTGACAGACATTTTTTCATTCTTACCTCCCATGCCGAAACGATCCTTCCGCGAAGCTTTCATTCACTGGCAAACACTTATTCTATATTAGACCTTTCCCCTTTATTGGTCTGAATAATCAATCTTGTCTCGGATTTCCTGCATCTGATAATCCAGCGCCTCGATCGAATCCGCACACGCCTTTAACTGGTTTTCGATCTCCTCCGTATTGTCGATACTCTTCTTGTACTTGAGCTTGTGTTCCAGACTGGCCCAGAAGTCCATCGCGATCGTGCGGAACTGTACTTCCACCTTCATATACTTTTTCTCATCCGGCAGAAAGACCGGGACACTCAGGATCAGATGAAGGCTCCTGTATCCGTTCGTCTTCGGCGATTTGATATAATCCTTCTCCTTCAGCAAGATAATATCGTCCTGTTTGAGCAAAAGCTCCGCCAGTCGGTAAATATCATCGGGAAAAGAGCAGATCACCCTAAGTCCCGCGACATCTGCGACATATTCTTTGATATTCTCGATCGTGACCGGAAAATCTTTTCTCACCAGCTTCCTGTATATGCTCTCAGGCTTTTTCAGCCTGCTCTTGATCGATTCAAAGGGATTGCGCTTATACTCCTCAGAGAACATCGCATTGAGCACTTTCAGCCTTGTCTCGACTTCCATGATCGCAGACTGGTACTCCATCATCAATCTGCTGAATGCCTCTGCGGTGCTCAGCTGCTCTGCCTGTATCCTGATGATCTGCTCCTGCTTTTTGAGTGTCTCGGACTGCCTTTCGATCTTTTTCTCCAGCTGATTCTTGCAGTTAAACAGTTCTATCGTATTCCTCACCCTGTTTCTGACGATCGAGTCCACAAACGGTCTGTGGATAAAGTCCGAAACACCCAGTTCAAAACATTTGTTCTCTATTTCGACGGCGTTCTCACTGCTTATGATGAGCACTGGAATGCTGTCCATCCAACCGCGCTGAATCATCTCAGCGATCACCGCAAAACCGTCCGTCTTCGGCATCTGCAGATCCAATAAAAGCGCTGCCAGCCCGTCATGATGCTCGCACAGCTTCTGCAGTGCCTGCTCCCCATTCTCCGCCATCTCGACAGCGTAATCTGTCTCCAGCATCTCCCTCAATAATTCGCGGTTCATCTCCGCGTCGTCCACTACCAATATCTTTTGCATTTCCGTTTTCCCCATTTACTTCATTTCTGAAATTCCCCTCTGTGTCTTTCAAAAAAGTCATAAAAATACCGCACATTTTCCAGCTCTGTCCACCTGGCCTCCTCCATGTCACGCGAGTCAAGATTGTAAATCTTTGCATGCAGTGTCCCCAGCATAAACGGCGAATGGGTGGAGATGATAAACTGACATCCAAGAAACCTTGCCATCTGGTTCAGCCGCTGTGCCAGTGCTGTCTGATTCGCAGGCGAGAGAGACACTTCCGGCTCGTCAAGCAGATACAGCGCATCCGGCTCTATATAGTCGTCAAGCATCTGCAGTGTCGTCTCGCCGTTCGAGTATTTTTCCTGCGCAAATTTCAGATTTTCCAGCTGCTGCCTTGTTTCCCTGGAATCTCTGAACTGCTCCCTCTGTTCTTTGGGCATTCCCCTTCGGATATGTTCGTATACATATCCATCCCCCAGAACCTGCTCCTGCTGAATTTTCTTGATCTCGTATAAGATATCCTCACTTTTGATATACCGGCTCCCACGCGGAAGCTTTTTCAGCGTTCTTCCGTCATCTGTTTCCCCTAATGTGTAGCTGCACTCCTCTACAAACTGCGAGAAATACAATACTTTTCCAAATTTATTGCTGGCGGCATACTCCTGTCCCTCCAGCTGCAGTCTGTTCGCCATGATATTAAGCATGGTGGATTTACCAGAAGCATTATTTCCATACAGCACAGTGACCGGACTGTTAAACACCATTACCTTCTCCCGTTTGTCTGCAAATACATTATATGGATAAATATTCGGATCGCTGACTGTTTTCTCTGAAAATGAAAAACTGCTCAAATAAATGATCGCTGTCACCTACCTTTCTCCACCTTCTCGATCAGACAGCTGTGCGGTTTGTTGGGATTCCCCTTATCGTAATTCACGCCGACAAGCAGGATTTCGCCAGCATAGTCCTCAAGTGCCTGCGTATACTGCCTGTCCTTGATCTGCTGGATCGCTGCACTGACGGACTTGTCATATTTTAACTCTACCACCATCGCAGGTTTGTCTGTGTGCGGCAGCGGCAGGAACACAACGTCCGCAAAACCTTTTCCTGACGGAAGCTCCCGTATCAGTTTATAGTCCTTCCTCGCACTGTAATACGCCAGTCCGATGGCGCTTCCAAGTGCATTTTCATCATTGTAAGTCAGGATTGATGCCACTTCCATGTGCGCTCTGTCCAGCTCTCTGGCGACACACTCTGCCTCCCCACGCAAAGTGTCCTCCAGAAGCTTCTCCGATGCTTTCAGGACACGCATGACCTCTGACCATCCCCCGACGCTCATGGCATTCTCAAATTCCCCGATGATCTCCTTGTTCGGAATGAACGTCTCCTCCGCCATGGAATCGTATCCGAGATAGCCCAGATGAATCAGCAGAGTGAGCACATCATCCTTTGTTCTGAAATTGCGCATATCATTCTGAAAACTGCGCGTATTGACTTTGACACGCCCCCCGCCAAGCATCTGCACAATGTCCGACCGCAGCCCGTCAAAATCCATATCAATATAGATCTTAAGCGCCTCGTAAGTTTCTGTGGAAGTCCAGTAATTGGAAAAATCCTGACATGTCATTGCCTCCACCACAGACCTTGGATTATAGATATGTTTGTATTTCTTAAACATATATCCGTCATACCAGCTGCTGGTTTCATCAAAGTCCATGTCATACTGCTCACATAATCCTTTTACCTCATCCTCCGTAAAGCCAGTATATTCCTCAAGTGCTTTTTGATTTGTCATCGAATATTCCCTGAACATATTCAACGCCGAATGCTGCCCATATTTCTTGACAGGAAGAATCCCCGTCATATAGGCCAATGCAGCATACTCCTGATCCTTTAAGAGATTGCGCAAAAAGTCAAGGTATTGCTTTTGCATCGCTTCTGACTCCTGCCTCTCCCGCATCACACAGTCCCACTCGTCGATCAGAAATATAAACTGCCTGTCTGTTTCCACATAAATCTCCCTCAGTGCAGCGGCAAGTCCCATGTCCTGCCTGCTCAGATATTTCCCATATTCTCTCCTAAGCTCCCTGAGCACTTCCTGTTCCAGATATTCTGTCACTTTCCCTGAATCTGCCTCGATCAAAAACTGCTGCATATTCAGATAGATCACATCATACTGATTCAGGTGCTTCTCAAAAGTATTGTCGCGCGCTATCCTGTACTTTGCAAACAACTCCCTGGAATCACAGCCGCGGCTGTAATAAGCAGCGAGCATTTTAAGCGCCATGGACTTTCCAAAGCGCCGTGGTCTGCTGACGCATACAAAACCTTCTTCTGTATTCAAACATTTGTTTGTATGCGTGATCAGTCCTGTCTTATCCACATAGATCTCAGAGCGGATTGCCCTCCAAAAGCCCTTATTTCCCGGATTCAGATAAACTCCCATTAAAACCACCTGCCATCTAAATACTTTACTTACAGTATACACCACTTTCTCTTTTCAAACAATGCCAATATCCCATTGCGTCTGCCATTCGCGAATCCAAATCAGCCGTCTGCGAAACTTTGGTTCACATGGCAGACACTTATGCTATAGTAGTCTCAACAGGAAACAAAACAACAAATACAAGTCAGGAAAAGGAGAAAATACTATGAATCTTATGAAAATGATTGATTTCTGGATCTTTATGGCAGTTCTGTGCACCGCAGCAATTATCTCAAAAAAAGAGCCTGAGCGCTTCAAAAAACTCATGGCAGACACCCTGGGCTATGTGATGAGTCTCGGACTTATATTCAGCTTCCTTGAATTTCTTGCCCTGTGCGGCTTTGAAATCCTTGAAGTGGCGTGGAATTTCAGCCCGCTGGATATCATGTCTGCAGTCTCCTGCCTGTTCTTCTTCGCTCTCTGCTCGGAAAAATGGTCATTGACGAGCCAGCAGTCAGACCAAAAAAAGTCTGACATGTTCAAAAACCCGTTGAAATGGTGGCACAACTAAACACACATCACACTGCTGTGCTACTTTCCCTGCAAGGCGGAGGCATACTCCGCCTTCGCCTTGCGGGACAGCAGACAGGTCTCCCCATTATCGAGCTCCACCGTATTTTCCTTCAGCCACACATTGCTGATCCTCGAGCGGTTTACAAGAAAGCTGCGGTGGCATCTCCAAAACGCCTCCCCCAGCTTCTCCTCAAAATGATTCAGGCTGCTGTTGAACTCCAGCACCTCATCGTCCATATGGAGCACCAGCGCATGACGGCTTCCCACCGCCTCAAAATACAGAATCTTCTGCAGTGGAATATGGCGCACCGTGTCAAACAGCTTCAGGGAACAGTACGCATTTTTTCCGTCCGGTTCGTTCATAAGGCGCTCACAGATACTTTCCAGGCACGCATTCACACGTCCCGCCATCACGGAAGGCTCGCCCTTCACGATGTAATCAAGCGCTTCCAGACGGTACCGGAACGTCTCGAACATCATGTCATTGTGCGCAGTGATAAATACGATAAATCCCCGCGGATCGTACTGCCTTAGCTTTACCGCCAGCTCCAGGCCGCTCATATATCCCGGAAAATCGATATCCAGAAAATAGACTGCCGGAACCTCCGCCTCCCTCTGCATCTCCAATAAAGAAACCGGATTGTCCGCCACCTGCAGCGGTCCCATATCGCGCTCCATCATCATAATCTGATCGCCGATCAGCTTCTTCAACAGTGCGCTGACCGCCGGCTCGTCGTCACACAGATACACAGGAATCATTGTCCTTACCCCCTCTTCATTCCAATATTTTTCACATATTAAACCGGAATCCGCAGCTCCTGCACAAAGAAATTATCCTTTATGTAAGTGCGCGTCATACAATCCGGACAGCGGGATACCATCCTGCGGTAACTGGACAGGCCCGTCCCATGCCCCTTTCCCTTTGTGGTGTAACCGCCTTTTGTGAGTGCGCCGATGTCAGGCTGTTCATCATAGTTGTTGGCGATCGCCATGTACAGCTCGCCCGCATCCTGCAATAAGACCACCCGGATCTGCCCATCCTCCTTTGAAGCCGCCTCAATCGCATTGTCCAGCAGAATTCCCTGGCAGCGCAGCAGATCCTCCGTCGGCATTCTGCCGCCTGTCACCGGGTTCATGATCTCCAGTGCAACCTGAATATGGCGCTGCCGCATCAGATTCAGCTTCGTGGAGATCAGACTGCGCACTGGATAGATCTGAATATTGGACAATCCCTCCATCTGCCGGATCTCACTGCCCAGCTTTTCGTCGAAATATCTGCCAGTGCGCCGCATAAACTCCTGAATGGCTTCCACATCCCCCTCCTGCGCGGAGAGCGCCATCCCAGACAAAAGATTCGTAATATCATGGCGAAACGCACGGATCTCCCCCTGCAGCTCCTCCAGCAGCTCCATGTGTGCCTGCTGCTGCGCGATCGTCTCCTCCTGCGCCCTGACCTTATCCCTGCTCGCCGCGTACATGGCACCAAACTGGATGCAGAACAGCGCAAACAGAATCAGGCAGAAACAGAGCAGGCCATATGAAAAATTGGTGGTCGCGTCTGGAAAAAAGGAATCCAACAGGATTTTCAGGTTCGTCAGCAGGAAAAAAATCACCAGCGTAACCGCAGTCCGCATACGCCCCTGAAACAGGTTGGAAAAATACCGGGCAAACTCCGTCCTGTTCAGCACAATCACGATCACACCGGCAAATACCAGCGTCAGGACATAAGGCAGCAAAAGCGATGTCGCCACATAAAGATACTTCCCGTCAAAAACAGGCGAATAAAAACCTGCGGCCGCCACCAGAAAGTCATATATTGTAAAGATCAGAAAATCTCCCAGCAGCGACGCCCCAAGCGCATTCGCCAGTGGTACATGGTACACCCAGCACAGTATCGCGCTGAGTATCAGCGCCACGATCAGCAGGCTCAGCGGTTCATACCAGATTGGCTCCTCCTTGTCAATCCAAACGATAAAGCATATCGCTGCCCACACCACCGCACAGTACCCTGCATAAAACACGAGATACCACCGCCACCGCAGTTTCTTCCCCGTCAGTGCCACTGTCGTCCAGAAAAAGGCGAGCGCGTACACTGCAAACAATACAAAAACGGCAAAAATCCTGAAATAGAAAGGCATCCGTATCTCTCCCCCTCTCTCACTTTCGTTATAATGATATTATAGAAATTAGCACAAATGATGTCAATACACTCCGATATAGTTGTGAAAAATGTGTTATCTTCTGTCCATATTAATTAGAAAAATGTGTTAATAACCGTTATATTTTTTCAGAAAAACGTGTTATACTATGACTGTTAACCCGCTGATACTTCTCCATTCTTAAGAAAGGAGCGTGATTTCCCTGAAACGAAACGCAATGCAGGCTTTAATCAACTGGAAAGCCGACCCGACGCGCAAGCCCATGGTGTTAAAAGGCGCCCGGCAGGTTGGAAAAACATGGATTATGAAAGAATTCGGGCAAAGCTGCTATGACAGCTATGTCTATTTCAACTTTGACGAGGAGGAAGAGCTCAAATCTGTCTTTGAGAGAAACAAAAATCCGCACAGAATCATTGAACTGCTTTCCCTGATTGCCGAATGCCAGATTCTTCCCAAAAAGACCCTGATCATATTTGATGAAATCCAAGAATGCCCCGAAGCGTTAAATGCGCTGAAATATTTTAAGGAAAAGGCAAACGAGTACCATATCATTGCTGCCGGCAGCCTGCCTGGCACACTTCTCGCACAGCCCAAATCCTATCCGGTCGGAATGGTCAATCTATTAAACATTTATCCATTAACCTTTGATGAGTACCTGAGTGCCGTGGACACACCCCTCTATGCCTATTATTGCAGCATTGAAAAGAATCAGCAGATTGAAGATATTTTTCACAGTCGTCTTTTAGATGCATACAACACCTATCTCATCATCGGCGGCATGCCCGAGTGTGTTGCATCGTGGATTCAGCAGAAAAATCCTGACAAAATCTTCCACATTCAGGAAGAGCTTGTATCCGTTTATGAAAATGATTTTTCCAAGCATAACGGCAAAGTCAACAGCGGCCGGATTCTCATGGTCTTTCGCAGTATCGTGACACAGCTTGCAAAAGAAAACGAAAAATTCATGTACAGCGCAGTCCGGGAAGGCGGAAGAGCCCGGGATTTTGAGGAAGCAATCGAGTGGCTGGTCTCCGCAGGAATGCTCAACCGCGTATACAATGTATCAAAAGTCGAGCATCCAATCGCTGCTTTTGACAGGCTTGACTGTTTTAAACTGTTTGTGTTTGACACAGGTCTTCTCAAACATATGGCAGGAGTTGACAACCGCGCAATCCTTCTAAAGAGTGATTATCAATTTAAAGGGCCTTTGACTGAAAACTTCGTTCTTCAGCAGATCCGCAGCCAGTTTGACGCAGAACCGCGCTATTTTTCTGATAAGAGTGGTGAGCTTGACTTTGTCATTCAGCACGGCACGGAGATGATACCCGTTGAAGTCAAGGGCGGAGAGGATAAATCCACGCCTTCCTTTAAGCGGTATGTCGCAGAGCATCAGCCCGATCATGCCATTCGGTTTTCAAAGCGCAATTATCGAAAAGACGGCCTGATCACAAACCTGCCATTATATCTCGCCTGCAGAACAAAAGAATTGTTATAGCCTGCACACCGCCTCAACCGCAGGTTGAGTGATGGTCAACCAATGATTACTTCACAAATCTGTCCAAATGCGGTATGCTTTTATCAACAGCTGCCAAACGACAATTCCAGATGCGCATTTTGAAAACACATTGCCGCAAAAAGGCAAAAGAAAAGTGGAGGTTTTAGTATGCATGAAATAAAAGTGAGCGAAATGATCAGAAAACTCAGAACAGACAAGGGAATCAGCCAGGAAACGCTTGCTGATCTATGTGATGTGAGCATGCAGGCCGTCAGCAAATGGGAGAATGGACAGTCCTGTCCCGATATCAGCTTTCTTCCGCTGCTTGCAGAGTACTTTGGCGTGTCAATTGACTATCTGTTAACAGGCAGAAACAACGCGGTCGAAAATACAGCCGATGGCCTTATCTCAAAACTGACGGAGCAGGATCTCAAAGACGATGTTCTCTATATCATCCAATACAGAAACGGAAAAATTCTCGACAAAAAACAGTGGAACAAGGAGCGGGCAGAAAATACAGCTGATGCCATTCGGATTCAGTTTGATAACGAATTTGTACAGCTTTCGTCAGGACTTTCTATAGAAGTGTGGGGCGACGCCAATATGGAATCACTTGATGGAAATATAAACCTGTCTGCAGGCGCAAACGTCAACTGCGGAACTGTGCAGGGCAATATCAAGGCAGGTGCAAGTGTGAACTGCTCCATCGTGGAGGGAAATGTCTCTGCCGGAAACAGTGTGAACTGTGACACCATCGAGGGAAATGTCTCCGCCGGCGCCAGCGTGAGCTGCTCTGCAATAGAGGGCGATGCCTCCGCCGGAACCTATATCTCCTGTGATACCATTGAAGGCAATGCAAAAGCCGGTACGCATATCGAATACAAGCAGAATTAGGCCCGCCTGCACAGGATTTTTCTTCAAAGACACAGGTCTTATAACGCAGGCAGAACAGGCGGCAGGACATTCCTTATATCCTGCCGCTGTTCCTGATATCACATCCAATCCAATCACAAGTCTTTCTCAATCATCCAGTAATCATAATAAGCGATGTTATGCTCCCCGATCAGCGGTTCCTCTGATTTGGCAAATCCCATTTTCTTTAATGCCTCTATCCTGTCAACCGCATAGACTGCCGCCTTGGTGGCGATCTTAGGACATGCAAACCAGTCATAAAACGGCTCTGTAATCAGTGCCAGAACATCACAGATAAACGCAGTCTCCTCATAACCTGTTCCTAAGTCCAGCCGCAGGATTCCGCAATTGTCATAAAAATCTGCTGCCCTGCGGTGAAACATCTCGATGGTTCCTGCCGCTTTTCCCTGCTTTTTGTCGATGATCGCAAAGCGCACAAAACCCTTGTAATCATGGTACTCTATCAGCCAGTACCTGATCGTGTTGACCATATCCTCCATATTGCGGCAGTAAAAATTGCTGCCGTGACAGTTGTCACTGTTAAAAAACGGCAGTGCAAATTTGTCCCCGTAAACCTGCAGCAAATCGTCCGCGTCCTTATCCTCAATCAGCCGGATCAGCAGCCTGTCATTCTCCAGTATGGGGCATATTTCAAAAATATCCATCATTTTCCTCCATTCTTGCAACGATTCAGTACCTTCACAGCACCTTTATTCGTTACTCATTTTTTCATAGTGTTTCTGCACCTCATCACAGGTCGCCAAAATGCGGTCTATGACACTCTGAGGCTCCAATATAGTTGCATTGTTTCCAAAAGAGAGGATCACGCCATACCAATAGACTTCACTTTCCGGGGCGCAGAATCGAAAGACAAAATCGCCATTTTCAAATTCTTCCATAATCTCACCATTCAGGTATTCCCTGCACTTTGACCGTATCGACTCATGACCGCGCAGCGTCACAGTGATCACTTTCCGCTCATCCCGCAACACAATATCGCGTTCCTCATGATTGGCCGTGTTCTCTTTCTCCAGAACTGTGATCTCTTCCATGCGGACTAACTTGAACATACAGTAATCCTGATGCCCAGAGTGAAACGCAATCAGATACCAGTTGTACCACTTGAATTCCAGCCGCACCGGTTCCACTTCCATCTGCTTTACTACATTCTCATTGTTGGTATAGCGAAATGCGACTATCCTCCGCTGCCTGATCGCATTTTCCAGAATCCTTATGGACTCGTTGATCCCCCGATCCTCGCTTGCCACGCTGAAATCCAGTTGGACCGCACGCACCGGCAATGCGCCGCTTTGATGGCATGATTCCTCTGCATCGGCGTGCGCATAAATAGGCAGCAGCTTATCCATTGTGTGTTCCACACTTTTGTCTGCGTAGGCACTCAACAGTGCGTAAAGCGCAGTGATGATGTGATCGTGGTCCTCACGGCTGATCAGCTTCCTGTCCATGACATACGTATCCATAATACTGTATCCGCCGTCCGCTCCACAAGTTGACTGAATCGGAATCCCCGCCTGTCCCAGCGTCTCCATATCCCGCACGATGGTCCGCACTGACACTTCAAATTCTTCCGCCAGCTTCTGCGCAGAAGTTCTTCCATGGCGCAGCAGATAATTCATAATGGCAATCAGACGGTCTATCTTCACGGCTTTCTCCTCTCCCTGAGCACAGTGAGACAACGCTCCTTCTCCCATGCCCGTCTACATCATATCAAAAGAACTATGACACCATTATGTCATAGTTCTTTTATCGAAATCAATCTCATAATCGGTTCTAACACTGAAAATCCTGTCTCATCGCTCTTCCACCACCATATGAACCGTATCCCCCGCACTTTTCCCCAACTGCGCGCGGATACTTTTCAGCATACCGATGATGTAACAGACATTTCCCGCTGAATCCTTCACTCCCATATTGACGATGCTCCCGTCATATGGAACACCGTCAAACCCGGCGTGCACCTTGACACGTCCCTTTCCAAACTCCTCCCGGATATTCCATGGAAATACGACATAGGCACCGCCCTTTTCGGGAATCTCATAAATCACTGCATCGTATTCATATCTCTTTCCCATACTGCAACTCCTCCAGCAAGTCCTGCAATTCTCCCCAATCCGAAATCTTACATACCTCGTCATCTTCTTCCATTTTCGTGTCGATTGCTCCCAGATACCAGACCGGAAAAATGCCTGCATTGCGGGCACCCACGATATCACACTTGTACTGGTCCCCGACATACCAGACCTCAGAAGCCGGCAGCCCGGCCTTTTCCAGGGCCAGCTCAAAGATGTGCCTGTTTGGTTTCCGGTACATGTACTCACTGGTTGCGAGGATAAATTCAAACTGATTTGCCGGGATGACCTCGTTAATGCGGTTCGCAACGACCTTTCCGGCGTATGAGATATTGCTGATCACACCTGTGCGGACACCACTCTGATGCAGGTACGACAAGAATTTCTCTATTCCATTCGTCGGAACACCGGGGGCTGCCGCGTCCCAAAATACCTGGTCGATCTGCTCTGCACTCAGTGACAGCTCAATTCCGAGCGATTCATACAGATACGCGGTAAACATATGGTTTGGAACCTCTATCTGAAACAGATGGCGTCTCTCCGGGTCAAACCTTCCCAACTCTCTGTTGATCTTCTCCGCCTCTGACTGCACCTGCGCGGCAGACATATGATACTTATTTTTCACAGCAAATTTCAAGACCGCCTCTGTTCCCCTGATACCATCAAATGCCTCGTTCACCAACGTCTGACCATAATCGAACAAGATCATTTTGGGCATCGTTTTGTTTCTCTTTTTACTTTTTATGTTTTTTTCATTTTTCACTACCTGCTTATAAATCTCATACTGTTCTAACGTTGTATCCATAAAAGCGCATGCCTCTTCCTTCGTCATATTTAATTAAATTTTCAATTGCCTCAAGCTTATTTTTCGCCGTTACTTTACTTGTTACTTCATTTGTCGCTTCATCCCATGTCTTTTTTACTGCCTCGTTTACTGCCTCATTAATCCTCTTATCGACCGCCTCGTCAATTTCCGGCTGCATTAACTCTACCAATGCACTGTACATATTCCTCTCCTCCTTCTTGATTGCTTCAAATAATTTCCTGTTTGCCTTGGATACGATCTGCAGCACAGCATCAACATATCCCGCCTCCGGCCTGTCTATCATCTCTGTTGACTTCGCAATCAGATTTTCTGCCTGCTGCCAATCTCGTTTTCTATCAGCGTATCGCTGTCTTTTTTGATGATCAGCAGATCGATCTGCAATGCCTTGGTGTTCAGCAAGTGCTCCGGGATGTAGTCAAGTATCTGGCTGTACTCCATAAACTCTAACTTGATCGCAGGTGTAACCGCCATATACCACTGGGTTTTTCTGTTATTTAGATCATTTTTTTCCATATCATTTGTCTGCTCTGGCATTCATGTTCTCCTTTATTATAGCAATATAAAACGCTTTTTACAATATATCATTACAAAACATATGTTCAAAACAATTGTGCGATATTCTGACAGATATGTCAAGCAGAAAATCGGAATATATGTTTGAACCTAAAAATTGAACCCTGACTATCACTCTATTTCCCATTCAGACTTTTGTGAAACCTCCACGCCATCACTGCCGTGACAGCCGCCGCCAAAATATCGGCGGCAGGCTGTGCGCACCAGACGCCATTCAGCCCGAATATTCGCGGCAGAATCAGGATAGCCGGCACGAAACAGATTCCCTGTCGGCTCGCTCCCAGAATGCATCCCTCCTTCGCCTTTCCCATCACAAGAAAGAGAAACGAGTACACAGTATGAAATCCAAACACCATAAAGGACAGACCGTTCGCCCGCAGCGCCGCCTGCCCGATGCGAATCATCTCCGTGTCATCTTTCGTAAACAGCGAAATAATCCCTTCGGAAAACAGTGCAGCCGCCAATCCAAACAACACACAAAACACTGTCGACCAGATCACGGAAATCCTGATTGCCCCGCGCAGACGGTCAAACTTTTTCGATCCATAGCTAAATCCTGCAATCGGCTGAAATCCTTTGAGAAAACCAAACACCACCAGGCTCCCCAGCGACATGATTTTCGTCACCGGCCCCATCGCCGCAAGCGCCGAACCTCCATATTCCTTTGCCGCATCGTTGATCATCGCGGCGGAGAGACTCGTCAACACCTGAAAGAGCAGCGTCGGAATCCCTATTTTCAAAATCTCCGACATGATTTCCGCCGAGAAACAACATTCTTTGATATAAAAATGAAAGATGCTCTTTTTCCTGAGAATATAACAGAGATATACCAGCGTGGAAATACTCTGCGAAATCGCTGTAGCGATCGCCGCCCCGACAACGCCAAGCTGCAGATGATATATAAAAAACGGGTCCAGCACGACATTCATCACCGCCCCCGTCATCAGCGCGCACATCGCCGTCTTCGCAGCGCCCTCACTGGACACAAGATTGTTCATCGTGACATTGAACACATTAAAAATTGAAAATATGATGTAAATCCTGCTATAGGAAAGCGCATACGGCATCACGCTGTCGATCGCCCCCAACCACATCAGAATCGGCTTCAAAAAAATGACCGCGCAGAGAATCGCGGCCGCACCGCCAATCACGCTGCTGTACAGCGCAGTGCTCGCGACCCTGTTCGCAGTCTCCTTGTCTCCGCGACCCAGAAGGCGCGAGAGACAGGCGGCAGCGCCATTTCCAAACAAAAGCCCCAATCCCACAATCACCTGGCCAAGCGGGTAAGCCACTGTAACTGCCCCCATCTGCTCTGTCCCAAGTCCTCCGACAAAATAGGTGTCCGCCAGATTATACAGTGCATTGATCAACATGCCAATCATCGTCGGAAGTCCCAAAGCCAGAAGCGCCTTTGGTATCGGCGTCTCCCCCAGCAGAGCTGTTTTTTTATTTTGTTCATTCATCTTAAAATACATCCTTTCTTATTAATACTTAATACGTTTGATATTGTTATAAATTATAATACTATAAATTATAGTAATTGCAACTCAAAATATACTATACTATAATTTATAGTATCTGTCAAGAAAAATAAAGCAACCACATTCAAACAGATACGATTCAAACAGACAGGGAGGTTTTCGATGGCGACTATTGATTTAATTGTATTGGGAATTTTGAAAAAGGAACCGATGAGTGCATACGATATCCAAAAGTTGGTGGAATACCGCAATATATCAAAATGGGTAAAGATCAGCACGCCCTCCATCTACAAAAAAGTCCTTCAATTGGAAGAAAAGGGACTGATCAAAAGTCATACTGTAAAAGAAGGGAAAATGCCGGAAAAGGCGGTCTATTCCTTAACCGGACATGGTGAGCAGGAATTTGAGAGACTGATGCTGGAAATTTCAGCAAAGTCTGTCAATATCTACCTGGACTTTAACGCTGTCATTGTCAATCTGGAAAGTCTGTCACCCGAGAAGCAAAAAACATGTCTGGCTGAAATCGGGCGGAATATAAGACAGCTGAAAGCATATATTGAAGAAAATATTCAAGTAAAAGAAGCGTTACCAGAAATTCCCGAAACGGCAAAAGCCGTCTTAAAACAGCAGCTTGTCCTCGCGCAGGCCATTGAGGACTGGCTGACGACTGTTCACATCTGTTAGGAACTAGTATAAAGGAATTAATTCCTGTTGAAAACTTTACTGATTTTGTGTACACTGTAATTGTAACTAAGAAATTGTATAAATAGCACAAAAATATCCCCTTTGGAAAAATACTTCATTATTGTTTTGGCTGCGGGGGACATCTGAAGGGAGATTACGAGATGAAAAAAGCACTAAGCCAGTCCTTACTTACATTTATTTTAAACGGCATTTCCATTCTATCGCTGATTTTTTTGACGTTATGCCTGTTTGCCTACAGAAATGTGAATACACAGCTCAACCTTGCCAACGAGGAGCGGTTTGCCCTGACCTACAATGCAAACCTTTTTATGGATGGTTCCTCCTACCTGACAAACGAGGTGCGCGCATTTGCCGCGACAGGTCTTCAGGAGCATTATGACAATTACTGGAATGAGGTCAACACCCTGAAAAACCGCGACAAAGGCGTTGCTGCAATGCAGGCGATCGGTATCACCTCTGCGGAGCAGCAGATGATCGATGACATGTCTGCGCTCTCAAACCAGCTGGTTCCATTGGAGGATGAGGCGATGAAACATGTGCAGGAGGGAAATAATGCCGCCGCAATCGATTATGTATATGGAAAGGATTACAGTGATTCCATTGCCCAGATCAACGCCTTGAAGGAACAGTTTTTGTCGGCGCTGGATACCCGCACATCCGAACGGCTTGAGAGTCTGATGCAGGAATCTACTCATATCAGAATGCGAATGATTCTGGCGCTCGTCATAGTTGAAATCATGCTGCTGCTCAATATCCTGCTCGTCCGGCTGAAAGTACTGCGCCCCATCATGTCAGTCAGAAAACAGATGCGGGAAATCTCGCAGGGAAATCTTTCCGCAGAATTTGAGCTGCGCCCCGATACTTCGGAGATTGGCACGCTTGTAGCCTCGATTCATGAGACGAAACGTGAACTGAAAAAATATATCAGTGACATCAACACAACACTGACACAGATGGCGCAGGGAAATATGGATCTGACGATCGGAAGCGATTACCGCGGTGAATTTCTGCCGATTCAGCGCGCGATGGGACAGATACTCGATTCGCTGAATGATGCGCTGTCCCAGATTAACAGAACCTCGGAACAGGTGTCAGAAGAATCCAGCAAAATGTCAACAAGCGCGCAGAGCCTGGCAGACGGTGCCACGGAACAGGCCGCTGCAGTCGAAGAACTCTCTGCAAGCATCCTGGAAATCTCAAAGCAGGTTAACAATACCTCCTCCGATGCAGACACTGCCAACAAAGTATCCGAAGAATCCATGAGGCACCTGACGCTGTGCAACGAGAAAATGGAGGCCCTGAGCGCAGCGATTGATGCAATCTCGAATTCCTCCCGCCAGATCGGAGGCATTACAAAAGCCATCCAGGATATTTCCCTCCAGACCAACATCCTTGCGCTGAACGCCTCTGTGGAAGCTGCACGCGCGGGCGAGGCCGGAAAAGGCTTTGCCGTTGTGGCAGGTGAAGTGCAAAGCCTGGCAAACAAGAGCGCTGAATCCGCGAAAAATATTTCTGCACTGATTGAAAACTCGATCAAACAGGTGCAAAACGGCGCTGCCCTGTCCGTCGAAACCATGAATGCGCTGACACAGGTAATCTCCAGCGGGGAGCAGTCCGCAGCAATGATTGAGCGGATTGCCTCATCAGCGACGCAGCAGGCTGAATCCTTGGAGCAGGTGACACAGGGTATGAACCAAATATCCGATGTGGTGCAGACAAACGCCTCAACCGCAGAAGATTCCGCCTCATCCGCACAAAAACTGCGGGGCGATGCCGAGGCTCTGCGGGTTGCCGTACATAAGTTCCATCTGCGCAGAAGATAATCGTATGACTTTAATCCCCGGAATAGCACGTAACACTTATAATCTTACGTGATTCCGGGGATTTGACTCTATCCTGTGATGCAATTTATTCCTGCCGCAGTCTTTTATAAAATATCATCAATGTCATAGTTCTTCGACTGAACAATCGTGACATTTCCCTGAAATACTTCATTCATCAGGAAATGCTCCAACGCCTTCCGTCTCTCCAGATGCCTGACCAGACCCTCCATTCCTCTCAAAGCATGCTGCTTTCCGTAAGGCGACTCCTCCAGATACCGAATCATCAATGGAAACCATAATTCATTTCCCTGATCGTCGGACCGCTCCTTTTTGATGACCTCGAGCGTGCCAGATATATCCGCGGCATCCAGATATACAATCTGATAGGGTTTATCCGCAAGAACACGCTCCAATTTCTGATAAAAACGAAGTATTTCATCGTCTGTCATCATGAGATACAACATCTGATTCTCAATGATATTCTGAAAGACAGAACACTCAAAAATCTGTCCCTCTCCGTCCCATCTCCTGAAACGCTCCAAAATCACCTCTTCAAAAGAATCCTTGTCCAGATTGCCGTTATAGATTTCATATCTTTCCAGATCTTTGTGAAAACCGGGTACATCCGTCAAGATCTGTGTGTAACAGATGATCTTGTGCGCTCTTTCCGTGACGGTTTTCTCCCTGATCTCCGACGTTATCGACGGATAGTCAGCCAGCACCTTGCGGTACTGCTCCTCTGTGACATATGCGCACCACGCCAGTTCGACCGGCGAATAATCTCCCTCGCGGAAAACCTTATAGTCTGTAAACTTATCTGAGAGCCGCTGCACAAATGTCGATTTCCCCGCCCCCTGCAGACCTTCAATAAAATAGTTTGTTCTCCCCACTGCTATCCTGTCTCCTTCCCCAGACAACTCCTCCGAAACTCCGAGGGCGTCATATGCATATATTTCCGAAATGTGCGATTGTAATAGCTGATGTTGTTAAAACCGGATTTCATGGCAAAGTCTTCGATATCGTTCACAGGTCAAGAGGTGAAGCTGATTGGACGGAATGATGCAGATACTATTCTCCCGCACCGGACAGACTGCGCCGCCCAGATGCACCAACGCCTCCCCCTTTGTGATGACAAGAAACTCAATCTCCTCGTGCCAGTGACAGCCGATGCGCTCCTCGAAGGACCAATCGGGCGAGATATCATACAGCATCAGCGGAAACAAGGCATTTCCATGCGGCGTAGTCTCGCGCAGATGGGCGATGTTTTGTGTTGGAATTTTTTTCATGAGTCCTCCTCTCAATAAATTTCTCGTAAGCAGAGTTATGTATTTATATGAGCGCGATTAAATTGTTAATATTGTATCAAGATGTGCAAATATTGTTCAAGATGAAAACTATGACAATCAATATAATACAATTATAGATGGTATTTGCGCAAATTACAACCAGAAACATCCAGTTCAAAGAATTCATAGTTATACGGCTTAATAACTATCATCAAAACGGAGGAATCGATTTATGAAATTTTGGAAAGAAAACGAATCACTCATGTGGAAACACCAGTACGAGACTGTGATGATCACACCGTGGGGAAAAAATGCACTCCGCATCCGCGCCACAAAGTATCCCGGTTTTACAGCACACGACTGGGCGTTGGAGGAACCGATACCTGACACCGCCGCCGATGTTTCCGTCGAAATCGGCAAAGATGCTGCTTCCATCACGAACGGGCGGCTCTGCATCAAGATCGATGCTGCGGGCATCATGACCTTCTACCGCGATGGTCAGAAATTTCTGAAAGAATACCATAGGGATTATGACCAGCCCTCGTGCCGGGAAAGCAGATGCCTCAGAATCCGCGGGCGGGAGTACAAGGCGATTGTCGGCGGCGACTACGCCATAAAAGTACGCTTTGAGAGCAATGACAGAGAAAAAATCTATGGAATGGGACAGTATCAGCAGCCCTACCTCGACTTAAAAGGCTGCACCTTAGAGCTTGCCCAGCGCAATTCCCAGATATCCATCCCGTTCGCGGTGTCCAGCCTGGGCTACGGCTTCCTGTGGAATCATCCGGGCGTCGGCAATGTGGTGTTTGGCAGGAACTATACCGAGTGGGAGGCAAAAGCCGCAAAGCAGCTGGATTACTGGATTACAGCGGATGACACCCCCGCAAAGATTTTGGAGAATTATACAGAAGTGACGGGAAGAACCCCTATGATTTCCGAGGAGCTCCTGGGGCTCTGGCAGTGCAAACTGCGCTACCGGACACAGGAGGAAGTGCTCGGTGTGGCGAGAAAATACAAAGAGCTCGGGATTCCCCTCGACGTGATTGTCATCGACTTTTTCCACTGGACCAGACAGGGTGACTGGAAATTCGACAAAGAATACTGGCCGGACCCCAAATCCATGTGCGATGAGCTGCATTCCATGGGAACTAAGGTTGTCGTGTCGGTGTGGCCCACTGTCGACAAAAAGAGTGAAAACTTCGGCGAACTGCTCGAGCGCGGTCTGCTGATTCAGACAGAGCGCGGCAGCAACCAGACCTACGAATTTCAGGGAGACTGTCTCACAATCGACGTGACCAACCCGGAAGCGCAAGCGTATCTGTGGGAAAAATGCAGACAAAATTATTATGATTACGGTATCGACATGTTCTGGCTGGACAACGCAGAGCCAGATTACAGCGTCTATGACTACGACAACTACCGGTATTATCTGGGCACCGGCCTGGAAGTCAGCAATCTGTATCCGAAACTGTATACAAAGACTTTTTACAAACAGACAAAGGCGCTCTCGCTCGTGCGCTGCGGCTGGGCTGGAATCCAGAAATATGCATCCCTTCTCTGGTCTGGCGATATCCCGAGCACCTTCGAATCCCTAAGAGACCAGATTAGCGCCGGACTCAATATGGGGCTTGCCGGAATTCCCTGGTGGACGACCGACATTGGCGGTTTTATGACCGATGACGTGGCAGACGCAGATTTTCGCGAGCTCTTACTGCGTTGGTTTGAGTTTGCGGTGTTCAGCCCGATTCTGCGCATGCACGGCGACCGCGGTCCCCATGATATCCCGCCGCTCTCCGACAAAGAATGGGGCGGCGGAAGCCTGTTCACCGGGCAGTCCAACGAACTCTGGAGCTACGGCGGGGAAGTGTTTGATATCCTGAAAAAACAGCTGGAACTTCGTCTGTCGCTGAAACCCTATATCAAAAAGCTGATGCGTGAGGCTTCAGAGACCGGCGCCCCGCTGCTCCGCACAATGTTCTATGAATTTCCCGATGACCCGCACTGCTGGGAACTGGACGATCAGTACATGTTCGGAAATCAATACTTAGTCGCCCCTATTCTCCAGTTAGGTCAGCGTGAACGCGAAGTTTATCTGCCAAACGGCAGTTGGAAGAATCTGTCGGACAACCGGATTTTTGAAGGGAAAAAGACAATTCCCTGCGACGCCCCCTTAGACCTGATTCCGGTATTTGAGCGCTTAGGGTAGCCCGCAGCACACCCGGAAACACAGCAAATCCACAACAGGATGAAACCACGGTGCTTCATCTTGTTGTGGATTTCCCTTTTCACATGCGTCATTTTATCCGCAAAATTCTTATGAATAAAACGCCTGTATCGCCTGCCCGATATACGCGGTCACACCGTCGCCGTAGATGCTGTCCTGTACTTTCTGCATCGTTTCGTTGGTCTGATAGCTGGCTGCAAGCTCCAGCATCAGAGCGGTGACATCATCCATCTGGTACAGCTGTTTTGCCACGAAATCATACTCACCGACAATCTCTCTCACTTCAAGCGTATTGACATCTGTCCCCAATTTGGCAGCAAGCTTCTGCATAATTGCGGTGATACGCTTCTGATACGCTGTGATCAGACCTGCATCTGTGGGATTCTTCTGCGCCTCCATCGCCTTTTCCCTGCTTCCATACCACTTGACAATCTTTGCAAAATTTTCCTGTGCCTCCTGTGACGCCGCGTTTTCCAAAAACTGCCGTCTCCACTCATCCTCACTTCCATAATGCGAGATGAAAAGTGCTCTCTGTGCCTCGCTGCAATTCTCATACAGCGAGTTCCATATCTCCTCGATCTCGCTCTTGCCAAACACTTCAAAATCCATCCTGTTCTCTCCTTTCAGAATCTCATCAATGCTTGCGATCAGGCGCTCCATGCGCTCCTTTTTGCTGACAAGCATTTTGCGCTGCATCTGCAGTATCCCGTCTCGGTCAAATGCCGGATTTTCCATGACAGCCTTGATTTCTTTCAGGGGAATGTCAAACTCCCGGAAAAATAAAATCTGCCGCAGTGCTTCCAACGCTTTATCGTCATAAAGCCGGTATCCCGCATCACTTTTCTCTGTCGGTGAAAACAGTCCGATCTCATCATAATAGTGAAGTGTGCGCACGCTAATACCTGTCATGTCTGAAATTTCCTTTACTGTCATCATATGAATCCTCCATTCTCCCGTATCACGTATTTTCCTACAGCCCCTAACCTGGACAAGGCAAAAGCAAATATTTGCCATTTGCGCAGGATTTCATTGTTAAGAGCCTAAGGAACCCGGGATACACAACAAAATGATAAAACTGCAAAGAAACAGCCAAGGTGTACGAACCACCTGTTTCTGTCTCCTCACAGTTTCTAAGATACGGTATGACGCTCCGTGAGTGTCAACCCTGTTTTTTTAATTTTTCTGTTCCTATCTTCCAAGATCGAGACTCGCAAAGTCGATATACAGATCCTCATAGATCCCCACCTTGACGATATCCTGGAATGTATATGCATTTACAGCAAATTTGTCACCGTCCATACTGTACACATGGATTCCGTTGTTTTCCGGATCTACAATCCAGTACTCGCGCACATGTGCGTTACTGTACAAATTCAGTTTTGTAATATAATCATTCTTCGGATTGGACGGGGAGGCAATCTCGATAATCCAATCGGGCGCCCCGAGACAGCCGCGGTCGTTTAATTTATCAGGGTCGCAGATGACAGAGATGTCCGGCTCCAGCACAGTGTCCTCGTTCTCGTCCAGCTGTACACCGAAAGGAGCGGGATATACTTCACATTTTCCGCCTTTGGTCTTGATATAGTTCAAAATAGCAAAATGCAGTTCTCCTAATATTTTCTGATGAATCCGGCTTGGCGAAGCCATATAGACAATCTCACCGTCAATCAGCTCTGCTCGGATATCGTCAGGCATATTGTAATAATCCTCGACTGTACAGTATTTTTCCCGTGGTAATCCCATAATCAATCCTCCGTTCCTATCTTTTCATACAGCATAACACGGTTTTGACAAAATGAAAAGAAGAAATCCTGTCAGCAGCGATGAACATACATCCGCGACAGCTCTGGCTCTCCATCCCCCTGCACCATGCACAGGAATTCCCATCCGTAGCGCTCATAGAATGATGTGTGGTCAGTCAGCAAATACAGGGTATCGATTCCCCGCTCCTTCATATCTGTGCAGACAGTATTCAGCAACGCGCCCGCCACACCCTGTCCTCTCTTCTGCTCCTCCGTGTAGACTGCACAGACATTCGGCGCGAGGTCTTTTCTGTCATGAAAATCATTTTCAATTACCCCCATCCCGCCGATGATCTGATTCCCTTCCATCGCCAGATACCACTGTGGGACAGCATTTTCCATGGTCAGGCAGTCTTCCATGCTCTCCAAGTACGCCTCCAGCGGAATACCCCACTTCTCATGAAACCACTGCGCCGCACGTTCCTTTAACTCTGGTCTGTCCACCATCCAGATTATTTCATGTGCTCTCTGTTCCATATGCTCTCACTCCCTCCAAACAATTCCTCATGTGCCCTTTTCCAATAGATTTCCGGTATCTCTGGCCAGATGCATTTGCCGGCTGCCCGTTCGCATAATTCCATCGCCCTGCGCAGCATCTTTCCGAGTGTGACCGTTCCGCCTGTCAGGATTCGCTCTGTTCCCAGCGTCCAGAATGGCGCAATCTCATATAATCCTTTCTCCCACATCTCCTCAATGGTGCGCCTGACATCATACTCCAGTGCCACAAACTCCGGTTTCCATTCCCGATTGTCACTGTGCAGAATCATAAAATACGTTTTTGCAGCCCCATTCTCGTTCAGCGACAATCCGACAGAACCGGGATTCCATACTACTTTGGAATACACTTCTATATTCATTACCTTGTGCGTGTGCCCGCTCACAATGTATCTCTCGCCAACTTCCGCCAAGATCTCTTTGTTGACGCTCCTTCCCTCGCGGATATCCTCCCGCACATTACGCGGTGAACCGTGGCAAATGCGGATATCCTCCATACCGTCTATCCGAATACAGTCCGTTATCGGCAGCGACGACAAAAAAGCCATGTCCTCCTGCGATAACTGCTGGTTTCCATAGCGTATCATTCCGACAGTACTCGGATAGGCGTCCCACTCCGGGTGTCCCTCCCCCAGACCGGATAACTGATAATCTTCCTTATTTCCCTTTATGATATAGCATGGCTTTCTCTTCTGCAAATCATACAAAGTGTCCATCACCTGTCTGATTCCGGGAAACTCTCCTACATAGTCTCCCAGAAAGCAATACGCATCAATGTCCTGCTTTTCCAAATATTCCATACACGTTTCCAGTGCAATGTGATTTCCATGAATATCTGATAACACTGCAATGTTCATGACGTTTTCCTCCTCCCTGTAATTCTCCGACTAAATGAGTCAGCCAGCAATGCCCATTACAGTCGTATCAAATCTTTCTTCAGATCAGGTCTGCCGAAGAATTCTTCATCACATCCACAAGCTGACAGCTTTCTCGAGTTCTTCGTGCGCTTCTGTTATTTTCAACATTTTAATCCTTTCTGATCACCTGTTCATCCAGTTCCAGTCTGTAATCATGTCACCTTTCCTGACAAACTAAAAGTTAGACGCCCCTGGATTTTAGGTATCTATCCTCATCTTCTCTCGCCTCAATAAACGCTTTTTCCAAATCAATGTTGTAAAAACTTGCTAATCGCATTACTTGTGCAATTACATCTGCCATCTCATTTCCTAAACGCTCATTTGTATCGCTTACCTCGCCTTCTAATGCATAATATCTTTCTTTTATCATAACCTGCTTTGCGAGTTCGCCGACTTGTTTCGACAGTTCAATCATTGCACCTTCTGCATTCCACTCCTGTAATTCAATCCTATTAAATCTCTTTACAACTTCCCTGTACATTTCTTCCATTTCTACAAAAGTTTTGCTCATAAACACCTCCATAATTCCGATTTGTTTTCATCAGGAACATTACTCCAAAAGCACGCAAAAATTATAGATTCCGGAAGCACTGACAGAGCGGCGCATATGTCACAATCTCAAGCGCTCCCTGCTCTGCAATTTTTTGATTGACTTTCCGAGCCGTCTCTCTCCACGCAGAAGCATGCGCTGCATACTCCGCTGGATAATGTTTTTCTATATACTCTGTCAATACCCTGGCATCCGTGATGCCTGTCAGATGGTTCTGGAAAACGTCATGCCTGACCGTTGCAAAATGTGCACAAAATTTCTGCTCGAGCTGTTCCCTCCTGTTCTTTTGACATGCTGTCAGTTTGGAAAAATCCACGCCTGCACCGACACTTGCAAACAGCCGGTTTACTTCCTCCATAAATCCGTAGGAACTGTATGTCGAGAGCATAAAACCTTCCTTATTTAATGCGCATTTTGCTTTTTCCATCAGCGCATCTTTGTCAGCAATAAAATCCCACAAATGATTGGCGACAATCCGGTCGTATTTTTCTCTCTGCACCTTTGGACAATCCTGTTCAGAATCAGCCTGCGCACCGCCAGCAGACCTCTCGGACGGCAGATTTTCTTTATATTGGCAAGGACATAGGAAATCCTGCTCCAGATCCTGCCGCAAAAACAGGAACTTCACATCCTTTTGCAGAAACTTTTTATTTTCCAGGTAAAAATGTTCCAGATAATCGATCGCCGAGCTCAATTTCTCTACAACGGTGATCGTCACACCCTCCGGTATTCTGGTCCAGTTCCTGATCCACAGGTTTCCATGTCCGCATCCCATATCCAGTACCGCTGCACCGGAACAGACCTGCAGCCGGTCGTAGACCCACTGAAACCAGTTCTGTTGATTGCGGGAATACGTCTCATAGAACTCATATCGGTAATCAAACGGAGCTTCCATGTCCTTCACACGCAGAATGTCCAATACAGACTCCATGTTTTCTCGCTCGTTGTCTGTTTCGCTGCATGCAAAAAGCGCATCCTCCAGAGATGCGATAACCTGATTCATCTGATCCCGCTTCTGCTCCAGCAGCAGTTTCTGCCCCCATAGGATCTCCGCGAGCGACTCCTCACTCTGACTCTCGATCATGTGGTCAATCTGCTTTAAGGACAGTCCGGCATACTGCAATAGCTTTATCTTCTGCAGCTGCATTGCCGACTGTCTGTCATACAGGCGATAGCCTCCCTCCGTGTAGGCGACAGGCTTTAGCAGACCTTTCTTGTCATAGTAACGAATCGTTCGCGAGGAAACCCCTGCCAGCTCTGCGAGCTCTCCTGCTGTGTATCTCCCTTCCATAACATCGCGCTCCTTATTGTTCCAGCGAAGGCACCGTGAAAATCTTTTCCGCTGTCTCCACTGTACATTATAAAGGTTGACGCTGCGTCAATGTCAATACCTGTTCATCTTATTTTTGTGCATCACATAACCTAATCCTGCGCCAACACAGCCGCCTATGATGTGTGTCAGCTGCGATATATTGTCGCTGGTGACAATGCCGCTGTAAATCTGCCCTCCGATATAGAGCGCCGCGACAAGGATTAGCGTGATTGGTATTGTCCCTTCCTTCACGCTGGTAAACGGAGACAATAGTATGAACGCAAACACCACACCGCTCGCGCCGAGCAGCTGTATATGCGGGAAAAAGATAAAGTGCACAATCCCTGTCACCAGCGCTGTCGCAAGAATGACAAACAAAATATTGGAAGATCCGTACTTTTCCTCCAGCAGCGGTCCCACAATCAGCAGCAGCATGATATTTCCGATAAAATGCTCCCAGTTCGCATGTCCAAGCACGTGCCCGAACAGCCGCACATATGTCAGCGGGGACAGCAGCGAAGAACGGTACACGCTAAACAGTGCATTGGTCGTCCACCCTTTTGTGATCCACCCCAATGCCAGTGACAGAAAGCAGACCGCCGTAAAACAGATCACGACCGGCGAGTTGAATGAGAACCTGATTTTTCTTTTGTTTTTCATACGCTTCTCCTTTTTACAGTATTTTTAGTCCTTATCATATACTAACACCCATAACATGTCAACAAAATTCCGCTTCATCCCGCTGGCGTTATCCTGCTGACGGAGAGTATTTCGTGATCGCCAGAACTTTCCGGCACAACAGCGGCATCCTCCGAAGAAATATCATAATCTGCAGCACTTGTGGCTGCCCCGATAATTTCTGACTCACGCACATACTGGCTGTCCACGACATGCAGCACCCCATTCTCATAAGCTGCCGTCACTATGATCTCATCCAGTGACCATTTATTCAAAGCCTCGAAATGATATTCGATCAGATCCCTTTTGCCATCGTTCACGATCACAGCATTGTAACTGACACTCTGGCGCTCCTCCTCGTTTTCTATACCACCATAATACACGATCAGATGACTGTCCAGGAAAACGGTCTCATCAACCGCCGCTTCCCCTGTCAATTCCTTCACTGTCAGATGGATATGGGGTGTGCTAACCTCCTGGAAAACCTCTGGCGGCATCGACGCCCACTCTGGGAACTCCCTCCCAGCATTCCTGTAAACTACCGTGATGCTGGGATTATAGAGATCAATTCCGCCTTGCAGCTCAGAAGCTCCCCCTTCCATATAAGTACACAATTCCTCCGGCGGCATCAGCAGTTCATAGCTTCCGCTTTTCTTCTCAAACAATGCAGACTCGCCATAATAGTTTGGATCGCTGCTAAAACCATAAAATGCCTGAATCAGAATCTCTCGCACTCCATCGCCGTTGAGATCGCAGGTCTGGACTGCAGGCATTCCCGTTCCAAACTCTTTCGTCTGAAGCAGATCGCCGTTTCCGAATTCAATCCGGTATGTGCACCTCTCATAGTTCGCGATATTTTCCCGGTATACGCGATCAGCCCTGCCATCCCCATCATAGTCCTGATTCACAAACTGCTCATACCCATCCCAGTCTGTGCACTCGTCCATGTAACCTGTATAACCATTGTACTCAAAGAGTCCTCCCACGGTTGTATCATAGTTAAAAATCTTTGCAAACTGTACACGCTCCCGATCCTGTTCCACAATATAGTACAAATCCTCCACCATGCCGCTGCCGCATTCCAGATAGAGGATCTTGCGTGAACCTGTCGCGCTGATGCTGAGCGGGGTCACACATTCCGTAGAACGCCACACTGTGTAATCCGGATCGATGCAGTTCTTTGTCTGTTTCAGATACACAAACAGTTCACCGCCATGCACAAAAGCCTCCCCGCCGAAATCCTGCAGCCGGAGTGTTTTGGACAAGACATCATAGACATACATCGTTGCTGCATCTGTCGGGTGAAGATAAACCTCGTCGCCCTCCTTCGACACATACACCTCACAATCGAGCCCGCCCTGTTCATTCAGACAGCCAAGCTCCTTGAAGCTCACAGAACTGTCAAAACGGCTCTCATTCAAATCATAGACAAACAGGCCAAAATAGTGGTGAAAAATCAATGTATTTTCATCTGCATAATCCAAAACAGGCCCGTCAATATCGCATACCATCTGGTCTGTTATGACCGCCGGTGTGACAGAAACAGACGATGCATCTGTTCTGCCGCTTTCCTCACTTTGATCGGTCGGCTGCATGACTTCATCATTTTCTCCGGAACTGTTTTCAACTTCCGCGGGATTCTTTTCCGCAGGATTGCTCCCGAGCGCAATCGAGACAATCACAACAAGCACCAATACCGGAATAACAGCCAGCGCTGCCGTCTTTTTGTAGCGCATGATGTTCTGAATCCGGCTCTTTACATTGCCCTCTCCAAACCTTAGCGGTGCGACCGCAAAGACCTTTTTCCCGCTTGCCAGATTCAACAATGACGCGGAATACGCCGCCCGCAGGTCTGTCCCCATCCTGCGCATCACCGCCTCATCGCAGGACATCTCCATATCTCTTTCTGACAGGAAAAAGGCACACCACACGAGTGGATTGAACCAGTGCACGGACAATGCCACGAAGGCCAGCAGCCGGAAAATATGGTCACATCTTCGGATATGTGTCTCCTCGTGCATCAGAATATAACAGCGCTCGTTTTCTGTCAGCGCCGTCGGAAGATAAATCCGCGGACGCAGTATTCCCATCACAAATGCAGTTCTGATATAATCGCACAGAAATATGTTTTTCTCCGGATTCCTGTCATCTGACACTGCACCGGTCAGCTTTCTTTTCAGACAAACCATGCTGACAGCACTGTACATCCACAGAGCTGTCACTCCCACAATCCAGACAGCGCTGCACACCGTCTCCGAATCCCACAGGGTTTGTGCATTATCGCCTTTTGTGCCCATATCCCCTGCATGAAAGGCGGCATATTGATCTGCTTCCATACTGGTGTTCTTCAGTGCCGGTATCGGAAGTACCTCACTCTGCATTTCTGCCTGCGCATTTCCCTGTGATGTATACCGCATCATTCCCCGCTCTGTGACAGTGATCTCTGCCACACGAAACACCGACAATACGGACGAAAAAGAAACCGGGCACAGCAGCCGCACCAGCACGACTCCCCACAGCAGATAACTGAATATCTTGGGCGAACGCCGCAGAAACAGCCGCACCAGCATCACTGCCGCAATCACAACGCCGCCGGTCAGACTCATATTGAAAACCACTGAAAAGAGCGATCTGCAGATTTCCATTTACGACTTCCTCCCGTTTTCCTCAATGATTCTTTTGAGTTCCTCCACGTCCTTGTCCGAGAGCTTCCTGCCCGCGGTAAACGCTGTCAGGAAGCGGGGAAGAGAGCCCTGAAAGGTATCCGCGACAAACTGCTCGCTCTGCTTTGACAAAAATTCCAGCTTCGTCACACACGATGTCACCACGCCGTTTTCATTTCGAAACAGTCCTCTGTCACAGATTCTCCGCAGAATCGTGTATGTGGTTGACTTTTTCCAGTTCAGCGCCTTCCCGCTGAGCTTTGCGAGTTCCCCCGACGACAGGGGCTCATTGTCCCAGATTAAATCTGCAAACTTCATTTCGATCTCACCCAATTTGTATTCCATATAAATCAGCCTCCGTTCTACCAGGAACTGTTCAGAAATATCCTGCGCAAGATATAGATGTCAGGAGCAGTTCCTTATTGTAAACCCATTTTTATTCTACAATAAGTAGACCACAGTGTCAACATATCCCCGCGGCATTCTCAATATTGCTTTCGCTGAAAGATATAAAGCGGCAAAACCAAGATCGTCTTGCCGCTTTCCAATATCCTTTTGTCTATTTTTCTACAGATCCTTAATCGCCAATCCGGTTCAATGTAAAGTCATCGACCGTTCCCCAGCTCCTGGGATTACACTTCATACGCACGCCGATTGTGAGTTTTCCATCTGCGACCTTTATCTCCGGAATCGTAGGGTTTTTCCAGTCATTGTATGTCGTTACCATGAACGGCTCTGTCTGCTCCCCGTCACTTGTCACCGCATACAGCTCCATCGCGGCTTCGTCTGTCACATCTCCGCCCTGCGCGTAGGTAAAGAGCTGATAAGTTCCCGGCTCCAGACCGGTAAACTCCTGCTCAATGGAAAAGTCCATATCAGAATCCTCCGACCAGAAATGAAACGCGATATCTCCGGAGTGGGCATCGTCCGTCTTTTCCTGATAGTCCGTCGGATTGACATCCCCCTCATATGTCACTTTCCACATGGAAGTATCAGCATCCTCAAAGCTCGGATTCAGGACAAGATTATCCATCTTGACCTCGACATGTGCCACGACAGTCTCACCGCTTTCCAGTGTACCTGTCACCTCATAGTTACCGCCGACTTTAGTGTCGATTGCCGCAATCTGTGCCGCGTCCCATGTGACTGCGGACTGTGTGTTGGCGGAGCGGTCATTGTAGATCACGTCGACCATCTCCGGAAGCGCAATCTCACTGCCCACAGGACAGGTCACATCCACACCGGGAACCGCGTCGATCGCCAGAGGCACAGAGGAACCTGTTTTTAAATATTTGAACACATTCAGGGATTCCAGCGGATAGCCGTCAAAATCGAAGAATGCCTGATTGTCCCAGGAACAGCCGCCATAATATAATCCCGCATCATCGGGGTCGTAATCCGACGCGTAACTGCTTGCCCAGCCGCTGCCGTACTCCTCCCAGATCGGAGAGTTGTCAGCCGTGGGTTCCCCGACTGGAAGCCATACACCCTCCCAGTAGAACACGCCGACTGCGCCCGCCTCATTTGCCGCCGCAAAGACATCTCTGATCATATTCGCCTGCCCCTGCACTGTCGCGGGATAACCGTCAACCAGATCGTCAATGCCGACCAGACTGTTTCCGCTGCCGTCACCGTCCTCGGAAGTATAACAGTAGGAAGTCTCTGCGATAAACACTTTCTTGCCGTACCTCTCCTGAATCAGCTCAACAACACGCTGCATGTTTTCCATCGTGCCGTCCCAGAACGGATAAAAAGATAACCCGACCGCATCATAATCGATTTCATTGTCTGACAAATTTTTAACCAGACTGTCCACCTGCGCTTTGTTTGTAATGTTTGTGTAGTGAATGGCAATCTGAATGTCCTTTCCGTTTTCTTCCGATATCTCGCGCACTGCACGGCAGCCCGAGCGCAAAAGTTCTGTGACATTCTCAAACTTTGTCTCGCCCGACATCCCGTTGTTGATCTCGTTTCCGACCTGCACCATTCCCACATCAACACCGGCGTCAAGGATCTCGGTCAGGCTTTCCCTCGTAAAATCGTAAAGCGCATCACACTTTTCTTCTACATTCATTCCTTCCCATGCCTTGGGCGCGTGCTGTCTCTTGGGGTCCGCCCAGAAATCAGAATAGTGAAAATCAATACACACTTTCATACCATACTCGGTTGCGCGCTTTCCAAGCTCGATTGCAGTCGGGACATCGTTGTTGCCGCCGCCGTATCCGTTGCCGTTTTCATCGTAAGGATCATTCCACACGCGAAGACGTATGTAATTCACACCGCCCTCCGCCAGTGTCTGAAATACATCCTGCTCCTCGCCCTCAAAGTTGTAATACTTCACACCGCTATTTTCCTCCACCAGCACGGAAGACGCATCCATGCCGCGGATAAAGTCGTCCGTGATTCCCTCGACTGGCTCTACAAAGATGCCGCCTGTCTGCTGACTGTCCGTCTGCGTTTCCGCGACAGTCTCCGCCGGTTCAGATTCCGGCGTCTCTGCCGATGTCTGTGTCTCCGCCTGTGCGGCTCCCTGCGTTCCCACCGCAGGCTCCGCAGTATCCGTGTCTGCATTTCCCGCCCCGCATCCTGTCAACGCAGCGGAGCAAAGACTGGTACTGATGCATAAAGCCAGTAATTTTGCACGCAATTGCTTCATAAAATATACCCCCTCCATTTTCTTTCATACGCCAGATAAACTGCTTTACTTTTCCGGCATGTTTATCTATAATTGTAACTATGCATTGACGACTGAACAACAACACGATGCAGCCATGAATGAGCTCTGCCGGATTGATACCATAGCTACTATTCATAATTATAGAAAAACAGTCCAGTGCACAGCAATAACGAAAAGCGATTTCATCCGTTTGTATTTGTAACATATTCGGGAACGATAAATCAACTGTGCAGCCCGGACTTCACCGCTGTACACACACGACGCAAAAATACCGCTTCTGGAGGTCCTAAATGGAAAAAAATAGCAGATATGTGCGCAATGCGCTGGATATGCAGGAAGTTCTCGACAGCAGTGACTCCTCCATCAATGTCCAGAATGGAGACAGCGATTTCAGCCGCTTTTACCACATGAATGTGCCGCTTCAGCTCACACTGGAATGCTGTGACGGCGCGGAACCGGAGGACTATGTAAACATCGTAACCCTGTCATTTGAGAAAGCTGTTTTGTATCAGGAATCCCTCGCCATGAAAAACGATTCCTACACCAAAAATGCGCCGCATTTTCACGACTTTTTTGAATTTGTGATCGTTCTGGAGGGAACGATTGTGCAGAAGATCGAAGGTAAAGATTACCTTTACCCTGCAGGCTCCTGCTGCCTGATCAACCGGAATCTGCGCCACATGGAACGGTATCAGGCGAACTGCCAGGTTCTGTATATCGGTCTGTCCCCGGCGTTTATCACGGAACTGTTCGATTCTGCGCAGAACGCTTTCTTTGCAAATGAGAGAAATATCTGTGACAGTGACCTCTGCCATTTTATCACCGCCGATCTGGAGCATCCCGGCGGGCGGGCTTATCTCGACTTTATCCTGGCGTATCAAAACCACCGGTCTGCAGCACACCTGCATTCCATGGCGGAAAACATGATGCGGACACTTCTTTTCCCAGAGTTTGGCGCCACCTATCAGATCTGCGGACTGCTGTGCTCCTTTTTGTCATACCTGTCGTCACAGACACATTACCACTGTACCAATATCCGGCTTGACAATAACAGCGACTTTCTGCTCTTTTCGCGCATCACCCGGCTCTTTGAGGAGAGCGACGGACGCATGACACGCACGGAGATGGAACAGTTTCTTCACTACAGCGGCGACTACCTGAACCGCATTGTCAACAAGTTCACCGACATGTGTTTCTACGACTACGGGATGACCTTCTGTCTGAAAAAGGCGGCACAGTGCCTGACAGAAACAGATGAATCCATCAGCGCCATAGCCGCCAGACTAAAATTCTCAAACCGCACACACTTCTATGCCCTGTTTAAGAAAAAATACGGAGTCACACCCAAAGAATACAGAAAGCTGCACGCCTGACTGCTGTCTGCCCCCGCTGTGCATCTAACTGTCCAGATCTTACTTTGTCGTCATGTTCACGACGAGAATCGCCGCTCCCAGTACAGCAAGCACCACGCCCGTCGCCCGGTTCAGCGTGACGGCGCTGGCTTTGTTTGCAAACTTCGCGGCAATCCGTGCCCACAGCAGCGTCGACGCCACACAGAATACCAGGCACCAGACATCCGGCATGCCGCCGATTGCAAAGTGACTGGCCGAGCCTGTCAATGCCGTAAATGTCATGATAAAGACGCTTGTCCCAACTGCAGTCTTCAGTTCGTATCCCAGAACGCTTGTCAGAATCAACAGCATCATCATTCCGCCGCCCGCACCGATGAAGCCACAGATAAATCCGACGATCGTTCCACTGATCACCGACTGGACGATCCGCTTCTTCGCGCTGACCGCCGCCATCGATTCCTTAGTCGTCATGACTGGTTTCACGATAAATTTAATGCCGAGCAGCAATGTCATGAAGACTGAGAAACTTCCCATCGTGGTGTTGGGCACCTTGCTCGCGATCCAGCTTCCAAACAGCGTAAGGAGCAGCACAGTAACCATCATGACCATTCCGTTTCGGATGTCGAGATTTTTATTTTTTCCGTAAGTGTACGCGCTCACCGCGCTTGCCAGGACGTCGCTCGCAAGCGCGATGCCGACCGCCTCGTAAGCAGGAAGTCCCAAAAACGTAATCAGCATCGGACTGATGACTGCCGCAGCGCTCATCCCCGCAAATCCTGTGCCAAGCCCTGCTCCGATCCCCGCGATAAAACAGATTATGAATTTATACATTGTCTTTCCTCCCGTTCACAGTTCCTTACTTCTTCCATTTTTATTCGGATTTCAGATATCCGTCAATATTGTCCCAGATGCGGTCTGTATAGCCCTTCATACGCCCGATTTCTTCCTGTGAAAAGCCGCGCATCATCACTGCCAGAAACATCTCCTGCGCCGCCTTTCCGTCCGCAATAACGTTCCCGGCCCCCTCACATATTTTCAGATGCGCCGTCTTCCGATTGTCGTCCGCGTAAGTTTTCCTGAGCCACCTGCGCTCTTCCAAAAGCTTTATGGCACTCGACACCTGTGACTTTGACAGGTAGCGGACTTCAACGATGTCTGTTGCCGTATCGTAACGCGGATTGTTTGCCAAAAAGAGCAGAATATCGAGCTCCATCCGCGATATCTGGTACTTCTCGCAGACTTTTCCGACACATTTTGCATATAGCGCTTTGATCGCATTCTGATGTTCCCATGGATTCAGTGGTATCATATGCCGTCCCCTTTTTGTTCTTTTTAGAACTATTTTACTCCGATATCGATAAAAGTCAATACCCAATTACTGTCTTCTGCCTCACCTACGGTTTATCCCCCAGCCAGACGTCCTTCCATTCTATATAAATATACTGGCGCAGAGACGGATAGCTTTCTGCAATAAAATATAAATTTCCATTTTTAACAAAAAAATTATCGCTTCTTCTAATATAGGAATCATTCGAAAATACTTTCTTAAAGTATCGATTCATATAATCCTGCATCTCTTCTTCCTTTAACGGAATATTGACAACTGACATTTTGTTCTCTGTCATAGCCACACTCACCATCTCACTTATCTCCGACAGCGTATAAAAGCTTTGTAATGTGACAATTTCCCCACTGTTTGTGTCAATATTTAAAGCCATGTCAAAATCAGCATAAGAGGCTGCCACACTCCTGTATCCCGTAAAGTGGATGCTAAAGAACTGATCATCACTACTCATAATTTCATATGTAATCTCCTCATCTATTGTATATTCACTATTCCATAAACATTCCTTGTCTATTAGGGCATATATATGTTGATTAATCCGTTTTGCGATATCATTGTCACTATCTAAATATGGATATTCAATATAACGCTTATCAATGTCTCCATTAATATTGAGCACTTCTTTTTTTATTTCGATTCTTTTACCATCAATAGTTATGCTTTCTGTCTGTCCGTCTTCAGTTTTGATTCTTTTTTCTCCACCATCAAAAGGAAAAGAACAGTCCCAGACAATGTTTTCCTTATTTCCAATGCGCATCTGCTGCTCACTGCGCAGAAGAACCGCCGTTCCATCCTCCAGAGAGTAACGCACAATGCCTGACTCCAAACCGGATTCTGCATCATAGACTTCTTCTGGATACCACGGACTTCTCACTCCTGTTATATGTTTTTTCCCACTGTCGATCTTACAATTGTGAAAATATCCGTCATCCTTTCCAACTTCATATACCTTCTCCGTATCTGCATCATATTTGTAGATAACTGTTTCCATAGTCTGATTACCGTATGCCTGAAAATAGATATCTTCCATAGTTGGTATATCTTCCGTCAGCCTTATTATAATTCCGCACACTGATGCAAGCAGCATAAGCACTATAACCGTACGTGCACAAATTTTATTTCTTCTATTTTTTTCATGCGGGATTCGGTTTCGTCTCATATTGATTCCTCCAGCACATTTATAGCCTACAGCAGACATTGTCTACAGCAATTGACATGGATTTGCATACTAATCTTTATGATACTGTTCTATATTTCCTGTTTCCCATTCTCACAAAGAACTGTTGTCTTCTGATTGTTAATCCTCCAATTCATTCATGAATTGTATCAGTGCATCATGTTCACTCTGATGATGCTGCAATGCCAAAATCGAGCCAACAATATGCAGTATAATTATAACTAACCCTAACAGTGCACCAAGATGAAATCCCTCCGTATACACATCCGTGATACACACCCAGACTCCTATACATCCTATAATAATTCCCTGCTTAGAAATAAATCTGGAAGTTTTCATTATACCAATTGTACCTTCAACGGTTGTTTGCCCTCCAGACTCCTGAATGCTCCCATATATGCAGGAAAGATTTCGCCAAACAGGTACTTTTCCTATGCCTGCCCACGGATGCCTGATCGCATCCCACATATCAGGGCAAGTCGCTACTTTAAGATTGTTTCCTCTTATCTCTCCCACAAACATCCTTCCCTCTAATTTTCTGACAGAGAGCATTGAACTGCTTTTACGCTCATCAAACGGGATGGTTCTAGCAATAAATTTCTCAACAAAAACCGACTTCTCAAATGGATACGTTTTTCTATAATATTCGTCTTTCATTGATTCCTCCAAATACCAAAAGGTGAGCACACACCTGATTCCGGTGCCCTGAGTGCCGCTGCTGCTTTATTCGGATCTGCAAAAGCCGCATATTCGGATGCCCTATGCTGCGCCTTTTGTGTCTGTCCCCATTGTATCAGATGAATGTATCATATTTGCATCATTTTTAATAAAAGGGCACTCTGTTTTCCAGAATGCCCTTTTATCGCGGTCCTCTTATTGTCTCCTATTTTTATCGCAGTCTTCTCTGAACATCCTCCCACGCTTCCTCGTCGAATACCCTGTCCCTGAAATAATACTTTTGGTCCTCCTCTGTAATGTTACGAATTACCCTGCACGGATTTCCCGCCGCGATCACCCAATCTGGGATATCCTTTGTCACAACACTTCCCGCCCCGATCACGACATTGTTCCCGATATGCACTCCCGGACAGATAACTGTGTTTCCGCCGATCCAGACATTATCACCAATTGTAACTTCGATTCCATATTCATAGGCTGTGTTGCGGATAGCCGGATGTACTGGATGTCCTGCTGTATATATCGCCACATTGGGAGCCATCTGGCAGTTATCGCCGATCACTACCTTTGCTACATCCAGAATCGTGCAGTTATAATTTGCAAAAAAATTCTTTCCCACCTCGATATGCGTGCCATAATCACAGTAAAACGGCGGATTGATAAAGGCTCCTTCCGACTTGCCAAGCAGCTCCTTTACAATACTGCCAATTGTCTCAAAATCCGACCGGTCTGCTGTATTTAACTTCTGTGTCAGCCTTCTCGCCCGTTTCTGTTCCTCCATAACTTCCTCATCCGATATATACGGCATTTGCAAATCCCTTCGTTCTCTGTTTGTCATGCTCTCACCTGCTCCTTTTCTCAAAGTGTGCAAAAAAATCCTCTAAGATTCCCTTTGCAGATCAACAATATGATACCCAAGCTTCACTTCCTTGACAGCCCCTTCCTCATGCCGCAGTAGACCCATCAGCATCTGAACAGCGAGCTCCCCGCTTTTCTCATAGGAATAGTGGACGGTAATCAACGGCGGCGCTGTCACCCTCGCCATATCAGAATCCCCCTGCCCCGCGACCAGTATCTTCTCCGGCACATCAATATGATGCTCTCGCAGGTACTGCATAGCGCCGGCAGCCATTGTGTCTGTCGCACAGATCAGCCCGTCCAAATCAGGACATTTCGCCAGCAGTTCCCCTGTTTTCTCATATCCCGAACCAACGGTGAAAGCGGCTGTTGAGACATTCTGCGCAAGCTCTCCACAGCCCATGTCGCGCACTGCATCACAGTATCCCTTGTACCGGGATTCTCCGACAGCCTTATCCTGCTGTATCGCGCTGATGTACCCCAGATTTTTTCTGCCCTTTTCCAGAAAAAGCTTTGTGAGGTCATAGGCGGCATGGTAATCGTCATGATACACACAGCAGTAACCAGACAAATACTGTCCCACAATCACAACCGGGACTGACACCCCTTTTAACACGCGCTTGTGTGCTGCCGTGAACACCGTTGCTATCAATATTACACCATCCACCTGCTTCTCGTGAAATGCAGTCAGATACTCCACTTCCTTCTGCGGGTCATTCTGCGTGACAGCGAGAAGCATCTGATATTCACTTTCATTCAATACAGAGAGAAGTCCCTCCACAATTCTGCCGATGGAAGCGGAGGCAACCTTGGGCACGATCACGCCGACCATCTTTGTCTTCTTCGTCCGGAGCGTCTGCGCCTGGAGAGAGGGACGATAGCCCGTCTCCTCCACAACCCTGCGGATTGCCTCCTGTTTTTCCTCCGAAATATAACCGTTGTTAAAATAGCGTGAGACGGCAGCGCTGGATACGCCTGCCCGCTTCGCAATCTCTGTTATGTTCATTGATACCATTCCTCACTTTTACACCAAAACGTTACCCAAATATTCTTTTACACTATATGTCATAACAGATTTTTCCAATCTCCGCAATAGATTTCACCTGAGATTTACTTCTTTTTAAAATAATAAAATCCATATGCCGGCATATTGACTTCATCTGGTTTCAGCTCATTTCCTGAAAGCAATTCCACATACGCTCCATCGTTCTCATCAATCCGTGCGGTCTTGTCATATTCGCTGAAATTAAACAGTCCGATGAGCTTCTCCCCGTCATAGTATCTGCCGATGCACAATACCGCCGGGTCCCGTGTCTCAATCGTCCAAGTGTCGGCATTCGACACAAATACCTTCTCTGTCTTGCGAATCTGTTCCAGCTGCTTCAGTCCCTGAAAGATTTTTCCCTCCACAGTAGCTGTATCCTTCCTATTCTCCGCCAGCTTCCAGTTCATCGCACCGCGGTGAAGATACCGCGAGTCTGCCGCTTTATTCGGATCATCCTTGTAAGTGTAGTCATTCACCTGCCCGATCTCGTCCCCGCTGTACAGCACCGGGATTCCCGACTGCATAAACATATACGCGTGCAGCATCAGATCCAGCTTTACGGCCCGCTCCATCGCCGCGTCATCCTGCTCAAATCCAGCCTTCTCCACACCGCACATGGACGCCGTCGTACCACAGAAGCGGGCGTCACCTGTAACCGGGTCTGCATTGTAGAGCTCTCCGCGGCTGCTGCTGTCCCCGTCATACCCCTGAAAATAATCATTCAGGTATTTTTTATGAGCCCGCTCTTCCATGCCGTCCATCTTCAATGTCGCATAGTCAAGCCCCCAGCCGATATCATCATGGCAGCGCAGATAATTCAGGAACACATAGTCCTTGGGCAGCGCATTCACGATGTCCAGCTGCCTTTTCAGCAGTTTGACATCCCTTGTCGCCACTGTATGCCATGTCGTCGCCATCGTGGTGACATTGTAGAGCATATGGCATTCCGGCTTCTCGACCGTGCCAAAATAGGGTGTCACCTTCTCCGGCTCCATAACAACCTCACCGAGCAGGAGTACGCCCGGGCATACAATCTCACTGATCATACGCATCATGCGGACAATCGTATGTACCTGCTTCAGATTGCGGCAGGAAGTATTTAATTCCTTCCAGATATATGGAACCGCGTCAATGCGGATGATATCAATGCCCCTGTTTGCCAGATAGAGGAAATTGTACATCATCTCGTTAAATACCCTTGGATTCTTATAATTCAGATCCCACTGATAAGGATAAAATGTGGTCATCACATAGTGACCAATCTCCGGAACCCATGTAAAATTGCCCGGTGCCGTCGTCGGAAAAACCTGCGGCACTGTCTTTTCATACATGGCCGGCTCCTGTGCATTGTTGAAGAAAAAGTAACGGCTCATATACTCTCCGTCTCCCTGGCGCGCCTTTTTTGCCCACGCATGGTCCTCCGACGTGTGGTTCATGACAAAATCCATGCAGACGTTGATGCCTTTCTTGTGGCATGCAGCTGTCAGGCTGTCCAGGTCGTCCATGCTCCCCAGCTTCCGCTGCACCTTGCGGAAGTCTGACACCGCATAGCCTCCGTCTGAGCGTCCTTCGGGTGTGTCCAGAAACGGCATCAGATGAATGTAATTCACATTGCACTGTTCAATGTAGTCCAGTTTCGACTCCACGCCCTTCATATTTCCGGCAAAGTTATCGATGTAGAACATCATGCCGAGCATGTCGTTCTGCCTGTACCAGTTCTGGTCTGACTCCCGCTTCTGGTCGCTGGTCTTTAACGCCTTGTCTCTCTCCAGGTAAAACTGCCTCATCGTGTCGCACAGCTCCGCAAACATAGAGTCATTATCGTACAACTCCATATAGAGCCAGCGCAGCTCGTCATGATGACGCTCCAGCCGTTTCATGTATACACTTTCCTCTTTTTTCATAGCGCTATCTCCTTATATTCTGCATATTTTTCTGCCTATTTGATCTCCGCACAGCACTGATGCCGGCTGCGGTGGAATAGACTTGTCGTTCCGGCATACTGTATGTTATTAATTTCATATATCATATTCATCATACAACTAGTTTTATCAAATGTAAATAGACATTTTCCTAGTTTTTCCATATTATATTTGAGGATTTTCCTGTAATCGTTTTCATCTTCATACTTCAAACACTTCCACGATTGTCTTTCCGACATAAAAGTTAAAAATGAAAGTTAACGGATCCAGCCGGCAGCGTGCGATAAAACAGGCAGGGGAATATGTGTCTATTCCCCTACCCGCTGCATCGATATTATAGATTTTCTTCGAAAAAAGCCTTGATCTCCGCGCAGGCAGTGATCTCATCTGCTCCTTCCACTTCCACGTCCACCGTGTCGCCGCACTTTACGCCAAGTCCCATGACTGCCATCAGCTTTGTTGCCGCAGCAGACTTTGCATCCTTCACAATCGTGATCGTACTCTCATACTTCTTGGCTTCCTTCACCAAAAGCCCCGCCGGCCTCGCATGGATACCTACCTCATCTTTGATCACATAACTGAATTTCTGCATTGTTTTTTCCTCCTTATTTTCATAAAATTTATTCAATTGTAAATACCTTTTCCATCGCATTGGTCCTGCCAGTCTTTAAGATCCTGAAATCCGGATAATCGTCACTGTTTGTCAGGAGCACTGCTGTCGTCGTACTGTATCCTGCCGCCTTAATTTTTGCGATGTCAAATGTCAGAAGTTTTTGCCCGGCTTTTACCTTGTCACCCTCTGACACGAACAGTTCAAAACCGTCTCCATTCATATTCACGGTATCAATTCCCACATGAATCAGCACTTCCATCCCGTCAGGTCCCGTGATTCCGATCGCATGGCATGTATCTGTCACCGAAGAAATCTCTCCGTCAAACGGGGAAACTACCTCACCAGTCTCAGGCTCTATTCCCACGCCGTCTCCCAGCACACCGGCTGCAAACGTCTCATCCGGAATCGCTTCCCTGCTGATGATATTCCCTTTGATCGGTGCAAACAAAGCTTTTTCTGTCTGTGCGGTTTCCGTTGTCAATTCTGCAGCGTCATGGTCCGAAACCGGAGCTGCATCTGCTGTTTTACCAGACTCCTCCGTCTCCTCTTTCCAGACAAACCATGTCAGCGTGAAAGATACGCCAAATGCCACTGCGAGGACAATCGCATACTGCACTGTATAATCCAGCGTGATCAAAAATCCGGGTATTCCAGTCACACCGTAAGAAGTCGCACCGATATGGAAGATGGAGCCGAGCAGCGCGCCCGCCGCGCCTCCCACCATACCGCAGACAAGCGGCTTGACAAAGCGCAGGTTTACACCAAAGATTGCCGGTTCTGTAATGCCCAGCGCCGCGGACAGGGAGGACGGAATTGCCACCGACTTCGTCTTGAGATTCTTTGCTTTTAACCCGACTGCCAGACACGCTGCGCCCTGCGCGAAATTTGCCGCCGAGGCAATCGGCATCCAGATGTTGAGTCCGTCTGCCGCGGACAGCATTCCCGCCTCAATGACATTGTACATATGATGGATGCCGCACACAACCGTGAGCGGGTACAACGCTCCCATGATCAGTGCGCCGACTCCATGTCCCACAGTGATAATCCACCCCGCAAACTCCAGCACATAACTCTCCGCTGCGGAAAATACAGGTCCGATTATGCCCAGCGTGATAAATGCGGTCACAATCACGGTGCACAGCGGTGTAACAAACAGGTCGATCATCTCCGGGACATGCTTATGTAGCCATTTCTCGATCATGCACATGAGCCACACTGCGATAATGACCGGAATGACGTGCCCCTGATATCCAACCTGCCGTATTGGGAAAAATCCAAACAAACGCCACACCGGAATCTCTGCGGCGTCCATCGAACCGACAGACCATGCATTGATCAGATTTGGGTGAATCATTATCATACCAATTACCGCGCCCAGAAAAATATTTCCGCCAAACACCCTCGCCGCCGACACAGCGATTAATACCGGAAGGAAGGTAAAAGCCGTGTTTGCCATCAGATCCAGTATTCCATACCAGTCGCTCCCCGCAAAGGACGGAATCGCTTTTCCCAGCGCCTCCACCAGTCCCATCATCAGGCCGGAAGCCACGATTGCCGGAAGAATCGGGACAAAAACATCGCCCAGTGCCTTGATCATTCTCTTAAACAAAGGCTGCTGTGCCGCTGCTGCCGCCTTCACTTCCTCCTTCGTCGCCGCGGTCATGCCGCTCACGCTCAAAAACTCCTCGTACACTTTGTTGACTGTGCCGGTGCCGATGATCAGCTGCAGCTGTCCGTTATTGCTGAATACGCCTTTTACCCCGTCAATATTCTCCAGCTTCTTCATGTCGATCTTACTGTTGTCCACAGTGACCAGGCGCAGTCTGGTTGCACAATGTGCCGCACTTACCAGATTGCTTCTGCCGCCCAGTGTGTCATAGATTTCTTTTGCACATTTCGCATAATCCATAGCCATGTTCTTTCCTCTTTTCTGATTTATATTTGCATATCTTATATTATAACTTACAATGCCCTGTAATTAAATGGTGCTTTAGAAATGCATCGCGAATCCCGTCTTTCTGCACAGAGGGGCAGATGTCGTCCACCAGCTTTTTCAGCTCTTCGCTCCCGTTCTCCATGCAGATGCTCAGACCTGCTGTCTCCAGCATCTCCCTGTCATTCATACTGTCCCCGATCGCCACGGCATTGCGGGTTGGTATGTGAAAATATTCACAAACTCTTTCCACCGCTTTCCCTTTGTCAAACTTCCGGTTCACAACTTCCCCGTTGATAAAACCGCCTTCGTTTGCATCCTGTATGCAGAATGTAAAATCAGGCTCCAACAGTTTCTGCGGTTCAAAAAGCTGCTCCCTCGACGGACTCATGACCACAATCTTATACACTGGCTGCCCTCTGTACTCCTCCATCGGAAGGATATTGAGCGCCTTCTCAATCTGTTCCCGCCACCGCAGCAGCTCACTGTTTCCGCCCTCCGCGGCGTGTTCGCGCAAAAACTCCTTAAACTCTGCGTCCGTATAAGAACCGTCCATACACTCCACGGTCCGAAATACGCCATTCTCCTTCAGAATATCCATCGCAGCCCGCTTCTGCTCCTCTGTCATCGGACAGTCATAGATCACATTTTTCTTGCATTCAATATATCCGCCCGAACTAGCGATCACGCCGTCAAAATTATATTTTAAAAGCGGCTGGAGCATATCGTAATTCCGCCCGGTGCACAGAAATACATAGTGCCCTTCCTTCTGTGCCTGCCGGATTGCCCATATCGCTGACTTTGGCGGTTCGTTTGTTCCCGGCTCCGTCAGCGTGCCGTCAATATCCAGAAAAATGATTTTTTGTTCCACTGATATCTACCTCCTGAAAACTATGCCTTTGCGTACAGGAACGGTGCAATTTTCTCTGTGATCTCCCTGTCATTTTCCGCATCGTTGGAATGATATCTCAGCCGGAGCGGACCTGACAGATCCAACGCCATTATGCCAAGTATGGATTTTGCATCAACAATTCTCTGTCCGGAGCCCAGATCAAAGCTCGTATCAAATGTATTGACGATATTTACAAACTGCCTTACCTGATCTACACCATGAAATCTAATATGTACCTGCTGCATAAAAACCATCCTTTCTCTCTTAAGTAAACCATTGCATTGTTCTGTATTCCTGTATCTGGAAAATATCAGGAAAGCTCTCTGATCCGCTTTCTGAGCGGCAGTACCATGGAAGGCGAAACCGACAATTCGTCCATTCCCATGTTCACAAATGTTTCTGTCAGCTCCAGGTCAGCGCCCAGCTCCCCGCAGATGCCTGCCCATTTCCCGTACTTGTGCGCATTGTCGACCACTATCTGGATCATGCGGATAATCGCTTTGTGATGGGGGTTGTAAAAGTCATCCAGCCGTTCATTCTGGCGGTCAATGGCAAGCGTATACTGTGTGAGGTCATTTGTACCGATACTGAAAAAGTCGACCATCTGCGCGAGTTCATCGCTGACCATCACCGCCGCCGGCGTCTCAATCATAATCCCCTGCTCCGGCTCCCTAAACGGTACCCCAGCGTCTCGCAGTTCCGCCCTTACCTCCTCCACAATCTCATAAATCCGCTTTACTTCCTCCGTGGAAGTAATCATTGGATACATGATGGAGAGATTCCCGTGCACAGTCGCGCGAAACAGTGCGCGCAGCTGCGTCTTGAATATATCCGGCTGTTTCAGACAGATACGGATTGCCCGGTATCCGAGTGCCGGATTCTCCTCCTTTCCGAGATGAAAGTAATCCACCTGTTTGTCAGCTCCAATATCCAGTGTACGGATAATCACTTTCTTCTCTCCCATCGTCTGAAGAACCTGCCTGTACGCCTGCAGCTGTTCCTCCTCCGTCGGGAAATCCTCTCGTCCAAGATACAGGAATTCACTGCGGAAAAGTCCAATGCCGCCCGCATCATTTTCCAGAACATATCCTACATCGCCAACGCCGCCGATGTTGGCATAAATATGAACCTTCTTTCCGCTCAATGTGACGTTTTCTCTGCCTTTCAGCTCCTGCAGGAGACACCGCTTTTCCTTTTCCTGTTCAATCTTTTTCTCCGCCTCCGCACACACGGACTCATCCGGTTCAAAGATGACTTCGCCCTGCATTCCGTCAACGACAGCCTTCATGCCCGATGAAATTTTTTCCAACTCCATCGGGACACCGATCAACGCCGGAATATTCATCATGCGGGCAAGAATCGATGTGTGGGAGTTTGCCGAACCGTGCACTGTGACGATCGCCAGAATCTTCTGCTTATCCATCTGCACGGTCTCGCTCGGGCTCAAGTCGTCCGCCACGATAATTGACGACTCCCGCAGTTCCAGACCGTTTTCCCTGCTGCCACTCAGACATTGAATCAGGCGGTTTGAGATGTCCTTCACATCTGCTGCCCTGGCTTTCATGTACTCGTCATCCATTCCTGCAAACATTTCAGAGAAATTGTCACCTGTCACAGCAACCGCATATTCCGCGCCCACCAGCTCTGTCCGAATCATATTGTTGACCGCGTCCAGATAATCCTCATCCTCCAGCATCATCTGATGTACCTCGAAGATCGCTGCGCTCGCCTCACCGACTTCCGCAACTGCCTTGTCGTACAATTTCTGCAGCTGCTCCTGCGCTGCGCCGACTGCCTGACTAACCCGCTCCATCTCCGCATTGGGATCTTCTACCTTGCTCCGCCTTACTTTCTGTTCTTCCTGTCTCAGAACCAGCACCGGACCGACTGCGATGCCCTTGTAGACAGATTTTCCATTGAACCTCATCATATCCTGCCACCTCCGCGATTAGGTTTTCTGACACTATCAGTCGTCTATGTGTAATCGATTTCATTCATGACTTTATCATACATCTTTGTGCCTAAGTTGTAAATTGGCATTTTCCATAATTTTACGTTTTGTTTTTTGTGAAATAGTGTGTAATCGATTTCATGTCGGTATCTCTACCTTGTTCCTGGTGTACCGCTCGGCACCAAGGCGGTCGGTTCTCTCGTTTTCGCATAACATTCAAATAATAGTCAAACATGAAAATATTATAGCATTTCATTATAAAAGGGCATTCTGTTTTCCAGAATACCCATCACGATGCTCCCACCTGTTCTATATTACAACGTTTTAATACGGTTCCACGTTTAATAAACTTTGATACCACTCCACTTCTCCCACTTTCTGCGTTTTAAAATACAATCCCCCTTTTTCGATCATCAGACTGTCATCTGTCATAATCATTTTAAAAGGTTCATCCTGCTGATGTCCCGAACCATACTTTGCATTTTTTTCTGTTTCTATTCCTGCCAATACCTTACCATTCCAGTCTGCATCCAAGCCATTTATCCAGATTACATTCTCAAAAAAACTGTCTGCCCCCGTCTCCCCAGCACATGATTCATAATAGACATACACTGGCTTAAATGACGGTGTTCCTCCGCTGATCCATGCATTTTCGCTAAATATAATCATATCTCCCACCATGCCCTCGCCCCGGGAATCTGATTCCTCCATAATCCCCACACATTCTTTAATCTGCCATACTCCATACAAGTTTTTCTCCATTTCTGTTGTCGCTGGTATAAATGAATGATGATATTTCGTCTCATAATAATCTATAACAGATCTCACTTCTTCGTTATAGTATCTTTCACTGTTACTTATCTTTTGAGCTATTTCTTCTGTTTGTTTCGGATCATTGCTTATCACATCTTCGTCATATGGCTCCATTATACCCACCTTTTCCAACGCAAAATACGATCCTCCTCTCTCAATCATGAGGTATTCTCCCATCAGGATAAACCGATACGGCATCCCCAAAGCCCGTTCCCCATCTTTTTCCCTGCCTACTGCCAATATTACAATTCCATCAAGCCCTGCATAACGTCCGTCCACCCATTCCAAATCAAGAAAAGTATCTGTTTCCAGATCCTCTGCGCAGGATTTATAGCAGGCATACACGGGATTGAAGCAGGGTGTTCCGCCGTAAATCAGCGCGCCTTCACACAAGATAACAACATCCCCCCAAAGCCCGTCCCATTGATATCTGGACGAGCGCGTATGTCCTGCATATCCTCTTGCCTGCCACACCCCATATAACTGTTCTTCTATCTCTGTCGATGCAAACGTAAATGAATGTTGATATCGTTCTGCATAATCGTTAATCATGGCACTGATTTCCTCATTATGATATCTTTCACTGTTACTTATTTTATGATCTGTTTCTTCTGTATACTGTTTTCTACTGCCAATGTCATTATTACTTTTATTAATTCCAATTTTCATTCCTAATCCTATGACACAGGCAGCAAAAATAATCAAAACAGCTGTCGCAATTTTCTTCATCTGGATACTCCTTAAAATAATTATATTCCTGCCCTCTGCATACAGGTTATCATTCGCCTGCTAATAATATTTTCTTGCCTGCTCCCTTGAGATATTTGCATATTCTTCATTTTTAACAACTGCAATATACACAGATTCAAAATCAGGCAGGAAATCCTTCAAACTGCATACCAGTGCCCTAAGACCTTCTTCACGACCTTCCTCGCGGCCTTCCTCGCGGCCTTCCTCACGGCCTTCCTCACGACCTTCCTCACGTATGCCTTCTGTATACACTTTTTCATCAAATTCTGTCAGACACACACTCATCACCTCCGCTTTATGCTTGATCAGAAAATCTTTCATGATCCCGTCTGCAATACAGCTGTCAACAGCTGCATCCACTGAATTTTTAATATCCATCCCGTCTCCCTGGTTGTCACGTATCCTGTTTATCAGTTCCATGTATTCGTACAGGGGTCTGCATTTCATCAGCAGTTCATCGTTTTTCCCCCTGTTTAAGTTGTATACCGTAGCTGTCCACTCAAATTCCCCATTGTCCGTCTCATTGATGAAAGCATCGGACAGCCTCAGCTTCGTGACCGGGGCATAGTCCTCCGTACCATTATAGAAGACAATATACTGCGGGGTTGGTATTTTCTGCAGTTTTTTCCCATAAATATTCAGTTTATTCACTTTGATATACTGGTCATACAGATCACCGAAGTACATCAGTCTCCTTACAGGCATTCCTCCGATCCAAACCTTAATCTGAAAAGTCTGTCCTTATATTTTCTATTTATCTTTGTACCTTCCATATATTACTTCCCTCTTTTGTTAATATTACAACAAGTGTCCTCTGTTGATGCCAGCTGCGGAATTTCATAAAATCTGCAGCCCGTCAGGTCTCCCGGCTTCCGGTTAATAAAAGGAATTTCTTTTCCCTCCATTATAACACGGAATCCCGTAATGTCAAAATGGCTCTTATGCTGTTTTGACCTGCTTTTTAACCTGATGTCTATACGCCCGCACCGCTGTCAGCAGTTTGTCAGCATTCTGATATCGACCGTCTTGTTTTTGTTGATGTTTTCGAACACCTTTGTCTGCCTCCATCTGCCACGCTGTCTTCCATTTTGTCAAGTGTGAACGCCTTTATACCTTCCTTGCGGCCCTGCTTCCTGCGGCTCAATCTGATGCCACTCATTGCTCCCCCACGCATAAACCATTCCGTTTTCTGACAGCGCATACATCGCAGGACCTCCACATAATATTTTTGTATTTTTCTCTAATCCGGGGAGTTTAACGGCATCCTTCACGTCATCAGAGACCAGACAGCTCCAGACACTCCCATCCTCACAAAGAATTGTTGTCTTCTGATCGCTAATAATGATATCCCCCTATTTCATCTGCAAATAATCTCCTTCTGCCTCCGCCCAAGTTATTATTTCAACATCAGGCTGCTACCCTTCACTTTAGGAACAGTTCCTTATCTTCATTGTATCAGAAGAATGTATCATATTTGTATCATATTTCCTGCATTTTGCAGGATCACGCAATGTTTCATAGACCTCAACAATATCCTTGAATCCCGCCGCGGCTTTTGGGATGATATGTTATTGTTGACGATAATTTCATTGAGTAAATCGCTCTATAAATTTATAATGGACTGTGCTAATGTTAAATTGTACTTATCCGTTGGAGGGGATGGCATATGACAAGGAAAGAACAAAAGGAAGCCAGCAAAATGAAAATTATTCAGGCTGCGCTGGATTTATTCGTGGAGCGTGGATATTATGGAACAAAAACAAGCCAAATATCCAGACGGGCAGGGATTAGCGAGGGGCTGTTGTTTCATTATTTTCCCACAAAGGAAATCCTGTTGGAAGAACTGGTAAATATAGGGCTGGAAGGGATGCGTATGCCGATGCTGGTCAAAGCAGAAAACGGATTGGATTTTTTTGATCAGTTTACAAAAATGCTGTTTAGGGAAGTGAGGAAAAATCCTTTTATTGCAAAAATGTTTGTATTTATGGCGCATGTGATACAGGCTGAAGATATACCAGAGAAGCTTAGGAAGCTGGCAAATTCGATAGATACGATTGTACTTTGCCAAAACTGGATAGAAGCAGGACAAAAAGACGGAAGCATCCGAAAAGGAAATGTCATGTCACTGTCAAATCTGTACTGGTGTGCGATACATGGAATTATGGAACAGTACGCCTTTCGTCCTGAAATGCCGCTGCCGGAACCAAAATGGATAATAGACATGATCAGAAATGACAAGGAACAGTTTTTGGAGGATGGCTATGATTGAAAACAGAAAGAAAATAGTAATCGTAGGTGGTGGAATTGCCGGGCTGTCAGCAGGAATTTACGGAAAACTGGCAGGCTATGACGTGGATATTTATGAAAAAAATCCGGTTGCCGGTGGGCAGTGCATGGGGTGGAACCGCAAAGGCTGCCATATCGATAATTGTATTCATTGGCTGACCGGAACGAAAAGAGGGACAGCGCTCCGAAAAGTATGGGAAACAGTCGGGGCATTAGAGGAATATACTGAATTTGCAGACTGTGACAGCTTTTACACGAGCATGAAGGGGGCTTTCCAGGTAACGCTGTGGAAAGATTTAGAGAGGACACAGAAAGAGCTTATCCGATTGTCTCCCGAGGATGAAACGGAAATAAAAAAATTTATAGAACATGTAAGATACGCAGCCGAATGTGAGATCCCAGCCGAAAAACCTATGGATGCTATGGGAATCATGGATTATATCCATATGGGTATTTCCATGGCAAATATGCCAAAAGTGATGAAGGAATATGGTTCTATTGATTTAGCGGATATGGCCGGGCGGTTTCAACATCCTGCATTGAAAGCCCTGTTTACAGATTATCTGCCCAAAGAATATGTTGCAAGTTCATTTCTTGTTTCTTATGCCAGTATCGCATCCGGCAATGGTGAAATTCCAATGGGCGGTTCTTTGGCATTGGTAAACCGCATGGTGAATCAGTTCCAGAGACTGGGCGGCAATTTATACTGCAACGCGCCGATTTCAAAAGTCCTAATAGAAAACAAAAAAGCTGTAGGGGTTGAGACGGCAGATAAAAAAACGGTGTTGGCAGATTATATCATTTCATCCGTGGATACGATGGAGATGTTTGGCAATTTAATTGGAAAAAAATATATGGATAAACAATGGCAGTCCTGTTATGCAGATAATGAAAAATATCCCCTTTTTAGTGCGGTTCAGGCAGCATTTGTGGCAGATCAGGAAGCATATGACGGAAAAGGAACCATTTTCTTTGACTGCGTTCCTTTTAAAACAGGTGGAAAGAAAGTGGAGAGAATTTCGGTAAAAAGTTATGAGTATGAACCCGGATTTGCTCCAGCAGGAAAAGTGGTACTCCAGGTCAATGTCCCGCAATTTGACAGGGAATACTTATACTGGAAAAGTTTGGCAAAGGCGGACTATGCACGCCAGAAAAAGGAGGTGGCAAAGGCAATAGAGGAGCGGCTGGCGACACAGTTTCCTGCTCTTTCGGGACATATAGAATTTCTTGATTGTTGGACGCCGATTACATATGAACGGTACTGTAACGCATACCATGGGGCATATATGGGCTTCATTACGAGAAAGAATGTAAAGTCTTTTCGTGTTAAGGGAAAATTAAAAGGGATAAAAAACCTGTATATTGCCAGTCAGTGGATTATGGCGCCGGGAGGGCTTCCGGTAGCGGTAACGGCAGGAAAATTCGCTGTATGGCGGATTGCCCGGAAGGATAAAAGAATGATTTCCCTCTTTTGTTAATATTACAACGAGTGTACTCTGTTAATGCCAGCTGCAGGATTTCATAATATCCAAAGCCCGTCCTATTTTGACCTGCTTTTTTAACCGAAAACCTGCAGCTGCTCACTTCATCTCCCCTACTATTGATATATCCCCATAACCCATTGTCAGTCATATTTTCCTTCATGAAAATTATGTGCATCCCGATAGTTCCAGAAACGAGTCAGCCCCCCCTAATACGCCCAGATCCACATACAGGAAAGCTTCCTCTTCTCTCTCAGCTTTTCCACCATCCTTTGTGCACAGATATGCGTCTTTAATAAAGTCAGCGTAAAATATCCGCTCTTTAAAACAAAATGATTCTGGCTCTTCTTGATTTTCCACTACGACATAGTTCCCGGACTGGTACACATCATAATTCCTCTGCACTCATATTATCTAACAGCTTTTTACCGGCCTGCATCGGACGTAATGCTTTCATCCAAAACAGCATAAGCCGCATTGCTCACATCGATAAGCATACTGACTCTCTTGCTGCCGGACATAAAACTGACGTCCGCGATAAACCCGCTGCCCATGTAAGCACTGTTCCGGTCGATCTCCCACTGACAGCTCTTTTCTCCTACACTGTCAAGATAAGCATACATGGCATAAGTACTGGAATATCCATACATACTGTCAAACATCCCGCCGCCGGACATACCCGAACCGCCATCTATCTTATAATCCGTTTCCGGTTTTCTGATTCCATCATAATATTCTTTATAGGAGCGCCATGTCAGTCCTGAATTATATGCATATCCATTTCGCAATTCTATCTCAGCATTTCCGTCCTTTCTGATATCTGCCATAACGATATAACGCTCATTGGCATCCCAGTTCCCATCTATCAGAAAATATATGTGATTTCCCGACTTAGATTTCACAAAAGCATGGTAATGGTTGTCCCGGTAAATAATTCTTTCCAGTGACCAGTCCTCTTCACCAATTCCCACTTTTTTAGCATAATCTACTACCGCATATGCTGCCAGATTCTCTAAAGTAATGTGATATCCTCCCTCTCCCGCATTTTCAAAGAAAAGATAATCCGGTCCTTCACTTATACTTAGATCACAATATTCCCATACATTTTTTATGGCTGGTATCTCAGGTTCGATAACTCTGCATTCTGCACTGATGCAAGTATTACATAACAATAAAAATATACCAATCCTGGTCAAAACTTTGATTTCTCTTTTCATTTCCCTTTTCTCCAACATATTATTCAGTATCGCCAATACTGATCGCTTCCTGTTCCTCTAAAAACGCTTCTTTGTAATATTATATGAGTATTGTATCATCATCCAGCATTTCAATACTGATTACAGGATCAATGTCTTAGTGTTTGACTCCTTTGTATCATACTTCCTGCGTTTTGCAGGATCACTCAATATAAAATGTCTCAACAATATCGTCCACATTTATTGTCTTTCTCCGCCGCATCAAAAAACCCGATGCACATAGACTACAATAACTGTCTCATGTATGCATCGGACTTTTTTAAAAAGGACATTCTATTTTCCATATATTCTGTAATACTGCCTTGCAGTATTCTCATCCAGCGTAAAGTGTTTGCGGAGTTTTTGTATAACAATGCCCTCTGCCACCCCGTCTTCCATTTTGTCAAGTATGAACGCCTTAATACCTTCCTCGCGGCCCTCTTCGCGGCCTTCCTCGCGACCTTCCTCGCGGCCCTGATAGATCAGAATATCATCCCTCGAAAACTGTGCCATCGTCATATCGCATACCTCCTTATCTGACAACAGATCCACAAATATCCCCCTGTCCAGCATCAGCTGCAGGTATTCCGCCACCGTTGTTATATTTGGCGGCTTCCTGTATTTCATGTCATTTCCCGTCCTCTGCATATAGGTTATCCCGTTTGCAACCAGCGCATAACTTCTCATGTCGTTGTCATATGCCGCAAAGCGCTCCGGGAGTTCTTCCTGCCCTATATAGTTGAATACCTCGTCCAGCGTCAT
>CAMWTP010000015.1 GCA_947177165.1 uncultured Lachnospiraceae bacterium
ATTTTTCCACCAAGGGGGTAGTGCGCCCAAAAATCACGTTATAGATTCACACTTATCAAGAAACGCCCCCTGCCGCATCACTTCGGGCAAGGGGCACAAATCCGCTTTACAGCATCCTGAATTTTACTGCGCTGATGCCGCTGCATTTGCTGTTGTCACAAACTCCTCAACTGCTGTCTTGACATCTGTACCTGAGCCAACCTGCTGCAGCATATTCCACCATGCTGTACGGGCCTCTGCCCATCCGCCTACTACCTGATAGTAGTCGCCCATGTACTCAACGAATTTTGCGTACTCTGTCATGAGTTCGTCGCCGTCATAGATATTGCCAAGATCCTTTACAGGCCAGTAGTTGGACGCCTTCACGCTCTCAACTGCCTGCTTCTCGTCGTTTGCCATAAAGTCGATAAAGGTCTTTGCTGCCTGAATCTTAGCCTCGTCACCATTATCAAAGATACCAAAGCCCCAGATACCGCCGCAGAGCTGTGGCTTACCATCCTCTGACGGGAATGCCATCGGCAGAACTTCAAAGCTGATATTATCCTTATTGTTCTTCTCCTGCGATACGTTCCAGCAGAATGCCATCGCGAACGTGCCATTGCAGAACATGTTAATCTCGTCACCGCCGGCGATAGATGCGTCAAAGTTGATTCCGTCCATACTCTTGAGCAGCTCGAGCGCCTTGATGTTCTCCTCGCTGTTTGCCGTGTACTCTGTATGCTCCGCATTCGTGAACGTTCCGCCGTACAGGTTGTTCACCAGCGCACGCGTTCCCTGGTCACCGCCCTGCCCGCTGCAGTAAACTGCGCCGACATTGGTCTGGCCGTAATCATAGACTGCCTGAACCGCCTTCTGGAACCCCTCTGTCGTCCATGTACCATTTGTTTCGTCAAGATACTGAAGCGCGCCTGCCGCCTCAAAGATATCTCTGTTAATCGCCATTGTATGTGCTGTCATGCAGAGCGGATACTCATAAAATACGCCGTCGTTGCTCTTGCACGCATTCTGTACAGAATCGTAAATCACAGCCTTTGCATCATCGGTCCAAAGATCGCCAAGATCGACCATCAAACCTCTCGCACCCCAGTTTGCTACCAGACGCTCCGGTCCCTCAAGCACGAGATCCGGCGCCTGTTTTCCCTCGATTGCAGTGTTGATCTGGTCATCACCGTTGGTGTAGTCCAGATACTCAACCGTAACCTTGATGTCGGGATAAACTGCATTGAAGTTTGCGATCAGGCCGTCAACCGTAGCTGCGTCACCCCAACTGCCGATCGGATAGGTCCACAGAGTAATCTCAGCTGCCTGCGCAGCGTCTGCGGGCGTCTCCGCCGGTGTCTGCGTGTCTGTGTTCTCTGTTGTCTCCGCAGGAGTCTCTGCCTTCTCTGTGGGTGCCGGCGCCGGGTCTGCAGCAGTCTGGTTCGCTCCCGTGTCCTTTCCACCGCACGCGGTCAGGGAACATACCATAACACAGCTCATCGCCAGTGCCATAAATTTGCGCTTCTTCATAATAAGCCCTCCTTTGTTTAGAAAAAATGTTTAAAAAACTGAAACCTCGTTTAAGGTTTTTGTTCATTATGACATCATTGTACTTGTGCTTTGTACTTTTGTCAATACATTTTTGAAAATATTTTTCGATTATTTTTTATCATGAAAATTTTTAACATTTTTATTCCCATCAATTGCCACAGCGGTAATAATATGATATAGTGATTCTATAAAGGGTAGTTTCCCGCACAAAAAATTTTATTATCACAGATTTATTTCAGGAGGTACACTTATGAAAATTTGCAGAGCAAAGGATTACAACGACATGAGCCGCAAGGCTGCCAACCTCATCTCAGCACAGATTATCATGAAGCCGGACTGTGTGCTCGGGCTCGCGACCGGCTCCACCCCCGTAGGCACCTACCGCCAGCTCGTGGAGTGGTACAACAAGGGCGATCTCGACTTCTCGGAAGTCCTGACCGTCAACCTTGACGAGTACAAAGGACTGACCCGTGAAAATCCGCAGAGCTACTACTACTTTATGAACGAAAATCTATTTGGAAAAGTGAATATCAACAAGAACAGAACCTTCCTGCCCGACGGGACAGAGCCGGACAGCGGCAAAGCCTGCGAAAATTACAACGAAATCCTCCGCGCTGTGGGCGACGTGGATCTCCAGCTGCTCGGCCTGGGGCACAACGGACATATCGGCTTCAACGAGCCGGGCGAGAGTTTCTCAACCGAGACGCACTGCATCGACCTGTCCGAGCAGACCATCAAGGCGAACGCGCGCTTTTTTGAAACGATGGAGGAAGTGCCGCGCCAGGCGTACACCATGGGCATCAAGACCATCATGTCCGCGCGCAGGATTCTGATTATCGTCTCCGGCGAAGACAAGGCAGAGATTGTAAAAAAAGCGTTCTTTGGCCCTATCACACCGCAGGTGCCGGCTTCCATCCTTCAGCTCCACCGCAATGTGACGCTGGTGGCTGACGAGGCTGCACTCTCAAAGTGCTAGAAAGGCGGACACTATGACACGTAGAAAAATTATAAACGGCCTTGTCTTTCACGAGGACGGCTCCTTTGCACCCGGAACCGTGTATATGTGCGATGACAAAATCGTGTCGGAGGAGGCGTACCACAGCGCATCCGGCGGGGAGACCGTGACCGACGCCGCGGGAAACTATGTCATCCCCGGTCTGACTGACATTCATTTTCACGGATGTATGGGAAGCGACTGCTGCGACGGCACCGTGGAAGCCCTGCGCACAATGGCGCGCTATGAAGTCCGCCAGGGCGTGACTTCCATCACCCCCGCCACCATGACCATGCCCGAGGATGTGCTGACACAGATCTGCCGCGCCGCAAAGGAATTCCACGACGCGACGGAGACAGACGCGGCGGACTTCTGCGGGCTTTACATGGAAGGCCCCTTTATCAACATGGAAAAGAAAGGTGCTCAGAACGGAAAATATATCACCCCCGCCGACACTGCCATGCTGAACCGTCTGCAGGAGCTGTCCGGCGGTATGTTCCGCACCGTGGCAGTCGCCCCTGAGACAGACGGGGCCATGGACTTTATCCGCGCAAACGGCAGCCGCATCAACATCTCAATCGCGCACACTGCGGCGGATTACGACACCGCAAGGGAGGCAATTTCCTGCGGCGCATCCCAGCTGACCCACACGTACAATGCCATGCCGCCCTTCACCCACCGCGCCCCAGGACCTATCGGTGCGGCGGCGGACGACGCGCACTGCAGGGCGGAGCTGATCTGCGACGGGATACACATTCATCCCGCCGTGGTGCGGACAACGTTCAAAATATTTGGAGATGACCGCGTCATCCTAATCAGCGACAGCATGCGGGCGGCAGGTCTCGCGGACGGTCAGTATGATCTGGGCGGCCAGAACGTCAACGTCAAGGGCAATCTGGCAGTCCTGGATGACGGCACTATCGCAGGCTCCGTGACGAATCTTATGGACTGTGTGCGCACTGCTGTCCGCGACATGGGCATCCCGCTCGGCAGCGCCGTAAAGAGCGCGGCTGTCAACCCGGCAAAGGCGGTCGGAATCTATGACAGATACGGAAGTCTCACGCCCGGCAAATACGCAAACATTGTGATTCTGGACAAAAATCTGGAGCTGAAAACGGTGTTTCACCACGCTTCACCGGTTGAATGACAAGGAGGTAACATTCGATGACTACCATGGTACTTGATATCGGCGGCACTGCGATTAAATCCGGGCTGTACGCCGACGGAGCGCTGGCTGACATCCGGGAAACCCCCACTGAAGCCAGCAAGGGCGGTGCCCATGTAGTGCAGCGTGCAAAGGAAATTATCGCATCCTACCAGCAGCACACCTCCTTTCAGCGCATCGGCGTCAGCACTGCGGGTCAGGTGGATCCTGTCCGCGGACAGATTATTTATGCAAATGAAAACATTCCCGGCTACACAGGCACCCGGCTGGGCGAGATCCTGGAACAGGAATTTCATGTGCCTACAGCCGTCGAGAATGATGTCAATGCGGCAGCAATCGGTGAATCCGTCTTCGGCGCGGGGAAAGACCATAAAGATTTCGTGTGCCTGACCTACGGCACAGGCGTGGGGGGAGCCATCTTCTCCCGCGGAAAACTTTACTCCGGAAGCAGTTATTCAGCCGGCGAATTCGGTGCAATCGTCACGCACCCGGAAGCACGTATGATCGAAAAGGACATGTTTTCCGGCTGTTATGAAAAATATGCATCCGCCACTGCACTCGTGAAGAGCGCAGTGCAGCTCGATCCCGCGCTGGACAGCGGGCGCAGAATCTTTGAGCGCCTGCAAGAGCCTGAAGTGCGGACGCTCGTTGACCGCTGGATTATGGAAATCGTGTACGGACTGACTACTATTATCCATATGCTCAACCCAGAGTGTGTGATACTCGGCGGCGGCATTATGGAACAGCCCTATGTATCTGAACAGCTCCGCGAAAAGCTGTACCCCAATATCATGCCGAGTTTCCGTCATGTCGCCGTTGAGCGGGCGGCACTCGGCAACCGCGCTGGTATGCTGGGTGCTGCTGTACTAAAGAACACCTGACAAAATTTACGAAGGAGATGATTGTTTGATCGGAAACATCCTGGAACTGATCACTGAACAATATCACTCACTTACCCGTTCCAGCCGAAAACTGGCTGACTTTATCCTTGCCAACAGCCATGATGCACAGTATATGTCCATCTCAAGCCTTGCGGAGAGCAGCGGCGTGTCAGAGGCCTCCATCACGCGGTTCTGCAGAAGTCTCGGCCTGTCAGGTTACAACAATCTGAAACTGGCTCTCGCAAAGGCTGCTTATGTCACGGATATCGGAGACCCTTCTGATACCCCTGACACCATTACGTCGGAGGATACCCTCGGAAGTATTTTTCACAAGCTCTATGATTCCAATGTTCTCTCTCTGAATGAAACGATGGAATTGCTGGATGAGACAGAAATCTCCAGGGCAGTGGATCTTTTGTCTGCCGCTGACAGGGTATTCTGTCTCGGCAATGGAGGCAGCATGGTCATGGCGATGGAAGCATGGGCGCGCTTCTCCATCGCCACATCACGCTTTGTCCATATCGAGGACTCCCATATGCAGGTTATGAATATTTCCCTGGCTTCCGAGAAGGATGTGATCCTGTTTTTCTCTTACTCCGGTTCCACCAAGGACATGGAGGACATCATGCGCATTGCGAGGGAGCGCCATGTATCCGTTATACTGGTCACACACTTCCCCAACTCACGCGCCACGAAATACGCAGATGTCGTACTGCTCTGCGGTTACAATGAAAGCCCGCTGCAGTCAGGTTCCGTTGCTGCCAAGCTGGGACAGCTTTTTATTATAGAATGTCTGTTCTATGTCTTTTGCAAGCGCAACCCCGAGGTTTACTCCAAGGCGCGCTCCTCCACTGCGGAGGCTATCATGCCAAAGCTTTTATAAGATCACGTTGGTCCAAACGAATTGAAAGACCGATGTCTTTCAATTCGTTTTTCTTTTTCCTTTAAATGTCGCTGCGCATCAGTCCTTTTCCCGTTTAACACATATATAACTGTAAAGTACATGAAAATCATCCACCCCCGCGCTGTGTCCTGTCACAAAAAACTATAAAGCCGCCAGCAAATCCCCCAGCCTGCGAATCCCCTCCTCAATCGTCCCGCAGTCCACATTGGTGTAATTCAGGCGCATTGTGTTCGCATTTTTGTCATTGACATAAAAAGGATCTCCCGGAACAAACGCGACTTTCCGCTCCAATGCCTTTGGAAACAGGGACATCGCGCTCACTCCCTCAGGGAGCGTCACCCACAAAAACTTACCGCCGTGCGGCTTTGTGTACTTTACTGTGGCGGGAAAATACTTGTCCATGGCGTCCATCATCGCCTGCGCCTGCTTTTGGTACAGCTCTTTTATCTTTGCAATATGTACATCCAAATCATTGTTTGACAGATAATCCCATATCAGATACTGGGAGAAAACATTGGTGTGCAGGTCGCCCGCCTCTTTTGCAATGGAGATATATTTCAGCAATTCCCTGTTCCCGGAAATGAGAAAACCTGTGCGCATCCCCGGCGTAACCGTCTTGGAAAAAGTTCCAAGCAGGATACTGTTCGGCAGTTTTCCAGCGCCAATGTAAGGCAGGCGCTCCCCGTCAAAACGCAGTTCTCCGTAAGGATCATCCTCAATCAAGACCACATCGCGGTCTTTCAGAATCTCATAGATGTGTTTTCGGTTTTCAGCAGAATATGTAAGTCCTGTCGGATTTTGGAAGTCAGGGATTGCATAGACGAATTTCACAGGATTCTGCAATGCCTCTGTAAGCTGCTCCGGATTCATGCCCTCCTCTGTCAGTTCAACTGGATAAAATACCGGCTGATGCATGGAAAACGCCTGTATCGCGGCAAGGTATGTCGGTTTCTCGACGATCACGCCATCGCCCCGATCCAGCAGCACCTTTCCAATCAGGTCGAGCGCCTGCTGCGAACCCGTTGTAATGAGAATATTGTCTATCGTGAGATTCATGCCAAATATCCGGTTGTACCGGTCTGCTATATATTGTCGGAGTTCCGGCAGACCGGCTGTAATCGAGTACTGGAATACCTTGCTTCTGTAAGTCTTCACAATGCGTTCCATCGACGCCAGAAGCTCCTCCTGCGGAAAAGAAATCGGATTGGGAAGACCACCTGCAAAGGAGATCACACTTGGATCAGACGCCGCTTTCAGGATGCCCCTGACAAAAGACGGCGGGGTTGCTTTGATACCATCGGACAACAAATTTTCTATACACATAGCGAATACCTCTCAATTCCGTTACAGTCCAGCTTTGTCAAACTGTACTTTGTTTTTAGGATTTCTGTACATTATAATCTTGCCCTCAAAAGAAAACAATGATAAAATTGTATGGCATACAATTATCGAAATTGCAATAATACAATTCAGACAAATAGCAGGGAGCTAAAATTATGCCCATAAATTCATTTGACAACTATCCTATGAGCTGGAAACCAGATTTGAGCAGACTGACAGGTCCAAAATATATTGCACTGGCAGAATTATTGGAGCGCGACATCAAAAGCGGAAAACTGAAAGCTGGAACAAAGCTGCCTCCACAGCGGGAACTCGCCGATTTTCTGGATTTGAATCTGAGCACTATCACAAAAGTTTATAAACTGTGCGAACAGAAGGGTTTACTCTCAGCGTCTGTCGGCAATGGCACTTACGTTTCATCCGATGCCGCTGCCAACCCGGTGCTGCTCTGCGGAAAAGAAGATTCGCATCTGATCGAAATGGGCGCGATCGTCCCCTTTGTGACAAGTAATCTGAAAGTGAAACAGTATACGGAACTCCTGATGAGAAAGCCGGATGCACTGGAACTGTTCTCTTACGGCGCTCCAGAAGGCACCAGACGCCAGCGCACGGCAGGTGTAACATGGCTCCGGAAATCGGGTTTTTGCACAGATACAGAGCACATTGTGCTGGCGGCAGCAGGACAAAACGGGCTTATGGCTGCCCTGGGTGCATGTTTTAAATCAAATGACAAAATCGGGACAGAGCCGATGACTTACCCCGGTGTAAAAACGGCTGCAAAGCTGTTTGGAATCCATCTGCTGCCCGTCAGGAGCCGCGATTGCGAAATGACAGAAGAAGGTATCCGCTATGCGGCACAGAATGAAAATATAAAAGGGCTGTATGTCATACCCGATTATCAGAATCCGACATCCCATACGATGTCTGTCGGGACAAGAAAAATGATTGCAGCTGTGGCAAAAGAAGAAAATCTGCTCATCATCGAGGACGGCATCAATAACCTTTTGTGTGAACATCCGCTGCCTCCGATTGCGTCCTTTGCGCCAGAACAGACTGTGTACATAGCAAGCCTTTCAAAAACCGTCTGCCCGGGGCTTAGAACCGCTTTTATCCATGTTCCTGACCAGTTTCACGAAAAACTGGTGACAGCATTGTATTCCATGAATATCGCAATTTCGCCGCTGCTCGCAACGGTGTCTGCCGCACTGATCGAGGACGGCACCGCAGAAGAAATTCTGGAAGAGCGAAAAAAAGGTATCACGGAACGCAATCGGATTGTCAATCAAATCTTGGAGGGCTTTGTCATACCATGCGGGCTTACGGCACCGCTCCGCTCTGTGCAGTTACCTGAATATTTTACTGGAAAAAGTTTTGAAATCTGTGCAAAGCAGGCCGGCGTGGAAGTTTACGGCGCAGAGCGCTTTTCCGTCGGGAACAGGACGCCAGAAAAAACAGTCCGAATATCTGTGACCACACCTCCATCTGTGGAAATCCTCACAGAGGGGCTGCAACGGCTGCGTGCGCTGCTGCAGTAAGGAACTGTTTCTGTCTATTTGACTCCAATCATCTTTCTGACCACTGGTATTCTCTCGACAAGATGATATGTGAGGATCGTCAACACAAGACTGCCAATACAGATCAGAACAACCTGTAAGGCAAACACATCGCATATCTGTATTACATAATACGCCAGTCCAACTAAAATAGACTGATGCAATATATAGATCGGATAAGAAGCGCGGTTCAGATAATCTGTCAATTTCGTTCTCCTATTCAGACAGTTCTTTCCAAAAACAAGCACTGCCAGGATAGAGATCCAGCCGACAAAGTTAATCCACAGATCACCATAATACCTGCATTGATAATACAATATCACTAAGGCTGCGCTGCCGGTTCCCCACAAGACAGCCAGCCACTTCCTGCTTTTTTCAAGTGTTTCCATCACAGACTCATTGCTCAAAACATAATATCCTAACAGATACAACGTCATATCTTTTCCAACGCTGAAACCGCCGATATTCCCCAGATAATACATAAGCCATATCGGGATAAACAAAAGCAGTATCCCCCATACAGGCATCTTTCCTACCCTGCTGGCAGCATTCTGATATGGAACAAGTTGGAAGATACAAAGGGAAATCAGGGAAATGAAAAACAGAAACAAAATAAACCAGAGATGCCCCGGCGTAAAAGCCCCGTCATAACCGCTGAAATCCGTCAAATGCGTAAAAAAATATTTCCAGTTATCCACAAATCCGCCATCATACGCATCAAAGAATCTTCTGGCATATAATGTCTGAAACGGCACAAGAAAAACTGTTCCGGCCAAAAATGGAATAAACAGCTTGTGAACGCGCTGCACAACAAACTCCTTATTGGAGCGCCTTTCCAATGAATATCTTGAACTCATTCCTGCAATGACAAACAGTATGGGCATAAACCATGGATTTACCAACACAATCAAGGTACTTAAAATCCTGCTCTCCCCCAGCCATATATAAAACTTAGAACCAAAATCATTCCATATCATAAATGTATGTACCGGAAACAACAGCAATATTGTCAGATTTCGCAGATTGTCTATGTAATGTTTTCTCATCTGTTTTCTCTCTTTCCACCACTCATTCATACTATCCAATCATCCGGCGTGTAGTTCTCCAGTATTTCCAAAACATTTGTTTTGTAAATACTGTCCCCTAGCAGGCCTCCATCCGGGTTTACACAGACTGCCTGAATATCTGTGGGATTTTCCTCATAAGGGTTTATATAGCTTTTATTCAAGTCGTAATATTCACTCAGATATTTCAGCGCATTTCCGCTGGGGAAAATGACATTTCCGTCCGACTGCCGGATTCCCATCACTTCAAATTCTTTCATAATCTCAATCGTGCGGCGGTTATACGGATTGTCATGCTCCCTGTCGACAAGCCATGCCGGGTGGACACGCAGACGTATTTCCTGCTTCTTTAGCTCCATAACAAATGCCTTAACTGGTTCTAATGGTATCGTCTCCTGATGAAAAGCGTCCGCAGAAATGCAAATATCATTCACTCCGCACTGTACCAGCTCCCTCGCAGTCTCCTTTATTTTCGCCTGATCTTTGCTGAAAAATCCGTTTGTGATGAGCTGCCGCTTCGGAATATTCCTCTCCCTGGCCGCTGTATGCACCGCGTACACTGTCTCAGGGTACAGCAATGGTTCCCCGCCAAATGTCATGACTGAAGTGATATCATATTTTCCTGCGACATCGCGCACCAGCGCCGCTGCCGCTTTGGCATCAATGTGATCTCCTGCGCCGCTGTGCTCCCCCTCCGAACAATGCCTGCATCGCCCTGTGCAGGCAAGCGTTACCACAAATTCGATACGGTTCAAATTTTTAACATATTGATTCATAAAAATCCCTTTCCGGTACGTCTTACACCCTATCCTCTACATCCGCAATTAAAATCGGATCTATGTAATCTGTGTCTTTGTTTAATCTTCTAGCTTGGAGGTCTTTTAACGCTTCATCATAATTATTTATCCAGAATGTCCCATAATTCTGCCGTTTTTCCTTCAAATACTGAAAGTCAAATAAACTGAGTATGTCCATTCCCAGCAGCGCCTTGCTTCCTATGTCTTCTGAAAAGAACAATTTGATTTTGTCTAAAATAATTTCATCTGTAAGTCTGAAATTTTCTACGACATATCCATATAGTTTTAATTCGGTTCCGGATGCGTCATATGCTATTCCTCTCATACTGCTTTTTTGTATTTCGTCTTTAAATCTTATCAATCCTTTATGCTCCAACCCTATAACAGTATATGTCGCACCTGTATCTATTTTTGCCGTTATCTTCACAGTTTTATTGCTTATATCAAAAGATATTTTTGTAAAATATGATTCCCTGTTAAATGCCTTTGTAGCCGGATTAGCTGCCTTTTCCAGTTCTGACCTGCCTGTGTCCATAACTATATCTCTCCTCTTGCATATATTGTATCTATTGTGCATTCCCCTTTAGGGTCATACTCATATGAATCATATATTACTTTTCCAAACTCCTGACTCGCAATATTATCATATTTATATCCTAACTCTATATTGTCAACATCAGTCACTATATAGTAAATATATGCCAGCGTATAGCAGCCTCCTGTACTTAATCTCTTTTTTCCCTTACGTTCTGAGGTTAATAATACACAATATTCTAAATCTTTCTGTAACTCATCCACACTGATTTCCTTCTCTGTATTCAATACCTTGTATACAGAAGGCTCTACCTGCTGCACCTCTAAACCATACTCTTTAAACACCTTATCTACATTAACCTTTTCCATGCGTACCACCCTTCCGCTCTCACACACTGAATTTTCCTGTTTTGTTCTTTTCTTAATTATAGTGCACGCTGACCTATATATCAATTACTATTTCATGCCCATAACTATATATGACGCTGCCAATCCTTGTGTTGGTCAGTGTATTTAGGCTGCATCAAAGTACTGTGCTTACTGTATCTGCAAACCATAACAACACACTCTTTGACTAACGCCTTACATATTTACAGCCCTGATTTGAAGGTATACCTCCAAATCAGGGCTGTATCTTTATCATTTATCAGATTTTACCTTACAATCCTCTTCCACTGCCGCCGGGCAGGGTTTTCTCAATAAATCAATCCTACGCTTCCTGATACAAGAAGCCGCCCAGCGGACAGTCGGCTTCTGGAATTGTCAGCGCTCCCGACCTGACAGCAAACGCCCCGATCATACCCACCGTGTGAAACAACAGCACCTTTGCAAGCACCGGACCAATTATCTGTTCCACGCTCCCGGGTGCATGGACGCGCATGACGGAAAGAGCACAATCATACAGCGATTCAAATAAACTGGCAAATGAGACAATCTCTTCTCCCAAAACAGCCGCAATCGCCTCCCTCTGTTCTTTGCTGATCACAGGAACCAAAGCTGCAGTATTCCCGCCCAGCACATTGTCCAGGCTGTCGGCAATTGTTTCTCCATAGGAAGTATAACGGTTCTGCACAGGCAAAATGCCGTAATTTGCATAAGAAGCGGCATAACCGGGACAGATGCCGCAGTAACCTGCAAAGGAGTCTGTTCTGTACGGATGGTTTTTTCCAAGCTCATAAGTCCTCCCATAGCAAATATCGCCGTTTTGATAAATCCCGCTCTTCCGAAATCCCTCTTCCAGCCTGCTCTGAAAAAGCTCCCAGCCTTTGCATATCATCTCAAACAACAAATCCCACAAAAGCAGATTGTCCTCCAGCCCGGCGCCGATAAACTGCACTTTCCGCAGATCAGGCAGCTTTTTCATCCCATCTTTCAGGATATTCCCTACTTTCGGAACAGCGGATTTCTCAGCCATTCGGAAAAACTCTTCCATGTATTCTTCAGTGAATATGACCAGACGTGCCTGATATCTGCCGCCCGGCAGCGCAGTAAGCAAACCATATTGTTCCAGAAGGGCAATTTCGTCCTCCAGGTATACGCTTGCCACCCCCAATTCGATGGCAAGCTGACTGATAGTCATGGGTGTGTGATATGTGCTGACCAGGACATTGCCCGGAAGCTTCCGGGCGAACAGGCGCTGATATTCCATATTGGCTGTCCCCTCAAAGATAATGAAAAAGTCAAACTTCGCAGGCTGATAGCTTTTCGTTCCGAATTCTCTTTCCATACTGATTCCTTCTTTCAATATTTTTCGTGTCTTGAACAAATAATATTTCACCATTTCGAGCGAGATATGAAGCCTGGATGCGGTTTCCGCACAGGAAAGTCCCTCAAAGTAATAAGCGACAGTACATTCCCGATATTCCCTGGAAAGCAGCGCAAGCTCCCGGCGAAGCGCACAAAACTGCTCAGTCTGCAAAATGTCATTGACAAAATCCTTTTCATCAGCAGCCTCCTCACCCAGATCCTCATAGTGAAGGCGGCTCTTTTTATACAGATATTTTTTGTAGGTGTTGGCCGCAATCGCCCATATATAGCCGAAGAAGGCATTGTCATCCCGAATCTTGTGTGCGCTGCTTAAGATGGCAAGAATAATATCACCGGCCAGGTCCTCCGCATCCTCCTTATGGGATACCCGCGAAAGCGCATAAGCGAAGATGGTCTTCATATTCTCTTCCACCAGCGCCGAAACTTTTTCCTGTTCCATAGTTCCCTCCGTGAATGGTAAAATGCAGTTCTTTGAAAGCTTTCACTTATATAGTACCAGAATCGAACCGACGGTTAATTGGAAAATACATCATTTTTAGAGGCGGAAGCAAATGTTTCACTGATATTGCTGTTTTATCGGCACCCTGTATTATTATGCCAGCTCTTCATTTACAAAGTCTTTGTAAACGGTTCCCGATGAAGTCCCCTTCAATTCAATGACAACCCAGCTCCAGATACTTGCCCGGTCAGCCATTGTAAAATGAAATTCTTCTTGAAAATACTCTGCATTCACAACTTCCTCAAGGAATTGATCTTCATCATCGTATTCGAGAAACATTTTTATCTCAAACAAATTGTCCATTTCTGTTATGAAGTCACGAAACATTTCATCGGGAACAGCAATTCCATCTCCACCGAACAGCCCATCATAACCATGTAGCGAAAAATCATACAACAGATAGTCTGTTTTGCAATCCGCACAAACAGCTCTCACCGCCTGCCCAAATTTGTTCTCATATTTCGTTACTGCCATTTTGTATTTGTTATAAAACTCGCCGAAGTATCGGATTTTAAACGCTCTGCACCCGCACTCACAGACAATTTCCCCATCCATTCCTTTTTCATCAACCGGAACATAAATCTTTTCAAGATGTCTTGGTTTGATCATTGTGTACTTCTCCTTGCCTTTTTCCATATACTTTAAAATCATTAAAACAAGTATTTTCCATATTCCTCCCGCATCTTATCATTCATGTAACCCTGGGCGTAAGTCCATACATTTTGATAGGATATAGGATGGCAATTCCTGCTTAAAATATTGTTTCCATGCATTACTTTGGGAAAGTTATGGAGAATGCACAGAATCCTATGTACCATTGCTTTCCCCTTAAAGTGTCTTAAATTTTTCTCTGCATCATTCAGTAATTTCAATATGAGTTGATTTATTTTTATCTCTTCCTCTTTGTCTGTCTCAAATACACATGTATCTTTTACAATCTCTTCTTTCAGCTTTAAGATTCTCTCATAGTTTGGCAATTTGTACTTCTCACACATGCTGTTCATAGCACGAAATAATCGTTCCGAGCAATCGATACCTTTTTCCTCCATTGATACATATTCTAATATATCTCTCCAGAAGAACAACTCCTCCCGAAGACGCCTGCGCTCACCCGGCTTCCATATCCTCCCGCCTGTTTTGCCCTTTTCATATACAATGCCTGTGTCCAATATTTGATAATAATAGCAAATTTGCAACCCTATCCCCCACTATTTCCAATTATCAGTACTATTTTTCCTTCGGTAATATCCGAAGCATACCATCGTCCAAATCCCTGGAACAACTGCATATCCGGCATTCGCCTGTCCATGGTTTATAATAACATATCCGCCACCTGTCACTGTTAAAACCAGAAAAATAATTCCTAAAATTAATGCTGACTTCTCCATCAACCGTATATTCTCTATCAGTGTGACTTTTACTATCATGCAAACTGCCAGCAATACAACCGTAAATAATGCTTGTATGAGAATGGCAATATACCTGGAGCCAATTGCGCGGCATTTTCGCACTCCCTAAATTCACAAAATAACGATTTATATGTGTGCAAAATTTTCAAAACATTTTACTGTCTCCTCATATTTTTAAGATCCGTTTTCGTTCACAGATTTCCAATATAATATAGTTCCGTTCTCAAAAAATCCGCATTTTCTTCCACACGATAAATATATCCATCTCGGCTGTCAATATAATATTCCTGCTTCCTTAAAATATGATCTTCAAAGTCATCGAAGGAGCTTATCATACAATAATCTCTGTTCAAAAATTCAATTATACCGTCATATATTAGGTTTGACTGGCTATATCCATTCTGCATCAATACTTCCATAACCCTATCAAGCAATTCTTCCGTTTCCATATTTTTTAAATTCAATTTGTTGTATGATTCATCAACCTGACTTTCTGATAATATCATTTTCGCATTATCCAGCGTGCCAATCAAAACCAATTCTTCTTCTCCCCATATATAAACATTTTCCGCTTCCTTTTCAACAAAGACCATGTTTACAAAAACAATATCTTTCTCTATCGTTTCTTTGTACAACGCAAACCTATCACTTCTTATGCCATACTCTGTGATTCCTTCATAGGCAAAAATTGGCGTTTCTTCTGGCAAAAAAGAAAGATATTCCAAACAATTTGTACTTAAAAATATCCTTAATTGATCTTTAAGCATATTAATATCTTCGTTTCCTGCCTCCCCCATCGCAACAGTTGGCGCCAGATTGTTTTGTACTTCATCATTCCATTGCTTATCATCAACTGTTTCTTCTGTGGAAAATTCCATCTTTTCTGACACATAATCCTTTATATTCGCTTTACTCATAATAATGACTATCAAAATCAGACTCAGACTCAAAATTACTCGTATGAAACCTGCTTTCTTCACCACGTTCCTCCACATATATTGATTCTTATAATCATGTTGACTAACACCATCACAAAATATATTATACAAATATCTTATTGCTGCACACCTATGTCGGTGTATCCACATCGTCCCACTCCGCATCTAAGAATCCAATCATCCAGTTTAGCGTCTTATGCCTTGCCTGTATCACACCGTGGTCAATTCCCGCTGGTCCTGTCATCCTGTGGCATCTTGCGTCCACTGCCGCCCAATCCATCCGGTAAACCAGATCCGTCTTATCCAGAATCTCCTTTTTGGAGCGCATCACTGTTTTTTCACAAAAATCCCCAATGGACGCAAACACATCCGCATGAATACTGCGCACTGTCAATGGCACATCACAGATCGTAACCGGATCCGTCCAGTCCGCGAGTCCCAGCACCCATTCCAGTGTATACAGATGCTCATAATTCCAAGAATAGTTAATCATTGTTTTTTCTTCCGGGTTATCGTCCCGTATGTACGCAAGTTCTTCCGGTGTAAGGATTTCTTCCGGATTTCTGATCGCATAACAATCCATAACCCGTGCAATAAATTCCCGCGCCTGCGCCACATCCATATTTTCTTCTGGATTCAGCATTGACTCTGAGTACAGGGAAACAATCAGAAGTCCCAGCATTCTGCGCACAACCTCTTCCTTATTTCTGATTGTTATTTCCTCGTCATCGCCGTTGACCGGAAGCTCCATCACATAAATTCCTCTGTCAAACAAATATTTCATGTTCTCAAACCGGCGCATTTTCTGTCTGTCAGTACAGCCCTCCAAACGCTTCGGATTCTCATCCAAAGTAAACGGAAAATACCTCTCCACCTCACTGCTTCCATCACCCGCCAGAATCACTCTATTCTCCTTATTCAGCGCAACCGTTCCCCGCTCCACAACAAGAACACTATCTAACGATTGCATTGCATCCTGCACGATACCGATAATCTGCTGCAGTTCCTTATGCAGATCCGCCTGTGCATCCTTCGCTTCCGCCATAACAGAGACAAATGCCCCAGCCTGCTGAAGGTAGTGGCACAGATTAATCTTAATATCTTCCTCCGCATCTTCAATGCTGGCAAAAAAACCTTGTACTGCTTTCTTATGCTCCTGTACAAAGGTCTCTGCTTCCTCTCCCATGGATCGCAGTACGATCAGCACCTCAAACCTGCAGTTCTGGCTGGCAAACGACAATAAATTCCCACTCTCCTGCCTTGGCAGTCCGAGAGAGTCACTCAATGCATTTCTGATCTTATCCAGATCATTTTCCCTGCAAAATAATGCAATAAACTCCCTTCGCTCTTCGTTTTGATTTCTTTCCATATCCAATTCTCCATTCTAATAAATTATAAAACCATTCTCTTAAAATTCATATCAGTCATCTTCCACGAAGCTTCTCTGCCAGCTTCTCGAGATCCATTTTACTCATAGGCGGAATCAAGATATGATCCGCATCAAACTGGCGGACATCCTGCGCCTGAATTTCTTCCATAAAATGTTCATATAAAAACAGCCCGTCCATCACACGCTGTTCGCTGTAGAGCACAAACTGAACAAACCCTTCTGCCACTTTGATCTCATCCAGATTCAAAAATCCATCTGCACGGACAGGAAACACACTCTCACACTCCTCTGTCAGCGCATAAAAAGCCCCTATCTCATTGCTGTCACTTTTCTGCAGAAGTCTTGGTTTGGCATAATAGACATCCATAGACTGCAGATTATGTAGCGTCTGTTCAAAATCAGAAAGGTCCTCACACGTCTCCCACGCAGCGATCTTATCTTCTGTAATCGTGTATGGCCAGCGTGCCAAACTGAATATATACTTCTGATACTCTTTATTCCCACAAAACTGTTTTAACGACTTTAAGCTGAACGCGGCAAACTGCCTAATCCCCTGCTCCAGCTCCCCGCTGGTGAAAGTCCTCTCTTCCTCCACACAGTACATCTCCACTTTGCCCAGCCGCCGCTCCATCTCACTTACAAGTCTGGCAAAGTCTGCGATTTCCGCTCTGGTTGTCGGAATGTTATAGCTCACCTCATAGTATCCTTCATCCGCTTTAGACCCATTGTAAAAAATTCCCCGCCCAATCCGGTTCGGATTGTACAAAACAGCCGTCCCCCGATCCTGCTCGCCTTCCTGCAAAATATAAAAGTCATTGTTCGAGCCGTAACACAGTCCACAGGCATTCGCCAGGGAAGGAAGGTCAAGGACTGTCTTTCCAAACAGTTTCTTTTGTTTGATCTGCAAAGTAAACGCCATCGTAAAATCTCCTTATCTGTATACTGATCGTTTTTTACCCTGTCTATTATACTACACCCATTCCCAGTTATCCATCACAATTTGGAGGCTGTTCCTTCCGTGTTTGAAAAATGCTCTCCGTTAGATTTGCGTCACAATTTGTATGATTACCAGAAGAAAATTTTTCTGGAATATGCTATAATAACAGCAAACAATTATCCATTGTGAAAGGAGACAACCACATGCTACATTTTGAAAAAGCCACACCGGAAGCAGCCGGCATTCCCAGCGAATGTATTATCCGATTTACAGACAGACTGCAAAGACGGCAGATTCCCATGCACAGCCTTCTTCTCATGCGCCATGACAAGCTGGTTTTTGAGGGATATTATGCGCCCTGCACTGCAGACAGCCTGCACCGCATGTTTTCCATCAGCAAGAGCTTCACCTCCATCGCAATCGGTCTGCTTGTCGATGAAGGAAAACTATCACTGGAAGATCCCATTGTGCAGTACTTTCCCGAAAAACTGCCTGACAGAGAGAACATACACCCATGGATTGCCCAGATGACCATCAAAGATATGCTGATGATGCGCACATGCCACGCATCCACCACATACAAGCTTGACATGTCGTCCGACTGGGTAGCCAGCTTCTTTACCGTACAGCCCACGCATTCACCCGGAACCCTGTTTCACTATGACACGTCAGCGGCGCACACGCTCTGTGCTCTGGTGGAAAAGCTGACCGGACAGGATATGCTCGATTACATCAAAGAAAAACTCCATGTACTCGGCTTCTCAAACGAATCGTATATGATCAAAGATCCTTTTGGGGTATCGATGGGCGGCAGCGGTCTGGTTGCACTCCCATCAGATCTGATGAAGTTCGGCTATTTTATCGCGCACAGAGGACTTGTCCTCGGAGAGCAGCTTCTATCGCCCTCTTACATTGATCTGGCGGTATCCCCGTTAACTGCAAACTGTGTACCAGCTCCACTCCCAAGCGAAGCGCAGGGATACGGACTGCAGTTCTGGCGCAATGAAAGAAATGGATTTACCTGTTACGGCATGGGTGGACAGCTCATCATCTTCCTGCCTGACTATGACCTCATCTGCGTGACCACAGCGGATACACAGAGCATACAGGGCGGCAACCAGCAGATTTACGACGCGCTGTACGAAGAAATTCTTCCTCACATTCAGGAAGCAGCGCTCCCATATCCTCAGGAAGCAGAACAAAACCTTCGCAGCACGCTCGCCACCCTCGCGGTCAAGCCCTTAGAAAGTGCCGCCGCACCAGAAAATTTTTCTGATATTAATGGAAAAGTTTTTCAGGTACAGACCGAAGCATCTGATTTTCAACGTTTCAGTGTCCATCTTAATGATGACGCCGGCACGCTGTCCTTTACTTATAAACATACAGCCTACGATGTCCGCTTTGGCATCGGAAAAATGCAGACAGGAATCTTTCCAGTCTATAACCTGCGGTATGCCGCAAGCGGCGCATGGCTATTCGACGGAACATTACACATCAAAGCACATATCATCGATGCTTATGTGGGCTGTGTGCAGTTCCAGCTGTCCTTCCATGGAAATGAGCTGACCATCTTCATGTCCAAGAAAGAAGAAAGTCTGTTTCATGAGTTCCAAGGACACCTTTACTGCAAAGCACTGATGTAATATATCTTTTATCCAAAACAGAAAAAGCAGTGAACATCGATACTTATAATCGCTGTTCACTGCTACTTTTTCTTTAAATATTTCTAAGCCAATCAATACCGCTTCAATTTCACCGTAAACACCGTCCGCACGCCAGGTTCGCTTTCCAGCAGAATATCGCCGCCCATCTGGTTTGCAAGATTTTTGGCAATGGTAAGCCCAAGCCCGTTTCCCTGAATGCTGCGGTTGCGGGAATCCTCCATTGTGAAAAGTCTTTCGAACACGCTGGCCGCAAACTGTCTTTCGATTCCCTTTCCCCTGTCCACAACATCTATGCAGACCTCATCGTTCTCCTCCCGCAGAAAAAATCCGATATACTTCCCGTCACTGCCATAGCGTATGGCATTTGACAGAAGATTGCTCAAGATTCTTCCAATCGCCTCTCTGTCCCCCAGCACAAAAACAGCCTGTTCCGGAATGGAAATCTCCACTTCAAAATCCTTCTGAATCAAAAGCTCATAAAAACCAAGCACATTCTCACGACACAACTCATTGATGTTGATTTTTGCCATCTCTATCTTTTTATCCCCAGCCTCCAGCTTCGCCAGTGTAAAAAACTGGTCAATCAGCTCCATCACCTGTTTTGCCTTTGCCTCCACTTTCTCCAGTGTCTCGTCCCTGCAACTGCCCTGCACGCAGAGGTCGCTTTCCGCACCAGATGGTGCAGGATTCGCACTCTGAGAATTTCTTAAGCGCATAATCTCCAGATACCCCAGAATGACCGTCAGCGGTGTCTTGATATCATGTGAGATATTGGCGAGCATTTTCTTGGAGGCTATTTCCTGTTTTCTGAAATCCGCTTTCATTTTCTGCCGGTCCAGCAGCAACAGATTAATCTGTCCGCACAACTCCATCAGCACTTTGTCGTCCGTGAAAATCATAACCTGTTCATCACTGTCATTTTTCAGGATATCTGACAGTTTCGCGCTGATTTCTTTCAGCTGCGCCCGCATCCCCCTGTTCATTTCACGTCCCCCAGTCTGTATCCGATTCCCCACACCGTAACGACATACTTTGGCTCGCGGGGATTGTCCTCAATCTTGTTGCGCAGTCTGCTGATATGGACATTGACCGCGTTCTCATCTCCCATATAGGCATCATTCCATACCAGCGAATACATCTGTTCTTTCGTGTAGACTTTCTTCGGATTTTTCATCAGCAGCTTTAAAATCTCGAACTCCTTGGCCGTCAGCTCGATTTTCTCTCCGTTTTTCAGCACGGAATAATCACTTGTGTTGAGTGCAAGCTCCCCTTTCGTGATGATATCCTCCTCCGCAGCCGTGCCCGCGGCATACTGCGTACTTCTCCTGATATTCGCCTTGATTCTGGCAAGCACCTCCGTGACCGAAAACGGCTTGGTGACATAATCGTCCGCCCCCAGGCCGAGTCCCAGCGTCTTGTCTGAATCCGTATCCTTTGCGGAGAGAATCATAATCGGCACAGTACTGGATGCTCTTATGGTTTTCATGACCTCCATTCCGCTGATTTTGGGAATCATCAGGTCCAGCAGCACGATACTGTACTCGTCTGCAAAAAATTTTTGGCAGGCGCTCTCCCCGTCATAGGCGGTGACCACCTCAAAATTTTCCGTCATAAGAAAGTTTTTCAGCATTTCGCTGATTTCTGCATCGTCCTCAACTAATAGTATCTTCATTGTACATCGTTCCTTTCCGGCTGCTCTGTCTGATATAAAGAACCGTCTTTATGCTATTCTACCACAGATTACATAGGTTCACCAGATTGAATCGCCGCTTCTTTTACAGACAAGCCAAAAAGTGAATGCAAAAACGCTATGACAAATCTTTCGTCTCCACATTGCAGACAGATAAATATACTGACAATATTGATATCACAAATAATATCACGATAAATGGTATATTATTGACCAATCTTACCGAGCCCACATTCCCCTGTGTCAGACAGACAATGATGACACTTGCTATGATTGTCGCTTTTGAAGACTTTAATTGCACGCCAATCGGCAAAGCAATGTAGGAAATGCTCACCATCACCGCCGATCCAAGCAGGATATCCAACCAAAACGACAGCTCCCCAAACGAAATATCCACAGTCGATATCTCCGTAAAAGAACTTGTCAATACAAGAATCATATAAATCGACAACTTGCTGACAATCATCGCAAGGAAGTTAAAAATCCACACCGCAGCCATCTGGGACAATAAAATTTTCTTCCGGTTAATCGGATAGGAAAACATCAGATGCATGGTCTTTTTCGCATAAGCACTTACAATAAAGGACGCAAGCATAATCCCTGTAAATACGATATAAACCATGTGGACAAAAAGCTCCACAGTCGTTCCCAGAATGCCTTTCCCGTACAAATACACCGCATCAATTTCGTCGGCTGATCTCACCAGCTCCCCTGCCATCATCACAATCAGAATCGCTATGACTGCCGTCGTAATCACTGCATTCCGAATATATTTTAAGACATTATTTTTCTTCCACTCCAATCGAATCAATTTCATCATAATCCGTTTCCCTCCCCCGTCACTTTCAGGAAATAATCCTCCAGGCTCTCCGATTTTCTGCCGATAAACTGAATCGCTATATCGTTCAGCGCAAGAGTCTTTGACAGCACACCCGTGTCAGCCCCATCGTCATAAATGCGGATTGTGCGCCCGTCAACCACCTTGAAATTCTTTAATTCCAGCTTGTCAGCCAGGACATACGACGCCTTTTTCGTATCCTCCACCGCAAGCTCAATGTACGCCGTATTCCTCTCAGAAATCTCCTGCATGGAAATTTCTTTCATCATCCTGCCATGGTCAATGACACCAATCGTATCCGCAATACTCTCCACCTCGGAGAGTATGTGACTGGAAATGATAATCGTGATTCCATACTCCGTACACAGCATTTTAAATAGATCCCGAAGCTGTTTCATTCCCGCCGGGTCCAGCCCGTTTGTCGGCTCATCGAGCACCAGAAGTTCTGGTCTGCACAAAATTGCGCGGGCGATACCCAATCGCTGCTTCATTCCCAGGGAATACCGTTTCACCTGCTGATCCCCAGCCTCCAGCAGCCCGAGCATCTTCAGGGCATGATCCACACTGTCAGGCACATAATACCCCATATATTCACAGTGCAGCTGCAGATTCTCCCGCCCGCTCATATGCTCATAGAAACACGGAAACTCTATGATGCTCCCCATTCGCTTTAGCACGTCATAGGACGTCGGCGTCAGTGTTTCCCCGAACAGCTCCACCGTCCCGAAAGTCGGCTTCCAGAGATTGGTGAGCATCTTCATCACCGTCGTCTTCCCCGCGCCGTTCGGACCGAGAAATCCATAGATTTCCCCCTTCTTCACATGGATACTGACCTCCTTCACAATCTCCTTGCCATCAACGATTTTCGTCAATTGATTCGTCTGTACGATGTACTCTGATTTCACATTTTTCACTGGCATATTCTCTGCCTCCTCTCTGAAAACCATTATAGCAGCGTGCTTTTTCAAAACTATTGACAAATTCTTACGAATTTCTTTCGAACCTCACCACACAAAACACCACCAGCCCAACCAGCAGCATCAGATAAAAGCTGACTCCCCGCGCGATGCACACCGACACCACCAGATATTTCCCGACAAAAATATTTTGAAACACACACCGGTACATCGCCTCTGTAATCCCCTGCGCGCCGGGAATCGGCAGCATGTCCACCGCAATGTAGACCGCCGCCTGCACCAGCACAACATCCAGCATCGCCACACCAGAGAGCCCCAGACCACGGTACACCGCATACGTCAGCACAAACACACTGAACCGCTGTAAAAAAGTGCCCGCAATCGTCACGCCAATCAACCTTTTATGACTCCGCAGAAATGCAACTGTCTCCTGATAGCCGGACAAAAACTGCTCCACCTTCTCCCTCCGGTCTTCTGTCCTCCTCCACAAACGAAAACGCACCATGATATTCTCAATCTGATAAAAACACTTCCTGATTGTCCTCTGCGAGAACATGACCATGAGCAGTATGGCCACCAACACGACATTCAGGAATAATCCCAAAAAATACAATCCATAATACGCCTGCAGATAATTTCTCAGCGGAGCGCCCCAAAACAGCAGTATTCCAATCCCAATCAGGACGAGGACAAATTTATAGATGACGGCGACTGTCATCAGGACGACAGAAGATGCCGACAGGGAATTCCCGTCCCGCTTCATATAATACAGCTGCATCGGCTGCCCTCCCGTCGCAGAAGGCGTGATTCCCGAAAAGAAAAAACCGATAAATGAGTACGAGATACAGCGCGGCAAAGTTGTCCACTCCCCGATTCCCTTTAACAGATAGCAGATCATGCATCCTTCCCCAGCCACAAAAAAGACTGCAAGAAAAACAGATGCCGCCAGATACTCCCGCGACATCTGCCCGACCGCCTCTGCAATCTCCGCAAAATTCTGATTTCGAAATACGCTCCAGAAAGTCAGTGCCATAACGACGGCAAAAATGCCTCCATTCACAATCAGCTCACGAACCTTTTTCTTATTCATACGCGGCAACTCCCTCTGTTTTATCGTCCGAAGTGCCCACTGCAGTCTTCGACAACTCCCCCTCAAAGATTACGCGCACTTTCTCATACATATAAAAATCCTTTGGCGTCACAAGAGAAAAGTGCTTCTCTGAAATCCGAATCCCATTTTCCTCCAAAATCCTTGCAATATACGAAGAACAGGTATACTGATTCCTGATATAAAACGGAATGTTGAGCAGAATGAAAGGCAGTCCTATCACTGCGTAGTGTATATGAAACCGCCTCTGGTAATCCTCCTGCAGCTGTCTCATAATCCCCTTTTTCTGCGCCTCGGTGCACTCCAGTTCACAGATGCGGTAACAGGCCGATGGAAATGTATGTAAAATCCTGTCCTTATCCTCCTTCTCAAATCCTGCCAAAATCGGAACCGCCGGATTGCGCCTTCCCACACTGTACGCCTCTTTCAACTCCGCGTCCGACGCAATCACAACATGGATATATCTCTGCTGCAAAAATCCCCGTATCAGCGACGCAAAAAATCCCGGCGTGTCCACAAGGGCAATATAAATATGTGCCATACTCCCTCTCCTCCTATGTGCTATTGGAACTGATAAATCTTCCTCGCAAGCCGGTAGCCGCCCACCGTGGCAAGCTTCCCCAGCTTTCCCGGGAGATTCGTAAAACCGCTGAGTTTCGTATAGCGCAGCCGATAATACAGTTTTGGATTGCTCCTTTTGATATCCGACCAAAGTTCATAGTGTCTGGTCCGCGCCTTCTCATCACCCCTGAGCAGTAAATGAATCGAAGAAATCGCCATCATAATCGAGATATTGCGGCACATATAATTTGCAAGTTTCGGATACTTCCTTTTTACCTGGTTCAAATCCACGCTCTCCGCCACCATCTTCGTGACCTTGATCTGCTGTTCAATCCGCGCAGTCAACACCTTCTCATTCACAGACTGGTCTTCCCGTCCCAGATAATACTGGTACAGATTGATATTCATATAATAGAGCGTTTCCACATACGGCAGCGGACAGTACGCAAACAGGTTGTCCACATAAAATGTGTGCTCCGGCAGTACAATCCTTGATTTCCGCAAAATATCCGTGCGGTAGACAAGGGCGTGCATTACCAGGTACTGGGAAGGACGAAACGCACCGATGTGCTCCCATGTGCACACTTTGTCAACAGGAAACACATTCTTGAAATGAATCGTCTTCTCTGTTCCTTCCTCCAGATGATTATAGGTATAATCACAAATCAGCAGATCGGAGCCAAATCCCTGCTCACACCACCCTTCTATTTTCTTCAAAAGCGCTAAATACGCATCTTTCTCCAGCCAGTCATCGGAATCCACAACCTTAAAATACATTCCCGAAGCAAGCGCAAGTCCTGCATTGACGCCGGAGCCATGCCCTCCGTTTTCCTTGTGCACCACAGTCACAATATCCGGAAACTGCCTGGCATAGCGCTCTGCAATCTCCCCCGTCCGGTCTGTGGAACCGTCATTGACAATGATGATCTCCACATCTTTCCCGCCGATGACCAGCGAGTCGACGCAGCGCTCCAGATATTGCTCTGAATTAAAACAAGGTACAGTGATCGTTAAATGTTTCATAGAAATCCCCTTCCTTTTCTGAATTCTATAAAACATTATAACGGCTGTACCTTTCAAAACCCTTGACGAATTCTTACTATTTTCTTAACTGACGCAAAATAATTTTTTAAGAAAATTGCTGCTTCAAATCGCTAGAAATTGTTTATGCTGCCATTGGACGAAGTGCCTGCAAACCCTCCGGGATTCTGCATATACCCGATCTGCGCCACCTGATGGACATTTTTCTGCTCCTTGGAGATCGAGATGATGGTCGGAACCGCACCAACTACAACAAAGATCATCTGCTGTACAAATGCAGCGATATAATCTCCCCTGATATCCGCCTCCTCCACAAACGCCGGCACAATCCGGAAAGACTGCAGGATATTCATGTCATAGTCAAAGTATTCCTTCATTCCATTGTATATCTCAATCGCCCAGTCCAGACGGTTTCCAAAGTATGTCATGGCCGCCATGATCACACACGAGATGACAATACCGGCCGCTGTGAGCTTTCCGCCGAGCTTATCAAATCCCTTGAGCGTACAGAACGCCATGACAATCCCCGAAATCGCCGCCACATAGCCAAGCTGACCCAAAATAACGATACACGCCACGCCGATCAGTGAACCTAACACTGCCCCGATAATCCCGCCGACAATATTTACATTTTTCTGCTGTCTCTGCTGCGCTTTCACTTCGTTCTCGCTCTTTGTCCGCGCTGCACAGTCTGCACAGAGATGGAGTCTTGCTGATTCCAGCATAAAACCTACCGTCTGTGTCGATGCGCCGCAGGTCTGGCAGCAGGGCGTATAGTTCCTCTCGCGCAAAAATCCTGTCAGCGCCTCGATCGTCGTTCCAAGATCGGCGCACAGCTTGTCCTGATTCTTCTGAGACTTATTCACTACAGTGATCAGGCTGTCCTTCTGCACCATACCTGTGACTGGTGCCACACTCTTCCTGAATTGTGAAATCTCATCTTTTCCAAGAGCCATACCTGCACTTCTCACAGATGTTGTAACCGTAAGAAGATACGGATATCTCTGATCTGTGGCATACACCAGCAATTCATAACCATTTCTGGTTCCATAGATCGTATTGGTGGATTCGTCGTAGTTAAACCCAATGCCCCGGGCAAGGTTTTTGTAATTGTCTGTAACTTTGCTCATATTTACCCCCATCTGTACACACTCTGTCACTGTCTGCGCCTTGCTGCGTTTCATATTGTTCCGTTCATTGAAGGCGCAATCAGTACCTGCTCTTTTCTTCCCCAGGTTTAATGTGTACACACAAACCTGAAAAGAAAACTTTTGCTTATGTAAACTTATGTTATAATATATTGAATAAAATCATCATAACATAAAAGCTGCCTAAAGACAACTGCCAAATGGAACCGCCGCTCTTCTCGTATCCCCAGCCAATTCCTTATATGTCTCTACGCAGAAAAAAACCTTGCAGACATAACATCTACAAGGTTATCGTGCAGGAGATGGGACTTGAACCCACACGGTATTGCTACCACAGGCACCTGAAGCCTGCGCGTCTGCCAATTCCACCACTCCTGCGGACAAGATATATTCTATCGCATTTCTAATCAAATGTCAACAGTATTTTTAAAAAATAATGCAAAAAAATAATTATTTTGAATAGTTGCAAAAATTTTGAAAATTTCAAAAAATCTGTTGACAGGTCTGCATTGTAGTGATATTATATATCTTGCAGATGCGCAAAACTGTTTGAGCGCAGTCTGTTACATCAGTTGGATGCGGAAGTGCTGGAATTGGCAGACAGGCAAGACTAAGGATCTTGTGTCGGTAACGACGTGTGGGTTCAAGTCCCATCTTCCGCATTGGATTAAAGTGTGAGAAACCTTGATTTTATCGGGTTTCTCTATTTTTATTATTAGTTGAGGAGATAAATTCTGCTGATACCACACCTGTATTTTTGTGACAACTGCGAAGAAGCGATTGCTGTATATGAAAAAGCGTTTCATACCAAAGCCGAAAGTATCGTATACAACCGTAATTATGCACCTAATGAATATCCAGACGATAACAGAATAGCGCACACTGTTATGAACATCCATGGACAAAAAGTTTTTCTACATCAGGTTCCTATATTCTTCATCCGTCATCAGCCGCCACCCTTTCCCTTCATCCCAAAGCAGCGGTACTCCTTCGATGCCCGCCTCCCATTCTGCTCCAACGAGTACATAGGTTATTTCCGTCAGCCACCGCAGCCAATAATCCAAAAATTCATCCAGTTCATTTTGGACAGAACGAAAAGGTATCCTTACACTTCCCGAAAAGACTGGTTCTCCTTCCTCCCCCACAATGCATCCCGGACCTTCAAATTTTTTTCCCTTATATTCTTCCATATACTTCCGGGAGATTTCTTCTATTTTTGCATCCTCCTGAGGAGTCATTTGCTCTGCCCTAACTGCGCAAAATACAATTTCTACTGCCATTTTTATACCTCATTTCGCTTGTCATATGGATTTCCACACAGCTTCTGTATGAAGCTGATAACATCCTGAAAAATTACCGTTTCAAAAAAGCATGAATATATTGCTTTTTGCTGTCTGTAAAATTATTCAACATAATCAATATAACACAATTTTTCACATAGTGCCATATGATGGACTTCATTTTCAAACTTTTTTGTGTCTTTACCTCGTCAACTTTCCCGGAATGATGTTAGAAGTGTTGGAACGGATTCCCTCCTGGTGTATCCTGCAGACAACGAGTGCGCCCTTGTGTAATTTTTCCTTACAACCTGTAAACTATACAGAAGGCATATTAACAATGCTGCATGACTTGTCAGCTGTATTATCTATTATAGGAATCGTGGCATTGTTTTGGATACCTGTTTATTTTCTTATTTCTTCCTCAAAGAAAAACAGAACCATCTGTATAGGAGTTGCATTGTACTATTGGCTGATGATTTTATCTACATTTATAGGAAATTTTCCTGTGCCTTTTATGGGGTATGGAATTTCGCCTATATTAGGGTATTACATTTTTCTTATATGGTTTATTCATGAAACTTAAAAAATATGGGCATGTCCTCTATTTTCTTAAACTCTTTTCTCCCATAAAATAATATGTACTAATTTCATACCCTACGGCTCCGTACATTTTATCAAGCCCGGTATATGTATAACCCAAACTTGCATTGGAAAGACCAATATCCTTTAAATATTTTGTCCCCAGTCTGACTAAACTGGTTCCAATCCCCTGATGAGACTCTTTAACAGAGACACAAGTACATCCAACACATCCCAAATGGCTTCCTTCCGTTTCGACGGATACGATTAATGCGCCAACAACGATGTTATTTTTTACGGCAACTAAGACTTTTTGATTGTGACCGGCCTCATACAATCCGGGATACCTATAATATACCGAAAATTTCTCCTCCTGATATTGACAGGCATCATCGGCGCACGCTATGATTTCCTCTAAGTCATCCATAACAGCCCACCGAAATGTAATTCCATTTATTGTATTCCCGATAGACTCATTATGATCTTTCAGATTCTTTAATGACATTTTCATATCAAAACAGTTACACTTTTTCCAGGAATGTTCATATCCCCGCTTTTCAAAAAATGTTGATGCTTTGTCATCTACTTGCGGACACAAATTTTCATGAACGCTCTCTGTATATTTTTTACTGGTTGGAACACCAGGCATTAGATAATCAAATCCAACGCCCAACACTGCATTGTCATAACCGTGATTAACAATCGTATCCTCACACTTTTTCAATAATTCTGAACCAATTCCAAGATTTCTGTATTTTTCATCAACTGCCAGAAGAAGTATGGCATTTTTATTCACTATTGCACATCCAATTAATTCGTTATTGGAATTTCTTTTTTCATATATGATATTATTTTCATTGTCTATTATATTGATCGCAGTGTTTTCTTCCCGATTGACATATGGAAAATTTCTTTTAAACAGATAATATATTTCATAATTCATTTTAATCAGCTTCTTTCCTACTAATACTCTATAATTTGCATTTCTTCACCACTCGCCGCGCGCCCCATGTACCGACTTAGCGGCATATTTCTTCTACATGGAGCTGTGCATAAAAAGGAGCACAAATTTCATTGAAGAATCAACAAAATCTGCACTCCTTAAAGTCTTACTCATTTACGCAACAACATACTTCTCCAGTTTTGACATGAGCTCCGCCCTCTCTTCCATCTCAGCATGGATGTCAAGCAGCAGCGGTTTTCTGCAGTCACAGCTCAATACGCCAAGAAGCGATTTTGCATCAAGATATGTATTTCTTCCGCTGATCAGATCTATATCGTAAGGCGCACTCCTCGTGATATCTATAAAATCCCTAACCTTGTCTACTGAATCAAGCAAAACTTTTACTCCCATGATTAACTCCTTTTCTTTTCTCTCCCATCGACATGGGAATCTCCTATACACACGTTCGAAGCAACAGTTCGTCCACTGTTACTTCTCCCATTATCGCTTATTTTCGCCCTGTATGCAAGTCTTTACATATATTTCTCTTTTTTACTGCATTTTGAACTATATCAGCAATACATTTTTGTGTAAATATACTATATATTTATGTTTTTCCAAATGAATCCATATCTTTTACAGTACATTTGCACTTTTGTGCATTATTTGCTTTTCATTTCTATTTTGCTCATTCCGTACACTGCATATTCATCTCACGCAAAATCAACCACTTATCCCGCCGTCTTACAAATACTTTTTCAACGCAGCGATAATCGCATCATACTCTGCATCGGACAGCGTTTTTCTCTTGGGATCCATGGCAAATGTGCTCCCCCACTCAAACTCATCCTCCTTATACTTGGGAACTAAATGAAAATGAAGATGATGTCCGGTATCGCCGTAAGCGCCATAGTTCACCTTATCCGGTGAAAATGCCTTGTGAATCGCCTCCGCGACATGGTTCACATCATGGAAAAATGCATTTCTCTCCTCCTCCGAGAGTTCAATCATCTCACTCACATGGTGCCTGCTCGCAACGATCACCCTCCCCTTGTGGCTCTGCTCCTTAAACAAATACACCTTTGCCGCATCCAGTTCACAGATCTTGATGCCGAACTTGTCTACCAGTTCACCCTCCACACAATATGCACAATGATTATCTACCATAATGATATGCCTCCTCTATTTCACTTATACTTATTTATTTTTTAATTTCTCAAAATGCCGCTGTAAAAGCTCCACAACAGCATCCTGATCCTCCAGTTTGTCCAAGATAACGCAGGACCCAAACACATCGTCATACTGAAAGATTAATTTATACGGATCGCCTTTGATCATAAACTGCGCATCTCCCTCGTAGGGCTGAAACACTTCCTTCCCCATCTCCTCAGCAACACTCTGCACGAGCAGACGAATCGGCTCCGAAGCCCAGCCGTCTGTGTCCAGGACAATCCATCCGTCCTCCTCTGTGATCATGTTAATCTTGTACAACATTAATCAAAACCTCCTTAACTGCCAATATGCCTGTGCTCAAAAAGGCATCACAAACCACGTGATGCCTCTTTCCTGTTCCTTTCATACACTCTGGAAAAATGCCTGTACCCGGCATCCTTCTGTCCAAAGCTTAGACTTTCTTATCCGGCGTCTAAGTCTTTCCGCACTTATTTCTGCACAAGATGAATTGCAAATCCGCCGATTTCCTCGTCCAGATAAATCGCTGTGAGTTTTCCGTTCTTGACAACTGCCGAGTCCTCAATAAACTTCACATGCTTTACAGACTCCAGATAATTCTTTGCGCGCGCTACACTGTTCGTGCCAATCGCGATATGTCCGTTTGCACCGCGCCCGATCTTCTTCATAGCCTCAACCTCTATGCCTGCGAAGATAGAGCTGTTGCCAACCTTTTTGGTGAAACCAAACAACTCGTCATATCTGGATGCCACTGCATCTGCCGCGTTTTCGTCCTCACAGTTCACGCCGACATGTCTGAGCTCAAAGCCTAACATAGTTCTCACTGCTTCCTCTGTGAGCGCCTGAATCTCATCATACTTTCCTGCTGCCACGAGATCTTTCTTTACCATCCAGGAACCGCCGCATGCAATAATCTTATCAAATGCAAGATACTCGCAGATATTTTTTGCAGTGATACCGCCTGTCGGCATAAACTTCATCTGCGTATACGGAGCCGCCATGGACTTGATCATGTTTAATCCGCCAGCTGCCTCTGCCGGGAAAAACTTAACCACTTCAAGACCGAGCTCAATCGCCTGCTCCACATCAGAAGGATTTGATGTTCCCGGAGTCACAGGAACACCCTTGTCAATACAGTATTTTACTACCTTTGGATTCAGACCGGGACTGACAATAAATTTCGCACCTGCATTCACAGCACGGTCAACCTGCTCTGTTGTGAGCACTGTACCAGCACCGACCAACATCTCAGGGAACTCGCTTGCCATAATCCGGATCGACTCCTCCGCAGCCGCCGTTCTGAAAGTAACCTCTGCACAAGGAAGACCACCCTTAATCAAAGCTTCCGCCAAAGGCTTTGCATCCTTCGCATCATCCAACACAACAACCGGCACAATGCCGATTTTGCTGATTTTCTCTAATACTTCGTTCATATTTTCCCTCATTTCTCAATTATCAATCACTGAAAAGACCTAATGAAACTTATCGCCACCCAGAAGAACGCCTGCCCCTGGCGTTCTTCCAAACGAAACATAGAATTTCTTAGGCGGTGTCCTTTACCGCCTTAGAAATTCTTTTCGTTTTATTTATTTAGGCTGTTTTCCGATATATGCCAGGATACCGCCATCAACATAGAGTATATGTCCATTTACGCCGTTCGATGCATCGGATGCAAGGAATACAGCAGGTCCGCCAAGCTCATCCGGCTGCAGCCATCTGTTTGCCGGTGTCTTTGCGCAGATAAAGGTGTCAAACGGATGTCTGCTGCCATCCGGCTGTCTCTCTCTCAACGGAGCTGTCTGCGGTGTCTCGATATAACCCGGTCCGATACCGTTACACTGGATATTGAACTCACCGTACTCAGAGCAGATATTCTTCGTAAGCATCTTCAATCCGCCCTTAGCTGCCGCATATGCAGATACTGTCTCACGGCCAAGCTCTGACATCATAGAGCAGATGTTGATAATCTTGCCATGTCCCTTCTTGATCATGGAAGGGATCACTGCCTTTGATACGATAAACGGAGCATTCAGATCCACATCAATAACCTGTCTGAACTCTGCAGCTGTCATCTCACACATCGGGATTCTCTTGATGATGCCTGCATTATTTACGAGAATGTCAATCACGCCTACTTCTTTCTCGATGTTAGCCACTAACTCATTGACTGCATCCTCATTTGTCACATCGCATACATACCCATGCGCATCGATGCCCTCTTCCTTATATGCTGCGATTCCCTTGTCCACAAGCTCCTGCTTGATATCATTAAATACGATCGTAGCACCTGCATTTGCCATCGCTTTTGCGATTGCAAAACCAATACCATAAGAAGCGCCTGTTACAAGTGCGATCTTACCTTCCAGTGAAAACGGATTTGTGTTTGCCATCTTTCATTTCCTCCTATTATAAATATTTCATAATGCACAATTTCTACGGAGAATAAACGACGCGAAGCCCATGCTGAGTGTTGTTTATTCTATTTTCTTTTCGTTTTTTTACCGTTGTACCCTGCCCGAAGCATCGCCGCCTGCAAGCGTCTCAACTTCTTTCCTTGACACCAAGTTAAAGTCTCCAGGAATTGTATGCTTTAATGCAGATGCTGCCACACCAAACTCCAATGCCGCCTTGAAGTCCTTGCCATCCAGCAGTCCGCAGATCACGCCGCCTGCAAAGGAATCACCGCCGCCAACGCGGTCAACGATCGGGTGGATGCTGTACTCTTTGGAGTGATAAAATTCCTTTGTGTCTCTTGAATAGATACATGCTGACCAGCCATTGTCGGAAGCGGAATGGCTCACTCTGAGGGAAGAAATGCAGTACTCAAAATTGTAATCTGCAACCATCTGCTCAAAGATTGACTTGTAGCCTGCAAGCTCAAGATCGCCGCTCGTCACGTCCGTATTGCCAGGCTTGTAGCCCAATACAAGCTCTGCATCCTCCTCATTTCCAATGCAGACATCAACATACTGCATCAGGTTCTTCATAACCTTCTGAGCCTTCTCAGAAGACCACAATTTCTTTCTGAAATTAAGGTCTACAGAAACCTTTACGCCGTGCTTCTTTGCCGCCTTCAAAGCTTCCTCGGTGAGCACTGCAGCTGAATCCGATACCGCTGGTGTGATTCCTGTGAAATGGAACCAGTCAACACCCTCAAAAATCTTGTCAAAGTCAAAGTCGGCAGCTGTCGCTGTAGAGATTGAAGAATGTGCCCTGTCATACACAACCTTGGAAGGTCTCATCGCAGAACCGGACTCCAGATAGTAAATGCCAAGTCTCTCGCCGCACTTTGCAATGTTTGCTGTGCCAACGCCGTATTTTCTCAGAGCGGCGATTGCGCACTCGCCCAGCTCATTGTCCGGCACTGCTGTCACAAAGCTTGCATCATGTCCATAGTTTGCCAGCGATACAGCCACATTTGCCTCGCCGCCGCCATAGTTGATATCAAACTCGTCTGCCTGAATAAACTTCTCATTGTTGGGTGTAGAAAGTCTTAACATAATCTCGCCCATTGTAACTACTTTTTTTGCCATGATAATCATTCCTCCATTTATTTTGGAGTGCTCTCAAAATTTTCGGGAGCACTCTATTTTTACACCATTAATAGTTATAACGTCACGCCCTGCTTAAAGATCGCCATATCATGGAATCCCGCAAGCTCGCTCTTGACCTCCTTGCCGGAAGCAATCGCCACCACCTCGTCAAACAACCGCTGTCCTGCCGCGTCCAGACTTTCTCCCTCCGCGACAACCCCGGCATTAAAGTCAATCCAGTTGTCCTTTTTGCCTGCAAGCCTTGAATTGCTCGAGATCTTCATCGTAGGAACCGGACACGCAAACGGTGTACCGCGCCCCGTCGTGAACAGAACAATATGTGCACCGCTGGCAGCAAGCGCTGTCGCAGCGACAAGGTCATTCCCGGGAGCGCTCAGCAGATTCAGCCCTGGTGTACTCACCATCTCACCGTATGCGAGCACGCCCTTTACAATCGCGCTTCCCGACTTCTGTGTGCAGCCAAGGGACTTGTCCTCCAATGTAGAAATACCGCCCTTCTTGTTGCCCGGTGAAGGATTTTCGTAGATCGTCTGGTTATGACTCTTGAAATAATTCTTGAAATCATTAATCAGGTCAACTGTCTTGTGAAATAGCTCTTCATTTGCACAGCGGTTCATCAGAATGGTCTCCGCCCCAAACATCTCCGGAACCTCTGTGAGAATGGTTGTACCTTTTTTGCTGATCAGGATATCGGAAAAACGTCCGACAGTAGGATTTGCCGTAATTCCAGAAAATCCGTCGCTGCCGCCGCACTTCATACCGATGACAAGCCTGGAGACACTAACTGGCTCGCGCCGGAACTGTGACGCGTACCCGGCCAGTCCTTTCACGATCTCAACGCCCTCGGCAATCTCATCGTCACTCTCCTGCGCCACAAGGAATTTCACCCGGTCAGGATTGAAGTCTCCCATGTATCCCTTTAGCACATCAATATTGCTGTTCTCACAGCCAAGTCCCAGCACCAGCACACCGCCTGCATTCGGATGATTGATCAGATTGGCAAGAATCTGTCTGGTGTGCTCCTGATCGTCTCCCATCTGGGAACATCCATACGGATGCGGAAAAGCGCACACTGCCTCGATATTCTCCCGCACAAGCCCCTTTGAGAGCTCTGCGATCCTGCTCGCCACATTGTTGACACAGCCGACCGTGGGAATAATCCAGATCTCATTTCTGACGCCGACCTTACCGTTCTCACGGTTGTATCCCATAAAAGTGACATCCTCCGTAAACTTTTCCTCAGCAAAATCCGGCTCATAACTGTAGTCAAGCAGATCTCCCAAGCCTGTCTTTAAGTTGTGTGTGTGAATCCACTCACCCTTTTTCACTGCGGCTGTCGCATTTCCGATGCGGAAACCATATTTGATCACTGGCGTCCCCTCTGCGATATCCACAAGTGCAAATTTGTGTCCCGCCGGAATTTCCATCGTGGTTGTCACATCAGCGCCGCCCACATCCACTGTGGTGTCCGCCGGAATTACTTCCAGCGCCACAGCCACATTGTCATTTTCATTGATTTTAATAAAATTTGCCATATCTATATCCTTTTTAATTTGAATCAATTAAAATTTTTTCAAAAATTTTTCTCAATCGCTTTTCTCATTCCAAGCGTTCTGATATCCTCCAGATAGCCTGTCACTGCATCGGCAAGCCCGTCAACCTGTGTCAGATCCTGTCCGTGGAAATCCGTGTTGCTCAGATATGCCTGCACAAACTCCGCAGAAGTCTTCGCACTGTTTGCTGCAAAGAACTCAAGCACAGCCATGTCATCCATGATGTTGTACTCCTGTCCATCCCTATGTCCGATTAACGCCTTTTCGCGAATCTCATTTCCTGTATAGAACGCCATCAGCGCTGCTATTGAGAATGTCAGGTGGTTTGGCAGCTCACCCTTTCTCTCTACATATCCAAGCAGGGACGGCATGCATCTTGCTCTCCACTTGGATACAGAATTCAGCGAGATCGCAAGCAAAGCATGCTTTATGTACGGATTCTTAAATCTGCCGTCCACTGCCTCCGCAAAGTCAAGCAGATCCTGTCTGGGCAGATCCAGTGTCGGAATCACTTCATCGTAGATTGTCTTATGCATGAAATTGCCGATTAGCTCGTCCTCCATAGACTCTCTCACATAGTCATTTCCTGCAAGATAAGATGCAAGCACAAAAGAAGTATGTGCGCCGTTCAGAATGCGAACCTTTCTCTGCTTATACGGCTTCTGATTGTCTGTAAAGATAACCGGGCAGCCTGCATCGGGAAGCGGGAACTCCTTGCTGATATCCTTTGCGCTCTCGATTACCCAGAGGCCAAACGGCTCTGCTGTGACAACGATATTGTCGCGATATCCGAACTCTTTCCAAAGCTCCTCAGCGTCATCTCTCGGATATCCTGTAACGATGCGGTCAACCAGCGTCGAGGTAAATACGCATGCGTCATCCAGCCATGTCAGGAAACCGTCTTCCAGATTCCAGAGTTTCGCAAACTTGACAACACACTCCTTTAGATGGATGCCGTTGTCATCAATCAGCTCTACTGGCAGCATCACAAGTCCCTTGTCTGCCGCTCCATTAAAATGTTTGTATCTCGTATAGAGGAATTTGCAGAGCTTGCCCGGATAAGTCTTGGGCGGCTCTGACTCAAACTTGTCAGAATCATCAAATACGATACCGGCCTCCGTCGTGTTTGACACAATAAATCTCAGCGTATCTAATTTGGCATACTCGCTGTACTTTCCATATTCATCGTAAGCATCTACCACATCCGCAACACTTGTCACAACTCTCTTGATCACCTTAGGCTCACCGTCCACCATGCCTCTTAAGCATACTGTGTACTGACAGTCCTGATCGTGAAACATATTGAGGATTCCGGCACCGTCAATGGGCTTTACCAAAACAATGTCCCCATCGAATTTGCCCTGTTCATTTGCAATATCGATAAAATAATCAACAAATGCACGTAGGAAGTTGCCTTCGCCAAACTGAAGTACCTTAATCGGTCTCGCTTTTTTTCCGGTCTTTGCCGCATTTAATAATTCCATGTCACTTTCTCCTATCAATCTTTTCAATCACTGGTTACTATAAAAGACACAGCACACCCTGTTTCACATATCGAAACGCCTTGTCCTGCCATGTGTGTTGTAAGTGCTTACAATTTGCATTTTATATCGTTTTCAGCAGAAAGTCAACCATATTTGGAATACTTTTCAAGTGTTTTTCCATATATTTTCAATTACTTTATGAAAACAGTTACATTTCCTCAAAAAACCTATCGGTTAATGCTCCATCCGCTGTCTGATCTTGTCGACTGCTTTCCATCGTCTGATGCGTTCCTGCCTGTCACGCGCAAGGACTTCCACCATGAATACACTGATCTCCCAGAAAATCTGCTTCGTCTCGTCATTCATTCCCGAATACTCCTGCATGATCGTGTGGAGCTTTTTTGCGACCTCACCGCCTTTTACATTTTTGAGATCTGTCAGTGTCTTTGCCTCTGTGATCTCGATCATCTTGAAAAGACTGTCGATAAAGTCTCCTACCTGCTCGATCTCCAGTGCAAAAATCCAATTATTGATGCGATCGTATAATTCCTTGCGTTTCGGCTGCTGAGATCCGGAACGCTCAAAGCAGTCTCCCTCCACACACCATGAAAAGCAGACATGCTGCTGCACACCGATCTCTGTGCTTCTGATCAGCTCATAGTCCGTCTTCTGCTCCATCAGCATACCAACAAACGATTCATCCGGAACAATCTTCAAAATCTTCTCCCTGATGCCTGCATAATCGAGCTTTTCCATGAAATCCGGCCGGAATCCCGGTCCGTCCATATTATAGATTCTGCCGATTCTGTGCTTAATATTTTCATCGCAGGTCATCGCCGCATACACGGCCAGATTTCCCCCCTTGGAATGTCCCCCCAGATAAAATCTGAGACCGCGCTTTCTGGCAAGAAGCTTTGCTACCCGGTTCACATATTCCGTACTCCTCAGCTGGGCGCCAACCGGCGTGCGGTACGCCATATTAAAATCCTCTTTCCAACCAATCAGCGCATCATCCGTTCCGCGAAAAGATATAAAGGTATCCCCGTTTCCAAGCAGGAATGTCACTGCGCAAAACTGTGTCCCCTCATCGGCATCCATTTCCTCCACCAGATAATTCGCTTTTGCATTCCTGTATCTGCGCGAAAAAACTGCTTTGTAAAATAACTCCCTGTTTTTTTCCAGCTCCCACTTTACAGATATAAAATTGTGCCAGTCCATTTTCTGCGCCACATCGCACAAGGCGACAGCCGGCTTATTGTCGTCTATCCCAGGAACAATCCCATTGAAAATAAAATAGGAAAGATGAGAAAAGACAAGTCCGTCAATTTCACAAAAGGGCTTTTCCGTAAAGGTAAAGCCCCCAAATTCATACACATATGAAATAATGTCTCCCATAGAACCCTCCATGTCACCAGCCCCCCGCAAATACGGGTGTCCGTTTATAACTGAAATCAGTACAATTCTCCGTCATAGTATGTCAGCAGCAATCCCACCACGTTATTATACTGAAGCATTCCTTCCTCCACGCCGTTCAATTTCAGTGTTGTATCCATAAGTTTGTCAGAAACCTTCTTCACCGTGGACGTCTTCACAACAGCAGTCTTTTCAACCGACTGCCAGCTCTCCCGTGTCAGAAAAATGTTGTCATTTGCCACACCATCGCTGATTCTCTCATGTTTCATATACACATCCTTATTGTTCCCAATCGAATTGCGGAAATCTTTATTTACATAACTAAGTACACTGAGATACCCGCAATACTGCAGAAACGGATCATCCGAGTTGATACATGCCAGATACCCGATCATATTGGCATCGTCCTCATAGATAAAACCTTTTGTGTGTGCAAGCTCATGGCAAACCGTCGGAGCCACATTGGTGATATACATTACCGAATTTATATTTGCCTCCATGGAAAACGGGAAGTAATATCCCATTATGTACTGCTGACTGAAAAAATCAGAAAAGCTTAAGTATTTCGGAGTCACATAAAATCCGGAAAGCTGGTCGTACTCCTCGCCGAGCTTTATCATCGCCTGCCTTGAAGCCTCAACCAAATCACCGTCATAATATGCGTCACCGCTGTCATCATGTGGAATCACTTTCTCCAATTCATTACATCGCTCAACAATATAATCCCTCAGTATTGCAAGCTCCCGCTTTGTGTATGTCGTTTCATTTGCTATTGTATCATCCTTTATACGTACCTGTGCAGCCGCATGATCGGAAATACTGGCAACCATCATCTCCTCTTCCAGCCGGTCCGCCAGATATTTGTCGGAAAAACTCGAACTGTGATACAGGATAAAACAATTCAGTGTCATCACATAGCTGACAACCAAAGCCGTCCACGCATAAAATTTTCCAAAACCTCTTACTGCCTTTTTATATTTCTGTCTGCTGATCAGGTTCACGACCCAAAATCCGATTCCAAATATCGTGATCGCCGCTGCCAGAATCAACATGATCTCACCGACGCTGAACGGCACCTTGCTCGTGAGGCGCGCATATGTATTCAGCCAGATGGGAAAAATATTTTTGATATACCAGTCACTGAATTTTACACTCTGCCATGACGCTGCGTTGATCATGACAATCCCCGCCACACCGACTGCATACATAATTTTGTGAATTTTTACCTTATGATTGGTTTTTTCTCCCGTATTATCCATATTTTTCCCTCCAGTAAGTGCTTCATCCTGTTATTTATTATACAGAATATCACATTATTGTTATGAAAATATAGATAAATTGTGAACAATTGCCAACTTCCAAACCATATTATGGAAGAATCATGAACTCCGCATAACGCGCCGCGTCAATGCGGCTTACGTTTGTCTCCATGTACACCCCGTCCTCGCGGTATTCCGTCCTGTGTACCACTGCGTTGTCATTGAGATAGGACACGATATCCCCCCTTTTATACGGAATGATAAACGCACAGTCCCTGTATCTTTTTGACAGCTTCCCTGTGATCAGTGTGAGAAGGGTATCGATACCGCTCCGCGACTTTGCAGACATATACAGTTTATCGTCCCCCTGAATAGTCGCAAACTCTCCCATACCACACAGATCCGCCTTGTTAAACACATAGATCATCGGAATTTTCGCCGCGTCAAGTTCCTTTAAAGTATCCTCCGTCACCTTGATATGCTCCATATAATTCTCATCTGAATAGTCTATGACCTGAATCAGCAGATCTGCCTCCCTGACTTCCTCCAGCGTCGAGCGGAACGCCTTCACAAGATTGTGGGGAAGATTTGAGATAAAACCTACGGTGTCGGACAGCAAAAAGGCATTTTGATCCGACGGCGTGATTCTTCTGACAGTTGTGTCAAGCGTTGCAAAGAGCATATCCTCCTCGTAAACCTTCTTTTCCTCATCACCAACATATGCCGCCAGCATGGAATTCATGATCGTGGACTTCCCTGCATTGGTATACCCGACCAATGCCACTCTCGGAATCCCTGACTCCGTTCTCTTTTTGCGCTGCGTCGCCCGCTCGCCGGCGATATCCTCAAGCTCACGCCTCATGCTCGTAAGTCTCTGTTCCAGTCTCCGCCTGTCCAGTTCCAGCTTCTTCTCGCCTGCTCCCTTATTGCTCATCGCTCCGCTGGCGCCGCCCTGTCTCGACAGGGCATCGTGAAGTCCTACCAGCCGCGGCAGCATATACTGCAGCCTTGCCACTTCAACCTGCAGCCTTGCCTCCCTCGTCCTTGCCCTCGCAGAAAAGATTTCCAGGATCAGTGTTGTCCTGTCCATTACCGGACAATTGAGTTCCTTGCTCAGGTTTCTGAGCTGAATCGGTGACAACCCGTTGTCGAACACCACAATATCTGCCTCAAGCGCCCTGACCATCTCGCAGACTTCCCGAACCTTGCCGGCACCGATATATGTGGCGGTATTCGGTGACTCCATATTCTGCTCAATGCGCCCTGCCGGCTCCATGTTGCACGCCTTCACCAGACTGATCATCTCATCCATGGCGAGATCAAAGCGCTCTTTCCCTCTATTTCCATTTGTGCCAGCTGTCATATTCATACCTACAATCAGTGCCCTATCCATATATTCCTCCACTTCCTTACATTACTGGTTTAAAACAATTTCATGCCGCAAACCTGACGCCGTGGTTTGCTATATTTAGTATACTGCTTTTCTGATCATATTTACACCTCTTTGTAACAAATTTACAAATTTCCCGCTGCTTATGTGGATGTCTGAACAACAATCCAGCTCCTTTACATGAATATACAATAAAGAAAGCTTCTTCCGGCAGCAAAGAATTGGGAGGATACTGTCATGAAAAAGCTTTCTTCAAAGGATTACTATATTGAAAAAGAGTTAAGTGAAAACATTCTTTCGAATGTCGCATCTAAAATGCTTATTCGCGACTAAATTATCACGAATCTATAGATAATATACTAAATTGTCAGACAATTGTCAATAGAATATACAAATTTTCTCAATTTATTATTTTTTCGTTTTTTTATTGACAATAGCATTTCTTACCTATATAATAATATATGTTGTGTAGCTGTACGTGCTACTATCGGGGTGTGGCTCAGTTTGGCTAGAGCGCCACCTTAGGGAGGTGGAGGCCGCAAGTTCGAATCTTGTCACTCCGAGTTAACTAAACAGTGCAAAATACCGCAGAATCACGGGTTCTGCGGTATTTTTGCGTTATGGGGTAAGTACCAGTTAGTGACCTGTTTTACCTGGTTTTATCATCAAATGACAACGAAATTGGGGTAGTAAATCAATGCACAAAAAATGATACCTTAAAATCCTATGGACTAAACTGGTTACGTACTGTAAAAGCACTTGAACTGGAAGCCCGCACATATGATGAATATGAGAATATCATAGAAAAGCGAATTGGCAACCATAACATTGGCAGCAGACAGCTCCAAAGCATCGCCTCTGACACATGGCAGGCTTTTATAAATGAATTGTCTGGTAAATTTGTAAAAAAAAATTAATGTCATTTGGAATCCATATGGATATGAGTTGCATCTAAACATGCATAATTCAGAAACAGAGACAGATAAATCGTTTGAATGTAGTGAATAACTACGGGGTACTGTACTGGACTGTAGACCGTTATGTTTGCCTTAGATACTCTATACCTATCTCCCGTTATGGAGCCAGCCCCACAAGACACATTATGTATCTTGTGGGGCTGGCTCCATACACTTCACACATTTGCAACCATTTGTTCAGTTCTCTTGATATTACTTCCCTGATTCCCTCACTCTGTTCTACTTTCCAATCAAGTCCTGCAAGCCGTATGGCTTCCATGGAATTAGGACATTCCTCAACAATGGTTCCAATTCCATGCCAGAGCTTTACCCTTACTGAAAACATTGTCTCGACTGCTGCCGCCATGATCATAAACTTTTAGATAAAAATGGTTGATTATCTCAAAAAAGCTTTGATTTATGGGCATACAAGCAGGATTTCAAGCTGAATTTACTACCAATTTACTACTTTTGAGGGAAAGAGCCTTGATATACCGCCCGGAATCCTGCAAGCCCCAATATCAGTACAGCATTGAACGAATTAATGAAAACTGAATATGACACAGACACGGCGTTTCTCTATCCCATAACAGGGAGAATGGGAATGCCGCTTTTTATACCCTCATGTTACGCAATAGAAGCAAAAAGAGCCTTGCTACAAGCGGCTTTGCAGGCGTGTTTCTGCTGGAGATAAAGATTTATACCTACCCCCGGCAAAATGGCGTTCTATTGCGTAACATACCCACAGAAAAGGGAGTGCTGAAGTTATGACTGTTTTCCAAAAGAATTTCAACCGAGTTTGCCCGATATTGGAAAACCCAATGCAATTAAATAAAGATATACTAAATACTGATTTACTAAGTAAAGAGAAAAGAAATAAAGATATACAAAATACCTTTTCCTTTCCCCTAACCACAATCCCTTTGACGGGAAAACAGTACCACAGCCGGAAAGGAAGCGAATGGATTAAGAGCCACCAAAGGAAAAAAGTTTCGGAGCAAGCATAGGAAAAGAGTACTCTTTTCCGTAAACCTGCCCGTCCGTATAGCTTGCCGGACAGATTTGCTTGTTGGGAAGTATCCCAAACCCTCTTGATAGTTTTCTCACTACCTACAACACCGTACAAGACGATTTTAACGAAGCTTTAAGAAAAATTTCTCAAAAAGTTTTTCTTAATCTATCTACAAAGAAGTTTGGGAAATACCAAGTATTATTTAATTTCTTGAATTTATTCGGCTAACCGTATACAATTATAGTGATGGAACTTATAGAAAGTGAGGGAGACTGAAAATGTTAGAGTATATTTCTGCCCCGGAAGCGGCGAAGAAATGGGGCATTTCAGAAAGACGGGTGCAAAAGCTATGTGAGGAAAACCGTATACCGGGTGTGGCAAAGTTCAGCCGCTTGTGGCTGATACCAAAGGACGCTGAAAAGCCAGTAGATAAAAGAAAGCGGGAGGAAAACAGAAAGTGAAAATATTTGTTGTTGAAGATGAAGCAGAGATTTGTAAAGAGTTGTCCGTTCTGTTACAGAAATATGGTTATGCTTATAAAAGCAGCACTGATTTCGCACATATCACAGAGCATATTTTGAAAGCGGAAGCAGACCTTGTACTGCTGGATATAAACTTGCCATATCAAGACGGATATACTATATGCCGTGAAATTCGGAAACAATCGGATATTCCGATTATCGTTCTGACAAGCAGAAATACAGATTTTGACGAATTGATGAGCTTAAATATCGGTGCAGACGATTTTATATCAAAGCCTTATAACGCACAGGTATTGATAGGGCGTATTCAAAAAATATTAAAAAGAACTTATGAAGCACAGGTTAATTCTGTCCTTATTCATAAAGGGCTGACAATCAATCTGCTAAAGGCTACTGCTTCTTATGGGGATAAAGAGGTAGATTTAACAAAAAATGAACTTGGCATACTGCGTTTGCTGGTTGTAAACAAAGGCAATGTGATACCGCGTGACGCGATCATAGATGAATTATGGCAGAGCGACGAGTTTATAGACGAAAACACACTCAATGTTAATATTGTGCGATTGCGTAAGAAGCTATCGGAGATTGGTGCGCCCGATTATTTGGAAACAAAACGTGGATTGGGGTACAGAGTATGAAACTGACCGATTATATAATTGACCGCCTTTTTTCTGTTGTAATGTTTTTGGTAGCTGTCACTTTTTCTATGGGGCTTCTTTGGTTAATGGGATTGCGTTATGAATTTATTATTTATATCGAAATAATATTCGGTTGTTCTTTTCTTGTAGCGTTTGTTTGGGACTACACAAGAAAAAAGAAATATTACTGTGGATTTATGGCTTTATTTGACGGACTTGACGACAAGACTTTATTAGCAGAGCTTGTAGAAAAGCCGGGATTTCTTGACGGGAAAATGTTATATCAAATTCTACGCCTGTCTAATAAGTACATGAATGATAAGTTAGCAGAAGCGGGGGCTACTAATCAAGAGTATCGGGAATATATCGAAATGTGGGTACATGAAATAAAAACTCCGATAACCTCTGCCCATTTAATCATTGAGAATGACAAGAATATTTCTACAATCCGCATAGACGATGAATTGAATAAAATAGACCATTTTGTAGAACAAGCCCTTTTCTATGCGAGAAGTACAACATTGGAAAAAGATTTTAAGATAGAAAAGGCAACTTTGAAAACATTGGTACAGGAAGCGTTGAAAAGCTATTCCAAACAAATCATTGAAGCCCACGGCAGACCTGTATTTGTGAATTTGGATATTCCAGTATTTGCCGATCGGAAATGGTGTGTATTCATTATAGGGCAGCTCATAGCTAATTCTGTTAAATATGCAAAAGAAAATCTGATCCTAACTTTTGAGGGAAGTTCTTTTGATAACGGGTGCAGCCTTTCTATCTCCGATAATGGAATTGGTATAACCGAAGCAGATATTCCGAGGATTTTTGATAAGGGGTTTACCGGGGAAAACGGGCGTAAACTTGGAAAGTCAACAGGTATTGGGTTATATTTATGCCGAAAATTATGCCGTAAAATGAATATGGAAATATCGGTGACAAGCAGCTTTGAAAATTGGACAACCGTAAAGATCACGTTCTCCAAAGAAAATCTTTATTTGACATAGAAATATCCTGCAAAGCGGGATTGTACGAGCAGGCATGAAAAATGTCTGCTTCTTTTCTATCCGAAACCTTACATTTTGGTAATGTAAATGTAATCTTATTTAATGGCGCATTTTAGACTCTGAATATACAATATCAAAAAAGGAAAATGAAAGGAACAAAATTATGAATACCCCGATTTTAGAGGTTTCTGACATTCAAAAATATTATGGGAACAAAGGAAACATTACCAAAGCGGTTAATCGTATTTCCCTTTCTGTTGGAAAAGGGGAATTTGTCGGTATTATGGGCGCGTCCGGCTCTGGCAAGACAACATTGCTTAACTGCATTTCCACAATCGACACAGTAACCAGCGGGAGAATTTTAGTTGAGGGGAAAGATATTACTACTTTACGCGGAAAGCAGTTGTCGGCTTTTCGGCGTGAAAAGCTGGGCTTTATCTTTCAAGACTTTAATCTGCTTGATACATTGACTGCGTATGAGAATATATCCCTTGCCCTGTCCATTTCCGGCATAAAAGCAAAAGAAATTGATAAAAGGGTACAGGAAATTGCAGGGGCATTGAATATCACGGAAGTCTTGGAAAAATATCCCTATCAAATGTCTGGCGGACAACAGCAGCGTGTAGCCGCCGCCCGTGCAATGGTAACAAATCCGGCTCTTGTTTTGGCTGATGAACCTACGGGCGCGTTGGATTCCCGTTCTTCCCATATGCTTTTGGATATGCTGGAAGAATTGAACCAAAACCTTTCTGCAACAATCCTCATGGTAACGCATGATTCTTTCACAGCCAGTTATTGCCGCCGTATTCTTTTTATTAAGGACGGGAAAATTTTCAACGAAATTCACCGTGGGGCAAAATCGCGGAAAGAATTTTTTGAAGAAATCATAGAGGTAGTTTCTGTATTGGGAGGTGAAACCAGTGACAGAGGGTAAATTGATTATTCGCAATGTGCGTAAAAACATACAGGACTATATGATTTATTTTTTGACACTTACGGTTTCGGTAAGTATGTTTTACGCTTTCAATTCCATTCAGACCCAGCCAGCATTAAATGATCTTGACGCAACAAAGCAGTTACTTTCTGACCAATTAGGGATATTGCTTTCTGCATTATCTGTTGTGGTGGCTGTTGTGCTTGCGTTTCTTATCCTGTATGCAAATCAGTTTCTCTTAAAACGCAGGAAAAAGGAATTAGGGATTTATACATTGTTAGGAATGGAAAAAGGGAAAATATCAAGGATTTTTGCCGGGGAAACCTTATGTGTGGGTTTTCTGTCACTTGTGTTTGGACTTATATTAGGGCTGCTTTTGTCACAGGGACTTTCCATATTTTCTTTACGCCTGTTTGCAATAGATATGAGTAAGTTTCAGATTGTTTTTTCCATGAGTGCGCTAAAAAAGACAATCGTCTGTTTTGTATTGATTTTTCTGATTGTCATGATTTTTAATGTGCGCACGGTTTCTTCGGTCAAATTGATTGACCTGTTGACAGCCAGCAGGAAGAATGAAGTCATGGTACTAAGGAACAAAGCTGCGCTAATTTCTTTAGCCGCGCTTTCTATCCTATGTATTGTTTCTTCCGGCGTGATTATTCAGCACTATGGTATACTTCCCAGCCGCGAAAATTCATGGTTTCAGATTGCGGTAGTTTTATTAGCAGCAGGGACAGCACTTTTCTTCTTTTCTGTATCGGCTGTATTGCTTACGGCGATACAGGCAAATAGAAAAATTTATTTGAAAGGGCTAAATACCTTTTTAAGCCGACAGATTGGAAGTAAAGTGCAGACGGACTTTATGACTATAAGCGTAGTATGTGCTTTGCTTACCATATCTATTTGTGGTATTTCCGTGGGGATAAGTTCTGCTTTAACCATGAATGAAACGTCTAAAGCTGCGCTCCCTTATGATCTGAATGTTTTTGCGGATATTGATGTTGCAGGAGAAGCAGACATTGCGGCATATCTGAAATCAAGGGACGCGGATATGGGTATCTATGCAGACAGTGCAACACAGATCAGCCTTTATGAAGCGGAAATAACCTATGGAGATTTATTTGAGGGGCAAGATTTAAACCTATGGCACATTGACAGTGCCATTCCCGAAGTGGGTGTTTCGGTAGTTTCCATTTCAGATTTTAACCATGCATTAGCAGCTCAAGGTAAAGCTCCCATAAATCTTGCTGATAATGAATTTCTTTTGAACTGTAATTACAAAGGCACTTCGCAATATATTGATTCGTTTTTGCAGTCCTGTACAGAAATTGACTTGAATGGGACGATTTTACAGCCGGGAGGGAAGAAGCCGCTGGGTGAAACTGTTTTGATGACTTCGGTAGGCAATAACGACAGGGGAACTTTTATTGTTCCCGATCATGTCGCTGCATCTTTAGCAAAAGACATGAATGTTTTGTTAGTACAGTATAAGCCCGGTATAAATACTGATGAAATATTGCAGAAAATGATACCGATTGGGCTGGAATGGGAAACAGAGGGGTATCGGTATACTGAAAAAATCATGTTGAGCAGTATGTATTACGGCTCCTGCGCGTTGCTGGTATTCTTATGCTGTTATATAGGGTTGGTATTTCTGCTGATATGCGCCGCGCTACTGTCCTTAAAACAGTTGACAGAAACCGCAGATAATATTTACCGATATGGGTTATTACAAAAGCTGGGAACGGATAGCCGGTTACTTTTCGGAGCTTTATTCAAACAGATAGCAATATTCTTTGTTGTGCCGCTTTTACTTGCAGGAATGTTTTCAGCCTTTGGAATTGGAAAAATCACAGCGATTGTAGAAGAATTTCTAAATATGCACATATCTACAAATATTGGTGTTACTGTTTTGATGTTCTTGATTGTGTATGGTGGATATTTCATTGCCACTTACCTGTCATGTAAACATATGGTTATGGAAAAACAAATTGAAGAATTGGAGGTTTAAGTTATGCCGGAAAATGTAAATTGGAGTGCTGTTTGGCAAAGTGTTACTGACACATGGCTTCCTTTATTTGGAGGGATTGCGTTAATTGTAGTTGCGGTCATTGTCATTCACTTTATCAGAAAACGAAAAAACAGGTTATAGAAAACAGAATTATAAAGTAATCTGTCGCACGACGGCAAAAGAAAAAAAGCCGTCGTACAGCAGAGGTATTTTCACACGCCTATTCATACACGGCGGCTTTTGAGAAATCAAAGCCGCCGTTTCTTTTATTAAAGAAGTGAGAATCTTTGCCTGAAGAGATATGGCGGCTTAAGGAGTTGCCGCCATGAAATGCAAACTGTATCAACAAAATTCATCGGTCATTGATTTGTTAAAAAAATTTTGTCTTGCGAAACGGGATTTTCTGCCTATGAGTATGAACTATCATATCATTTAGTATGTCTTAATAACTCATATTACCCAAATGCTTGTGCAACTTTTGCTGTATGGGCATTTGCTGTAATAGCGCCTACTGGGAAGAAAGGGGGGGGGTGAGAAAATGAGATATTCTGAACAGTTCATGGAACATATTGAGTATGCGTTCAATGCGTTCTGTAAGATTGTCCTGAGCCATGAAGCCATTAACGCATGGCGGGATTTGAAGCGGAAAGAGGAACGGGAAATATCCCTTGACTACCTAATGTCGGAAAGGTATTTTGAACCGTCCGCTATGGACAGCTACTTTGAAAAACAGGACAAGCCGACCGTATTTCTTGTGCTGGGAAAGGAAGTTATCGTTGATGATGAACAGTTAGCAATGGCATTATCAAGATTGACGGAATTGCGCCGGGAAGTCCTGCTGCTTTATTACTTTGTCGGCTACCGTGATGAAGCAATCGGCAGATTGTATGGGCGTTGCAGGAGTTCGATAAACCGCCGGAGAAATGTTGCGCTGAAACAGTTACGGAAAGAATGGGAGAGATTGGAACATGAGAAACAAGAAGCTGATAGCTTTTGAAGTGATTCAAAGAGCCGTTGACGGAGAGCCGGAAGCAGTAGACGCAGTATTGCGGCACTACACCGCACATATCAAATACCTGTCTATGTATAAAGGGCGTATCAATGACGACATGCAGGACAGGCTAAAAGCAAGACTGATAGAATCTATATTGAAATTCCGCTTCGACCGTTAGGGAGTAGCAAAGACGGAAAAAGCTGTCAAGGGTAAACTTCGCGCTTTGCGCCCTTGAGAGCTTTTCCCGCCTTTGCTGTTGGGCAGTCAAGAGGGTGAAATCAGTAAACTGCTTTCGCCCTCAATTTATTATGGGTTTGTTACGCGGTAGGAAGCCTTTTGAGCTTGATTTTGGCAGTTTACAGAACGGAGTTGACAGGAGACAGAGATTTATTCCTGCCCCCTATTACGGCGTTCTAAAGTGTAATAAAAAAGCAGAGAACCGACCAATAATGAAAGCGATATGTTCCCTGCTCTTGCTTACACCCTATTTGTCAACGTTGATGATAAATTGTTGTACCCCTTATCACTATAAAACTGATAGTTTGTGCGTTCCTCTCCCGCATTTTCATTTTTCTTTTTTATAGATTAAGTTTGTAAATATGTCTCTACGAATAGAGTTAGACTTATTAGTAAAATTAACTGTATCATACCATTTAATTAAAAACTCTTTATCTTTATCTATACTGTCATTGCCATTAAAGATAAAGTATCCTATCAAATAATTTATATAATCTATTCGCGTTGGCTTTTTCAATTCATTATCATCAATAAAATCCAGTACATTATCCAAGGCTTCTAATGTCATAGAAAAACATTTTGTTAAAAGATTTGGTGGTTCTAAATTGCATAATTGATTTTCTTTTGTGTCGGATGATATTGGAGCGTAGTTATTTGAATGCTCACGAGAAGTCAACATTTCATATGCAGGATTAAGAGCAGCAATTGGATAAGAAACGCTTGTTTTTTGAGGTGTAAAAAAATCTCCATATCCAGCGTCAACTAAACGTTCTTTAAAAAGGCTTGTATATTGTTTATAAATATCAATACCATGCACTTTAAGTTTAGAGAATCTCATTTGAACAATACTTACACGACTTCCAGCATTATTCAATACTTCAAACCATTCTATTTGCTCATCTTCGGTAAGATCTTCCGCAGAATTAATTGTATAATTATAATTTTTTATTTTACTTCTCACTTGAAGCAAGACATTTGTTACTTCTTGGCTTTTTAAAGAACTCTTTTTGGAAGTATATTCAAATAATACACTATCCGCTTTATTTAGCAAAATTCCCACAGGTATTTGTGTACCACGAATAGCTTCGCCCATTTCTATGAAACAGCCTTTTCCTAAATCTAAAACAATATTTCTAAAATCATCATGATTGATATATGCCTTAAAATTAGTCGTCAGCCTTTGTTGACCGTCAACTACCGACATTTGGCTATACATTACATTATCCATAATATCTCTATCAATAAATGAAACTTGTGGAACACATTCTTGGGTATTTAATATAACATTCATTGAAATTGGAGAAACTGGTGCTTTGCCTAAAAGCTGATAATTCAGTAAATCAATACATTTTGACAAAGTCCAACTTAAATCTCTCTGATATAATGGCAATGATATTGTTTTATTCTCTATCTTTTGACACATATCAAATATTGACATTTGAGTACTTTTCTTTGTAGGATTAAATGAAGCAGCTTTAATTAAATCTTTATTAATTCTCATTGTAGTTTCCTTTCCGCTGCTATTTGTAGCAGCTTCTCTGTTTTTTTAAAATTGTATAAAATAATTGCAAAAAAGTCAATAGCTGCTATTCAATTTTAGACACAATTTATTAAAAAAATAGTGAAAAAATACTATAAATGTGCTATAATGAATATAGGCATATCAAGGCTCTTTCCGACACGGAAAGGAGCAGAAACAATGTCGGAGAAAAGACGTGATAACAGAAACCGCATTTTGCGTTCGGGAGAGAGCCAGAGAAAAGACGGGAGATATGCTTATAAATATACCGATACTTTTGGTAAAGTGCAATTTGTCTATGCGTGGAAGTTAGTGCCTACGGACAAGACCCCAGCCGGGAAGCGTGACGACATATCCCTTAGAGAAAAGGAAAAAGAGATACAGAAAGACCTTGACGACGGGATAGACACAATCGGAAAGAAAATGACCGTCTGCGAGCTTTACGCGAAGCAGAACCGCCACCGGGGGAACGTAAGGCACAACACCACAAAGGGGCGCGAACGGCTGATGAAGCTGCTGGAAGCGGATAAACTTGGTTCCTGCCCCATTGACAGTGTGAAGCTGTCCGACGCGAAAGAATGGGCGTTGCGCATGAAAGAAAAGGGAATATCCTACAAGACCATAAGCAACGACAAGCGTTCTCTGAAAGCTGCCTTTTACACAGCGATACAGGACGACTGTATAAGGAAGAACCCCTTTGACTTCCAGCTAAACACCGTGATCGAGGACGACACAGAGCCGAAAGTACCTCTCACAGCGGAACAGGAAGAAAGCCTTTTATCCTTTATGCAAAGTGATAGCGTCTATCAGAAATACCGTGATGAAGTTATCATACTGCTGGGGACAGGGCTTAGGATTTCCGAACTCTGCGGGCTGACTGAAACCGACCTTGATTTTGAAAACCGGGTAATCAATGTAGACCACCAGCTTTTAAGGAGCGCAGAAACAGGCTACTACATAGAGAAGCCCAAAACGCAAAGCGGTATCAGACAAATTCCAATGAGTGAAAAAGTGTATGAAGCGTTGGGGCGCGTGTTGGAGAACCGCAAGGGAACGAAACAGATCACCATTGACGGTTACAGCAATTTCCTTTTCCTCAACCGGGACGGTTGCCCGAAAACGAATGTGAACTATGCTACCATGTTTCGGGGGCTTGCGAAGAAGTACAACAAGTGCCATGAGGAAGCCTTACCCAAAGTAATGACACCCCACACCCTGCGCCATACGTTCTGCACCAACTTAGCCAATGCGGGCATGAACCCGAAAGCGTTACAGTATATCATGGGACACTCCAATATCACAATGACGCTGAACTATTACGCACACGCAACATTCGCTTCCGCAAAGGCTGAAATGGAAAGGCTGATTGCCGTATAGACACGGGCAGAATTTACTACTTTTTTACTACCGCCCAGAGGGAAAACCTAAAGGTTTATGAGGGTATATGTGAACTTCTCCCCATATCTAAACTGCCGGAAAAGCCCGGAAATACAGGCTATTTCGACATATAAGAACTTCTAAAGAGATAATCTAATTCTACCAATAATTTTATGTAAAAAAATCACGCGCATTTCTGTTCAAAATACATGTGATTTTTTTGCCTTTCCTGCCTTATACTATTCAATTATTTTTTGCTGAATCCAATCCTAATCATTTAGTCATTCTTAATCCATCGAATGCTCCATGTATATCCTCTGCCGTATTCACTAGATTTTGAATTTTCTCTGATTCTTCGCCATTATATATCCTAAAAAAATCGTCTGCCACAATCCATCCAAGTGCTTCTGTTAATGCAACTGCCGTAGATGCTCCTATAATGCCACCAGCCACTGTACCCGCTCCTGGAATTGACTTTAAAATATTTGTAAAAAGAAAACGACCTGCTTTTTGTGTCATTACAACACCTGCGATAGACTTCGCGGTTGCCTGCGTTATTGTTATATCAAAAATCTTCCCCAATGAAATTATCATTCCAATTTGTGCAGCTGTTATGGGTACTGCATCAGCCATTGGTAGTGGAATTGCACCTGCTGCAGCTGCAGCTGACGTTGCTGTATGTATCGCAATATGACATTTCTTTTCTAATTCTTTTGGCATATGTACTTTAGATTTACTCATATCTTCCTCCTAGTTTTATGCTGTCTTCTTATACATAAAATATTTCAATTCATCAATAACTTACTATTGACTTTTTCAATATTCTGTTAACAACAAGATTAATTATTTAATTCCATATGATCATTTTTACATTTTCTAATCTGCCACCGCAGAACGGGCATTTTATCCTTGCTGATTCAATAAACACATTTCTGCATTTGGAACATTTTTTCGATTTCAGCTTTTTCTCGATTCTGTCACCAAATGCACCCCTATTACCATTTATCATTTTTCACCTCCCATTTCTTCATACAGAAAAATTTTCATGAATCACTTTTATTTATAGCGCATATCACAAATACATTTTTCGGCACTAGACTTAGCCAGACTATCAACAACCCTATCTTGTTGATCTATTACATAATTAGTAAACATTCTGATCCCCTTTTCAAAAATACCTGCCCAATCTGCCATGTTTATATCCTCCATGTATTTTACTCATATTATTATTTTTTGCGACTGTAATTATAAACTCTACTTCTTATTGAAATTAATCATCTTTTTATTTGTAACGCGCACCACAATTACTACAAACATTGTCAAAAACAGTATATTTACCACAGTTCAAACACTTCTTCCCTTTTCCACCCTTTCCCTCATTTGCAGGAATCTGCATCTTGTAACCACACTTTTTACACTCACCATTCCTTCCGTTTACAAAAAAAGTAAATTGATTGCATTTAGGACATTTTTTTCCGGCCATTTTTTCTTCCTCCATATTTCTTTTCGCTCTATTTATTTTTTGTTAATTTCAATACCTTGTTGACTGCATCGGCTTCAATGTCATAATTGTTTAAAATCGCTATGACAACGATCCCTCCTAAAATGAGTACAATGGACATTACATCAGCAGACGCTACACCAGCCGCAGCCAGTGAAGCACCTGCCGTAACAGGAGCTGCCGCTACCGCCGCACCTGTAGTTCCTGTAAGACATGCTATAATCAAAGCTATTTTCTTTTTGGATAGTTTTGCCATCCAATTCATTTTCTTTGCCAAATCTCCCCTTACCTCAATACAAGTATCCTTTCTATTAACAGCTGTTTTTAGCTGCTCTTTTGTCGTAACAATCGTTACATTCCCGTTATCTTTCTTATTTTTACCAAACATATCATCACCTCCCCCCTAAAGTCCTATTTCACTCTCTGGCATTTGGTTCCTCTTAAAATTTGTCTAATCCTGCTTTCCGAATACCCAAACTTGCGTACCAGCTCCCGCACAGTACTCCCGTCATAATACTCTTCGATGATCTGCTGCGCGGTAAATTCGCTTGAATAAAATTTTAATGGAAACATCAATTGTTGACCTTTAAAATTCTCAAAAATTTTAAAGGCATTGTCAACCCCAACTGTTTCTGCCACTTCTTTATAAACTCCTGCCAAATTTGCAGGTTCTGTATTTGACAGTTTGTCCATAAAATCACCTCTCATCTATCATCATACTGCTTTTCTATTGCAATTCAAAAATAAGAATCACACTGCAATTTCTACTTGTAAATTGCGGAAATTATTTTACCAAATTCTCCTTTTCTGCACTAATAGACTCTCGGAATCTCGAAGCCTTATTCTACTCGTTTTCCAAGACTCCATTTTTATAAATTCCCTCATTTTTTTATTAAGTCCGTTATGCACCAACAAAATTCTGAAAGAAGGTAGATTGTATGTTTGAAAGAGAACCGGATTTAATAACCCGTAAGCAGTGTCAGTACTGCTTCAAATCAGCAAATCCAAAATTTTAAAACTGATTCATGAAGCTTGACTTCCTGCCAGAGAAATTGCAGGAAGGTTTCGGATTGATAAAACAGATTTAATTAATTTTGTTGAAAATTCCAGCTACTGGAATGATTAAATAAAGGGATCGCCATTTAGGCAATCCCAATACTGTAGACTGTTATGTTCTATTCTAAGGAACTGTAAAACTATCCCTTATTTTTGATATGCGATCTCTGTCTGGTTCATTCAATCCTCCTTTGTCCAGTCCCCTGCCTGTAAAAAGATACTATCGTAATGTCTGTTTTATTATCCTTATTATATGATCTCTCCTTTGAAAAATCATTGATTATCACAATATATAGCGGATAGTTATTCTGGATTGTTCCGAACAAACATCTTTTCTTTCCTTGTCGCGTTATCCCTCACAAGCACCTGCGGGTACTTTTTCAGCAGCTCGTTCCTCCTGTGCAGCGCCGTCTCCATATCACAGCAGGTATATAGTATATCCCTTTAAATGGATTTTCAAGCGGGATTCCATGCTCCTCAAAATATTGAAACAGCTTTACAGGCTTGGCCTTGCGAATCAGCGTCATTGTAATTTCATCTGTCTTTCGTTCGTCTACCGTGTCTCCATAAGCCTTATACAAGCACGTATATGCACTCACCTTGTAAAGCGTATCAATGTTCAGCTCGTCCTTTGGCGATTTGTACTCGATAATATAACGTTTTATCTGTTACAAGAAGATATTATATTAACCAAAATGACAGATATCCCACTTGACCAATACGCTACCCGGTAACTTCGACAAATAATCCGATGAAACGATAATTACGTTCCATCAGACTATATCAATGATGTTTTAAAATAAACTTATTCAAATGAGCTAATACTTTCAATCTCACATACGTGTTCCTTGGTCTTTTTATCGTAGTCAATTCCTACCAATAAAATATTTCCTGCATACCCTCGGAGCGACTCCGGATATTGTTTTTTCTTAATCTGTGAGATTGCTGCACTGGCACTTTTGTCCCATTTTAATTCAACCACGATTACCGGACGGTTGGGGTGGTTTGGCAATGGCAGGTATACGATATCAGCAAATCCTTTGCCACATGGAAATTCTCGAATGGGCTGGTGATAATACGTAAACGCTGCTATCAATGCAATCATAATCGTACAGGACAGTGAATTTTCATCATTGTATTCAATGCTGGACGTAAAGTCGTTGTGCACGCTTTGGATCAGTCTGGCAACCAGCTCCCCGTTGCCTGCCATGACAGATTCCAATATCCTTTCGGAAAGTTCCATAAACTGCAGCATTCCGTCATTTTTACTTTTTTTGACCGATTTGTAGAATACAGCCTGAATCTCTTTGTTCGGTATATAGGCCTCCTGCGTATCCGCATCATAGGCGCAATATCCCAGATGAATCAATGCTGTTATCACCTGCCCCTTGTCCTCAAAGGTCTGCAGGTCATTAATGCCGTTATCCACCTCCACCAGTATTCTATTTCCGGAAAGCATCTTAATGATATCCTCACGAAGACCATCAAAATTCTTATTGATCAGATCGTCAATATCCCCATACGTACCTGTCGTCGTCCAGTACTGTTGGAACCGCTTCGCCGAAAGCGCCCTCACGACCGACAGTGGGTTATACATCGCAATGCCATTTAGGTTATATCCATTATACCATTCCTTCATCTGGTCAAAATCAATGCCAAATTTTTCACAGAGAAACTGGACTTCCCCTTCCGTAAAACCGATATCCTGCGCTAAGTCCATTGGATTTGTCATGGTATACTCCACAAAATTATTGACAGCGGACTGTCCTTTTGTGCGAACAACTGGCATAATTCCTGTAAGATATGCCAGACGGATATATTCTTTCGCATCACTGTTTTTGAACAGTCCACGCAGAAACTCAATATAGTCTGTTCTCTCCTTGCAGTCCTCGTCAAGCTCCCTGATCGGATAATCCCACTCGTCGAAAATAACAACAAACTGATTTTCGGTATCATTATAGATATTTGCCAAGGCATCTGCCATCGTGTCATCTTCTGAAACAATTTCTGGATATTCCTTCTGTAATTCTTTTATTACACATTGCCTAACGTATTGAATCGGATTTACACCCCGCTCTCTTGCCGCTCCAAACTGTGCCTGAATATCCATAAAAATCGTATCATATTGATTCATATTCTCCACAAACAACTGATTCTTTTCACATTTCAGCGACTCAAACAGTTCTCTGGAATCCGCCCCTTTGCTAAAATACGCGACAAGCATGTCTGCTGTTACGGATTTTCCGAACCTGCGCGCCCTGCTGTTGCAGATAAATTTTTCTGTTCCGTCTTTTTCCAGCAGTTTATTGATCAGCCCGGTCTTATCGACAAAATATTTGGATGCGGCAAGCTCCGCAAATTTTCCATTTCCTTTATTTAAAAAACGTCCCATGAAAACCTCCCTCTATCAACACCTACTTCCAAATTAAGAAGTATCAACTCTCAATCAACACACTTTACCTCCCTGATCGTTAATCCGCCCAGCACACAATAATTACCCCTGATTTCACAAGACCAACCATCTTTGCACCCATTTTACCATATAGACGACCATATTGCCACATTTTCATTGCCATACCAAATTTTCTATTGACAAGCACATGTGTCTGCTGCAAAATAAACGCATACCCATACTACAACCAAATCCCAAAACAAGTTTATGATACAATTGGGGTAGAAATTGGGGTAACTGTCACCCGTAACACATAAAAAGCCCGCATTTACAAGGACTTGAAGTGGTTCTGTGCGCACTCTTAGGGAGGTGGAGACCGCAAGTTCGAATCTTGTCACTCCGATTGAACTAAACAGTGTGAAATACCGCAGAATCACGGGTTCTGCGGTATTTTTGCGTTATGATGGAAGTACCAGTTAGTGACCTCTTTTATCCTCAAATATTATCAAGTGACAACTAAATTGGGGTAGAAAATCTGGGGAAATACATTTAGGAGTTGATTACTTATGAAAAGAAAAAACGGAGAAGGCTCTTGGGGCACAAAAATGATGACCAGCAGATCAATCTCCAATACCTAGCTAAAACTTTCAATCTCACATACGTGTTCCTTGGTCTATTTGTCGTAATCAATCCCTACCAATAAAATATCTCCCGCATATCCTCGGAGCGACTCCGGATATTGTCTTTCCTTAATCTGAGAAATTGCTGCGTTGGCACTTTTGTCCCATTTTAATTCAACCACGATTACCGGACGGTTTGGGTGGTTTTGCAATGGCAGGTATACGATATCGGCAAATCCCTTCCCGCATGGAAATTCTCGAATGGGCTGGTGATAATACGTAAACGCTGATATTAATACAATCATAATCGTACAGGACAGCGAATTTTCGTCGTTGTATTCAATACTGGACGTAAAGTCATTGTGCACGCTTTGTATCAGCTTTGCGGTCTGCTCAGAATCATCCTCCGTCACAGCATTCAATATCTTCTCGGAAACCCGCATGAACCGCGACAGGTTATCATTCTCATTGTCCTCCATATATTGATAGAAAACTTCCTGAATCTCCTTGTTTGGCACATACGCCTCCCTTGTATCTGCGTCATAAGCAAAATAGCCCAAATGTATCAATGCCGTAATCACTTCGCTCTTATTTTTAAATGACTGCAGATCATTTTTGCCGTTTGATACATTGATCAGTATTCTGTTCCCAGAAAGCATTTTAATGAGGTCTTCCCGAAGACCGTCAAAATTCTTATTGATCAGATCATCAATATCCCCATACGTACCTGTTGTCGTCCAGTACTGTTGGAACCGCTTCGCTGAAAGCGCCCTCACGACTGACAGTGGGTTATACATTGCAATACCATTTAAGTTATATCCATTATACCATTCCTTCATCTGGTCAAAATCAACACCGTATTTCTCGCAAAGAAACTGGACTTCCCCTTCCGTAAAACCGATATCCTGCGCTAAATCCATTGGGTTTGTCATGGTATATTCCACGAAATTATTGACAGCGGACTGTCCCTTTGTCCGAACTACAGGCATGATTCCTGTAAGATATGCCAGACGGATATATTCTTTCGCATCACTGTTTTTGAACAGTCCACGCAGAAACTCAATATAGTCTGTTCTCTCCTTGCAGTCCTCGTCAAGCTCCCTGATCGGATAATCCCACTCGTCGAAAATAACAACAAACTGATTTTCGGTATCATTATAGATATTTGCCAAGGCATCTGCCATCGTGTCATCTTCTGAAACAATTTCTGGATATTCCCTCTGTAATTCTTTTATTACACATTGCCTAACGTATTGAATCGGATTTACCCCCCGCTCCCTTGCCGCTCCAAACTGCGCCTGAATATCCATAAAAATCGTATCATACTGATTCATGCTTTCCACAAACAACTTGTTCTTTTCGCATTTCAGTGGCGCAAACAGTTCTCTGGAATCCGCCCCTTTGCTGAAATACGCAACAAGCATATCTGCCGTTACCGATTTTCCAAACCTGCGCGCTCTGCTGTTGCAGATAAATTTTTCTGTTCCGTCTTTTTCCAGCAGTTTATTGATCAGCCCGGTCTTATCGACAAAATATTTGGATGCGGCAAGCTCCGCAAATTTTCCATTTCCCTTATTTAAAAAACGCCCCATGAAAACCTCCCCCTGCCAGCGCAAAACAAATGTACATAATGAATAACGATCTAACTGCGATATCTACACAGTTTACCCTCCCACTGTAAGACGATGAATACAACTCCATATCAATTGTAGTTATGATTATATCACCTTTAAACTGATGGTTATAAGTACAACAGGAAATAAAATCATCTCCTAAAATTCTCATACATTTCTGGCATATTCATACCTCTCTCTCTCATTATCCCCTGAACACCTCATAGCAGCCTTGAACAACATAACGCATACTTTTATATATTTTATCATATAGCAGACCGTATTGCCACATTTTCATTTCCACATAACAAGACATCTTTTTTATATTACCTGACAATAAAACGCCAATGTTCTTTCCTATCGTAAAATACAAGGAATATGACAAAATATCCCTTTGCCGATACTTATGTATCGTTAACTTCTTTGATCATGCCACGAATTTCTTCGCTCTCATCAGTACTTTTCATGGATTGACGAGGGTATGATGTAGAAGCTGCCGGTGTTATACTCTTTGCACACCAGTAACCCAAAAATAAATATAAAAAACAGCATGTTAATCGCTTTCCTAATCACCGAACAGCATGAACATCAAGACAAAAATATTCAATTACCAATATTTTTATAGTAATTTATTCAATTAGTATATCTGTCTGTAATACAGCCAAATCAAAATATAGCCCATATTCTTTCGCACTTTCAGATATCATCTTTCGATACTCTTCTACCTCTTCCTCACTGCAACTATCTGGAATCAAAATCATCCCGTTGTTTTTTTGAATATAAAATAATTGTAAAAACAACTCATTAAGTGAATCTACTTTCATATTCGCTTCAAAAGCCGGTATACATATATAATTATCCAAAGTAATTTCTTGATTTAGAATTGTAAAGCTTGTATCCGGTTTGAGAAAGCCTACTACTGTAAATATAGCATTTAAAAAAAGATAATTTAGCTCCAGTTCATCCCCAACGGTATATATTTTTGCATATTCACTTCCTAATATAACAGGAATTTTTCTATCTGTTACCTCATAATCCGTAATCTCGAAACTTCTCCCACTATCTATATGTTCTTCCAGTATCTGTGATATGCCAAAGTCTATCATAACAGTTTTTAATGTTGTGACATATGTCTGTCTTCCATTTAATTCAACTCTTTGATTAAACATAGTTTTATCATTATCTAACACAAAATCAATGTCACCATTGTAATAACCTATCTTCTGCGCAGATTGAAACGACAATTCAAAATAACTATACTCATCATGCAGATGTTCATTAAAACATTTCAGATTTTTTACAAACTCTCCATCCGAAAAGGCTTCTTGATAAGTTGGATATCCGTCATAACCATAACGCTCTATTACTTGGAGATAATTTCCGTCAATCTTATCTGGCAATATTTCTGCCCATTCTGCCGTTTCATCAATCTTATCTGGCAATGTTTCTGCCCATTGTGTCGTTTCATTATTTTCGAAAATGCTTTTTTCCTCTTCTTTCTCGCGGCAACCGCTTACCAGCAGTAAAAAAATGAATAAAAAAAGCAAGTAAAATCTTTTAGTGTGACTTCTCATATTTTATACTTCCCTTTGACTAATATTACTATGTATCTTTACAGCAATCAGGTTATACTGACACGACTTTACAACTCGGTTGCTGATTTTTCTTTTTGGCCTGAACAAATTATGCCTGAATGTCCATAAAAATCGTATCATACTGATTCATACTCCTCATAAACAACTCAGTCTTATTACATTTCAGCGGCTCAAACGACAGTCTGGAATCCGCCCCTTTGCTGAAATACGCAACAAACATATCCGCTGTTACAGATTTTCCGAACCTGCGTGCCCTGTCCTCACAGCAGCCTTAAATAACATAAAGCACCTTTTTGCTATATTTTACCATATAGCAGACCGTATTGCCACATTTTCATTCCCACAAATCCTCATTGGCAAACACATGTATTTATTGCAAAATAGATTCATACCCATACAGCTATCGGATCCCCAAATACATTTCTGTCTCATTAGGGTAGAAATTGGGATAACGATTGCCCGGCTTCTGTACGCACTCTTATTCCACTTTAACTCAGCAACAATCATATCACCTATCTGTACGTCAACAACCCTCCCATATAACCTCGTTATACAGAAGGGCTGCTCCAATATTTAATATATTATATATTCTCTTTACCAGTAAGACTTCCAGTCTCTATGTATCCTGACAAGTCCCTCGAGATAATAATAATCTCCCCATGTATTACACTCATCGACACCGCGGTTTGCGCAGGGATTCTCATCGGACTTTCTGGCGTAGGTGCCATGCATCAATAAACCATTGGACTGTTCTTTGGAAGTGACTGCACAGTTGCTGCGCAGTGCAAGCAAAAGCCGCTTTGCCATCTCCTGATAGTACTGCGCTTTCTCGCCAGTCATATGTCTTGCCATCTCCAGCATACCGCAGGCTGCAATCGCCGCAGAGGAGGAATCTCTCGGCTCAGTACTGCCGTCGTCAAAGTCAAAATCCCAGTAAGGAATCAAGTCGGATGGCAGATGCAGCAGAAAATACTCCGCCACTTTCTCGAAAATCTCCTGATATGCCGCATCCTTGATATAGCGGTATGCCATCGCAGCGCCATAGATTCCCCACGCCTGACCTCTCGTCCACGCAGATCCGTGCCGGTGTCCCTGATGCGTCACACCCTTTACCGGCTCTCCCGTCTCCGGATTAAAAAAGTATGTGTGATAGGTCGAATAATCCGGGCGCACAATGCAGCGCATCGCGGTCGTGATATGCGCCTTGGCATGGTCTGCGTACCTCGCGTCTCCCGTCACTTCCGATGCCCAGAACAACAGCGGCATATTGAGCAGGCAGTCGATGATCAGACGATAATTGTCCGGCGCGCCAAGCTGTCCCCATGCCTGAAAAAACTGTCCTTTCTCACAAAAGCGGCTCATCAGGTTATCAGCGGCGAGAAGCGCTGCCTTCTTTGCAGTCTCGTTGCCGGTGAGCTGCCATGCTGCCACACAGGAAGGCGAGTATAAAAAGCCCATATCGTGATGGTCTACATCTACCCGTTTGAGAATCCTGTCCAGAAAACTTTCTACCTGAATCTCTCCTGCATGTTTTAATTTTTCAGATCCGGTCTCCTCATAGGCAAGCCAGATTTCTCCTGTCCAGAACCCTGTTGTCCACTCTACATTTTCTGATTTTGGATAAAAGTTTCCCTGGCTGTTTGAGTCTGGAAAACAGTCTGTAAATTCGTCCACGTTTCCTTCTACCAGGGAAACTGCTAACTGTAACGCTTCTTTTGCCTGCTCCTCGTTCATCATATCATATGAGACTAAACTTTCCTTTGTCTGCATACCGAACACCCCTTTCTTTTATGATAATTTACTAAAAATTTCTGACAAGGTTATCATCTTTACGCAAGATCGACTTCGATAACCTTTCTCATATTTGCTCTAAGATTTGGCAGCCGCACCTTTTTTGATTCTCATAAAACTTACCAGCAAAGCACAGTCATTCCCTGCTCTTCACCCGGCATATGGCGTTGGTTCACTTCCTCCGGCAGCAGTTTTGCCACCATCACTCTGCCCAGCCCATAGTGGTTCATCGCGCCTATATAGTCGCAGTCTGCACCTGCCTCAACATGCGCGATCACTATGAGATACTGCTCTTTCTGACAGGAAAGGAGGATTCCCTCCGCCTCACACTGCTCCAGGCAGCGTCCCTGCGTTGAGGAGACAACCGAAATCCGTTCTGCCGTATATGTCTCCATTGGCTGCTGTTCATTGTCCTGATCTGCACAGAAAATAATGGTTATCATAGACTCTGTTTTTGCAAAACTATTACCGCTTTGTGGCTTGCCTGCTTCTGGTATCCTGCAAAATGCCACCGACTCTGCCTTTTCCATCTGATTATAATGCCGCGAAATCGGAAACGCTTCCGGCTTCATCTTGACATGTTCAGACAGACAACACATTTTTGCATCAAATTTGTTTCCACGGATATATACAGTATTATCCTGTCCTTCCCGCACAGATACATGGCACTGTGGCGCCATATGAAAATACTGTCTGTAGCTATGCGAACCCTTACCATAAAATTCATCACACACTATATAAACCTTTGTGCCTATTGCAAGGATTCGCCGGTTTACCAGCACCCCCTGCTGCATATATCCTGTGTGCCCGCATTGAATATATGTATAAATGCCCTTCTTTTTACAGCTGCCATTTATCGCACTATGCAGTCCCGACACACCCCATGCGTCGAGACAGCGCGTGTATTCCTGATCATCTACCAGGACGGTGTTGTGCGCCGCAGCGCTTTTTAGACGGCGGCGCTCTTCCCCATCTACGTAGGTATAGCGACCCGGATCAATCAGAAAGTCCTCCCCATTTACAACAAGGTCTATATGCAGCTTGTCAAAATGTCCATGACCGCCGCCGAGACTGCCGCACCTGATATGGAAATAATCCGCAGTGCTTCCCCAGTCTGAGCGCAGATACCAGTTCCCGCTCTCCCGCTGCCAGGTGAGCAGCTCATCTGGCACCTTTGAGCCGAGCGCCTCATAGGTCAATGCGGCTGCCTGCCCATAATCCCACACGCTCTCATAGTCAAGATGCGGATACGCCCCTGATTTTAAGACAGGGTCTTTGAATTGCAGCGCACTCGCCGTGAGAATATCCCGGATATCAGTACTGTCACTATCTCCCTCCGCAAGCTGTGTCCCATCGGGCTTCTGCCAGAGCCGGTCCGCATATGCCATCGCCTTTGTCAGCGCCAGAATTTTGGACGGAACTTCCATTCGATACCTCTCTGCCAGGCGCAGTACTTCAAGACAGCACCTTAGTACCTCATTGTGATACATGGGCGACTGCTCCCAGTGCACACCGTCGTGCATCACCTGTGTTATAAGCTGATTTTCCAGGCGTTCCAGTGCCAGACGGGCATATTCCCTGCCGCGCTGTTTTGACGCCTGATCTACCGCACATTCCTCCAGCATTTTTCCGATGGCAAACAGGCCGCTGCTCTCCAGGATTCCCCAATTACTCTTCGTGCTAAAACTTTTCTTACTTCCTGCCAGATACTGTGCATGAAGCAGCATAGACTCTGAAAAGGCTTCCAGTACCGCATCTGTGATATGCGGACTTTTCACCATATATCCCATCGCCTTAATCCAGTTCTCTGCCCGGATTCCTGTCTCAATCGTGCGCCACGTCTTTTGCATGGTTTCTGCTGTGATGGCGTTCTCGCATATCCAGTCCGCCATCTGGGATACAAACACCTTCACATATCTTTCCATGCCAGTCACAGCATACGCCTGCCCCAGACAAATCCAATAGCGATGGCGGTTCATCTGATAGACAAACTCCACATCTTTTCCAGGCATATAGGTCCAGTCCAGCGCTTCTCCAAATGCCACGATCTCCGCTGTCTGCTCCATATCCCAAGGAAGATTAAAGATAAATTTATTCTCACACACCTGATCTGCAATCTCAAGACGCGCCGCCAGCTCCTCCTGCCACCATTTTTTCACATATGTTCTGCAAGCCTGTACCTCCTCATTTGAACGTCCGTGATATAATATAAATCTTTCCCTGTCTATCATTATAAATCATCCTATTCCTGTCCGTCAAAATCAAACCAATAAATTCCGTTCGGCTCTAAGTGCATGTCCGTGTCCTTGCCGCGTCCGTCATAGACGACTGTATCCTGCGGCTCGTAGGTGTTGTTGACCACACAGTACTTTCCTGTCGCTGGATAATAGTTCACCTCAATGTTGTCATTCTCACTGTACCAGAGCTTCATGCGATCTTCTTCCCCTGCTGCCCAGAAGATTGCGCGGTAAAACAGGCGGGCATTTTCAAATGAGTAAGGAATGCCGCTGATATACACGCTTCTGCCCTCGCCAAAGGTATGTGCCGCCAACTGTACATCCTGTCCTTCTGTCTTGATGATTGTAGTATCCGGCAATGCGTAAACATTTTTCATGCCCTCTCCAAAGTCAATGTGTTCTGGTCTGTCCTCTGTGATAAAGTGCGGCTGTTCGCTCCAGTTATATTTGTCAGTTGAGAGGCTAAAGCCCACTTCCTTATCCACGCCCAGCACACTGGCGAGCGCAAAATAATGTCCCTGATGCTGGCAGGCACTCGGCTCCCCGACGCCGATCAAGCCGCCGCCCTTAGCGACAAACGCTTTGATGGTGCAGGACAACGCCGGATTTTTCCAGTAGCTGCCGCCGCTTGGCGCTGTGTAGGCATCTCCCACATTGACGATCACCTTACAATCATCCAATACCGCCGGATTTTCCAGCACTTCATCAAAACTGATAAATTTGACGTCAAACGGCATTCCGCTCAGGCTTTCCAGCACGCCTGCATAAGAATAGGTCTGCTTGTAGGGAATCGCATGTGCCACCATGTGCGTGCCCCATGAGCGCAGCTTGCCCCAACTGTTTAAAACGCCTACTGTAAAGTGGCTGTACGGCTGCTGCCCGCCCACATTTTCATACAAGAGACGAAATTCATTGCAGATATCCTCGATATACTGGATAAAATCCGGAAACTGCAGCGCAAGCTTCAGATATCCGCCATAGCCGATTCTGTCCACCGGTTTTCTCAGAATCGCACGTCTTGCCGTCACCCAGTTTATCTTGGCTTCCTTGACTGGATCGCCGCCCTCGTAGAACACATCCGGGAAAAAGTACGGCAGGAATCTTCCCTCTGTGTATTTTACGCCCGGTATGTCAGAGATCAGACGCAGTGTCGCACCATTGCCAACTGAGCCAACCACAGCGTCCACGCCAACTTCTTTAAAGTATTCTCCAAATGGCTCTGTGCCAATCCAGTGGTCTCCCAGAAACATCATTGCCTCTCTGCCGTTCTCGTGACAAATGTCCACAAGCACCTTCATCAGCTTTGCCACCTCGCGCTGCTGGAATTTCTGGAAATCGCGAAATTCCCTGGAGGGCACACGGTTTGTATTGTTGTGGTATCCCTGATCAATAATGTATTCCGGACGGAATGGATAGCCGACCTCCCTCTCAAACTGCTCTAAGATATAAGGGCTTACGCTCGCGCTGTAGCCAAACCAGTCCACAAACTTCTCCCGCGCAAACTCGTCAAACACCAGTGTAAACTGATGGAAAAATGTCGTAAAGCGCACAACGTCTGTGTCTGGATTGTCCTTTAACCACTGCTTTAATTTCTCAATCACATGGCGCTGTGTCTTGGGCTGGCGCACATCGAAGGTAATCTGATGCTCTACGTTCTCCCAGCTGTTTGTGATAAAATTATACATATGTACAGGGTCCCACATGATAAATGCAAGAAAGCTGACCGTGTACTCGTGGAAGGCGCCGGGCTTATGAAGTACTACTTCCCCGCTCTCCTCCTCATAATCCCATTCTGCGGCGGGCACAACCTCACCCGTTGTACGGTCGATTACCTCCCACCACCGCTTGATATCATGAATCGTATTGGGCTTTAACTGTTCCTGATACAAGTGCTTCATCAGCGGAATCCTAAGCGGTGCCTGTTCCTCCATCGCCGTATAAAACTCCGTCATCAGATACACCTGCTGCACCTCGTCAGGATTTGCCTGCGCCCAGGCATTATCCTTTCTGGTGGTATAATACGTTGAATAAATTTTGACCGGCATGGATTTCAGGGCATCCGGCATCTGTGTCCCGTCACAGTCCCGGATTGCGTCCGCGCCCCAGCGCTGCGCGGTCTGCTTTGTCTCTTCCACCATGTCCGCATCTGTGGGTATTGTTACCCTTCCATAATTTTTGTCCATTGTTTTCTCCCATCTGCCCACTCACTCGGGCGCGTTGTGCTTTTTTCTGCTCTGTCTTATTGCATCAGCTTCCCAGCATATCATACATCCGAAGCACCGGCACAGTTCCCCGCATCTCATATGCGTTACTGCACGCATAGCGTCCCTGTCCGTCCCGAAGCTGTACCCGGATATACTCCTCTGTCCCATCGAGCACAAATGACACGCGTGTCATTGTCTCGCCGAAAGCTGCAACCTTTTTATGACAATTTCTGCCGCTTGTCATCACATAAATTTTTTGTACCGGACTGCACTCTATTTCCAGCACACCATCCTCCACGGACAGACTGTAAACTTCCGGTCCCATAGAACTGTAAAAATCTCCGTGAAGCAATGCCTTTATCACCGCGTCATACGTCAGTTCTTCCGCCTTTACCATAACAAACCCGCCAAAGGAATCACATAACGGATCTCCAAAAGGGTGCTGATTGTGATTATCGTCTGTTGCAACGCAGAACAGCCGGTTTCCCTGGCGCAGCATTTCATCATAGCTCTGCGGATTAAATCCGTACAGGCCATCATGTTCACAGCCGTAATTATAGATTTCCATTCCCCAAAAGCCCCTCAGATCTTTGTAATCATCATAATTCTGCAAGGACCAGTAGGGGTGGTTATAACAGGCAAAAAAGCCATATTCTTTCATTTTCCGGATATATTCATTAATATAATCTGTATCGTTGTACCTGCGCTCCGGCAGCAGGTCTGTCTGCTTTTCTTCGATAAATTGTTTTGGCATGGCATCATACAGGTTAATATGATACGTTTTCACCCTGGAGAAATCGCCCGGCCTCTTAAAATGCTCATTGATATCGACCTCCATCGCAGCCAGTGCCAGAAATTTTTCATCACACAGGTTCTCATGCCACTGATAATGTCTGTGGTCTGTGACAGCCACAATCTGATATCCTTGTTCTGAATATGCTGCCTTGATCTCCTCCGGTGTCAGATGTCCATCGGAATGAACTGTGTGACAGTGGAGATTCGCCTTGTAAACATTCCCTTCTTTGGGCAGTAAATAAATCCGCTCCGACATTCTTTTTCTCCTTATTTCCAAATCTTTAATATCTTCTATATTTAATAAAGTTTTAGCGTCCGCCTCCCGCTAGTTTACTGCGGTAGGCACCCCATTTTTTAGCAGCGATGCCACAGATTAAGACAGAGACTGCTGCCATCACCGCCCAGATTAAAATCGTGGCTGTCCACCCGAAATAACCTGCCATACTGCCAATGCCGTAAGCGGATACTGCGCCTCCTGAATACACTGCGGAATTTAACAGCCCTGACATGGACGACGCCTTTCCGACTCTGCCAAAGCAGGATGGGATCACCGCTGTGAGCAAGGTGTTCACCGTCATCATTGTGGTCGTGGACAGTGCCAGCATTCCCATCGAAGCTGCCATGCTCTTTCCCGAACTCAGCCACAGAACCATCAGCGCCGCTGAACAGACCGCGAAAAATCCAGCCGACATTGCAATCTCATTTCTCTCCATATGCCTGCAGGCCGCCGCGGCCAGCCAGACTCCGAACAGATTGCACAGCGGTATCACCATCGTTCCCGCCACGGCCAGAATCGGGCTGACACCGTAGGTCTCCTGAATATAGACGGGAATCCACGTCGTCACGCCGTCCTTCAATGCCCCCTGCACAAACAGCGCAGCAAGCAGCAGAACCAGCCCTGACTGTAGTAAAATCCCACCCAGTCCCGTATTCATGCCACCCGCTGTATTTTGTTGTGATCCTGCCTGCATTGACACTGGTATCTGCTTTTCCTGCACCGGCATTGTCCGCTGCACCCGTGTGATGCCCCAGAACCAGACAAACGATATGATGAAAAGGCATCCACCCCCCAGCAGAAACACTGAGCGCCATCCAGACATGCCAAGAACTGCCGCTGTAACGCCATAAGCTACCATCGTGCCTACAGGTACGGCGCTGTTGAGCGCCGCGCACAGCTTCGGCCGCACCTCCGCTTTGCAGTAGTCCGTGACAAGCCGCAGCATCGGCGACCAGATGAGCGCCTGCACAAGCCCGTTGACACACCAGACGCCAATCATAATCCCAATATTGCTGCTCTGTGACATCAGCAGATTACAGATGCCTGAACAGAACAGCCCCATAAACACCAGCCACTTTGCCGGAAGCCGGTCTCCCAAAAAACCGCTGACAAACTGCCCTGCGCCATAGGCAAAGAAAAATGCTGTTCCGATTAGTCCCGCCTCTCCTTTTCCAAATCCCTCTGACTGGATCATATCTGTCAGGGCAGCCGAATAATTCAGCCGCCCAATATACGCACAGAAATAAGAACACCAGCAAAGCAGGAACAGAAAACGGATTCCTGTTTCTTTTTTCAATTTAGTCCACCCCGCCTACAGAACTTTTCTCTTCATCACATGGTATCATGTCAATTGGCTCATCAAACGCAATCTTAATCACAGTGCAGATCTCGTCTGTGTCCTCCTCCTGCACTTCTATCCAGATCTGTCCGGGCATGTCAAGCCACGGCGCACCACCTGTGAGTGTCCACGAAAGCGCTCTGCCGCTTGTCATGGAAGTCACCTTCATCTGAGTATTCCTGATACCGTTTAACAGCACAAACCCATTCGGTTTATCATTGCAGAACAGATAGAGCGTCCTGCCATCCTCGCTCAAGGTGCTGTCACCGTGATAGTACTCTACAGGGATTCCTTTGTCTGTCGGATAAATCGCTTCCTCATATTTGTGTGTCCACTTTCCAAGCGCCCGCATCTTCTCCTCCACCGCTGCCGGAATCTCTCCCTCCGGTGTCGGGCCAAATGAAATCAAGAGATTCCCGCCCTTGGCGATACATGCCGTCAGCATACGCACAATCTGGCGGATATCCTTGTACGCTGTATCGTCTGGTCTATAGCCCCACGAATTGTTGAATGTACTGCACAACTCCCAGTGCTCAGCCAACGGCCTTAATGGAATATACAGCTCTGGCGTCTCATAGTCTCCCTGTCCCACGAGCCGCGCGTTCACCATCGTGTCAGGATTCAGCTCGCGAATCAGCTCGCGCACTTTGTCCGCCTCCCATGTAAATCCCTTTCGTGTCAGCATCACGTCAAACCACATCACGTCAATGGCTCCGTATTTTGTCAGCAGCTCCTGAATGCCCAGACGATACTGTTTCATAAACCGGTCCCACGCAGCCTCAAGCTCCGCCGGATCCTGTGTACCCTCATTTTTATCAAGTCTGCACATTTCCGTATACATTTGATGATAGTCTACGGCCTCTTTTCGCAGCGCAAGGACTTCCTCCTCGCTCTTGTCCAAGATTACCCGCATATTATCTACATTTGACCAGTCTGTATTCGTAAAGTAAAAACCAACCTTCAGCCCTTCTTCCCGAAGCGCCTCGCAGTAAGGCGCCAGCAGGTCCCTTCCTGCCGGAGTCCGCTTTACCACATTTAAATCCGTGTGCACGGTGTCTGCAAGTGACACCCCGTCATGATGCTTGGTTGTCAGCACTGCATATCTCGCCCCCGCTTCTTTAAAGAGTGCTGCCCACTTCCGCGGGTCATATTTCGATGCTGTAAAGCCGTCTAACTGCTTCATATATTCATCGTAGGATATCCTGCCCTGTCCAAAACTCCACGACTCTGTGATACCATCCACCGCATAGATTCCCCAGTGCATAAAAATGCCTAACTTTGCATGTCGAAACCAATCTTTCATCATATGCTTTCTAATCTCCTATAAACAATACAATACACCATTAACCCTTCACACCGCTGCTTGCCACACCTTCAATAAAGAACCGCTGACAGAACAGGAATGCCACAAGTACAGGAATCAACACTATAGTTGCTGCTGCCATCTGAGAACCATAATCCTGAATCAGACCAGATGAGAACAGCTTGACACCTACCGACAACATCTGCTTATCCATTGTCGAGATGTACAGATACGGTCCCATATAGTCGTTCCATGCCCATGTGAATGAAAACAGTGCCATCGTCGCAATCGAGGGCTTTGCGAGCGGGAAGATTACCTGCCAGAAAATGCGCAGATGACTGCATCCGTCAATCTTAGCTGCCTCGCTGATTGACTCTGGAATCGCGATAAACGACTGCCTGAGCAGGAATACAAAGTAAACATCGACACAGCTTGGGAGAATCAAAGCCCACATTGTATCGAGAATATGTAATTTCTTGAATATAATATATCTGGGCAGTATCATGATATCACTCGGAATCATCATCGCTGACAACAATACCAAAAAGATCGCATCTCTTCCCTTGAAATTAATCTTCGAAAAACCATATGCCGTAAAGCTGACAAAGAAAATCTTGATAATAATGCAAAGTGCCGTCATCACGATCGTGTTCACATACCATTTCTGGAAATTGTACATACCGTTGGTGAACAAGCCCACAAAGTTATCCATTGTAAACCGCTCCGGTATCAGATGAAATGGGAACTTCATAACATCTGCACTGATCTTAAAGGACGAAGAAATCATAAAGATAAACGGAAAGATACAGACAATACCAAAGGCGGCCACGAATACTGTCAATAATATTTTATATACTTTTTCCCTCGCTGCCATAACAACCCCTCCTTAATAATTAACCCACTTCTTCTGACCATACCACTGAATCAGCGTGATGATCATGACAATCACAAACATAACCAGCGCCATTGCACTTGCAAGGCTGGTATCATATTTCATAAACGCAGTACGAACAATGTTGACACTCATCACCGTGGTAGCCTGCCCCGGTCCGCCCTCTGTCAGTGCCTGAATAATCGTAAAGTTCTGAAGAGATCCGATGATAGAGCTAATCAGCAGGAAAAACGTTGTCGGGGAAACCATCGGGAACACCACATGACGGATGCGCTCCCACTTCGTAGCGCCGTCAATCTGTGCTGCCTCCAAAAGCTCTGACGGAACACCCTGCAATGCCCCGAGATAGACAACCATGTTCAGACCAAGACCTTTCCAAACCGCAATCACAGCCGTTGTAGGCAGTGCCAGTTTTAAATCCTGCAACAGCAGTGGCGGCTCAAATCCCCATGACTGCAGCTGCTGGATAATCGGGCTGTTGCTGCCAAGCAGTACCTTGAAAATAACGGCAACTGCCACAATATTTGACACGTAGGGCATAAATACGGTTGCGCGCAGCGCATTCTTGGCATACACGCCCTTGTTGAGAATTACGGCAAGCGCAAAGCCAAGAATCATGATTAACGGCACATACACAAGCGCATATCCGAAGGTTCTCCAAAGAGAGTCCAGGATTTCTTTATTTGAAAATATTTTACTAAAATTCTTTAATCCGACAAATTTCAGATTATCCAGTTTTGTGATATACTTAATGTTCAGGAAAGACATTCCAATCGCCATCAGAAAAGGAATCCCGGTAAAGACCGTAAAAAAAATCAGATACGGTGCGATAAAAAAATACCCTGCCCTGTTTTCCTTTTTCTGTGCATTAGAAGTTTTGATTTTTACTTTATTCTGCTGCATAACGCCTCCATTACCAGCCTGTAGAAGCAGCTTTTATGAATTTTGGGTACAATAAGGAGTGCTGTAGGCATACAGCACTCCTTTCATGCTTTTTCAAGCCGTCTACAGACTTCATTATTCAACTATAGGTATCCATTACTCCGCCTGCGCTTCCTTAATTGCCTCGTCTGCTCTGGATTTAATCGAGGACATTGTATCTTCAAGGCTCTTTGCACCCTGTCCATACATCAGGCTCTCCTCAGTGACAATCTGGTTGATCACGGTATCAGCCGTTCCAACAATCTTCTCACTGATATAGTTTCTGTCAGAGTCAAACCAGCCTGCCATAAAGTCCTCTGTTGTGATGCCGTCATGCTCGAACATTGGAACCAGTGTGCCTTCAATGTAAGCACGTGCCTCATCTTCTGTCAATGTCTTAGCCGGGATACGTCCATAGCCTAAGGTGTACTTATTCTCAGCGATGCACTTGATTGCCTCAAAAGCAGCTTCTTTGTTAGAGCTTGTTGCCGGTACTGCATAGCAGCTGTCAATTACTAATGAAGAAGGTTCGCTTCCTTCTGGATATGGCATCGGAAGGATTCCTGCCTGCCAGTCTCTCGGATACTTCTCAAGTGTTGTCAGTGTACTTGCCACCCATCCACCGCACACATAAAGTCCGATATTGTCGCCGATCATGAAGGAGTTGTACGGATATGTACCAGAAGCCACCTCAACGCTGCTTGGCTGAATCTTCAGGTCATTGCCCAGTGAGAAGAACCACTCCATGCTCTCTGCAAATGCAGGATCGTCAAAGTTGGAGGTGCCGTCTGCCTTGTAAGGATTCACACCAGACTGCGTTGCATACATATAGCTGTGAACTGCATCATTTCCGATAAAAGAACCCCAAATACCCTTCTCTGCATCATTTAACTGCTGTGCGGTCTCAACATACTTCTCCCAAGTCCATCCCTCTGCCTCCGGATAAGGAATGCCTGCATCATCGAACACCTTCTTGTTGTAGTAAGTCAGCCAGATATCGCGCTCTGCCGGGAGTGCATATGTCTGTCCGTCAAACTTTACAGCGGCACCGCTGTAGACTGTTTCCATGTCATAGCCTACGTTTGCAGCCAGCTCGTCGAGCGGTGTGAGAACACCTGCATTATAGAACTCCTCAAACTGGATTGGTGTTCTTGAGACGATGTCGATGTCATCACCTGCCATCAGGCTGACAAGCACCTTGTCAATCTCTCCGGCTGCCGCTGTCGGTGTGATGGAAAATTCAATGTTGATTCCAGTCATTTCCTTAATCAGAGCCACCATCTTTTGTGTCTCTTCACCCGTCGCTGCATTGTCTGTGAGTGCCCACTTCAAAGTCACGCCGTCATATGGCTTGTCACTTCCTGTCTGCTCTGCCCCGTCTGCAGGCTGACCGGCATCCGTCTTTGCCTCCGACTGCTGAGGCGCTGTATCCTCCGCTGGCGCTGCCGGCTGGTTTGATACTGTACTTCCCTGGTCACTGCTTCCGCAGCCTGTAAATACAGCAGCTGACATGCTGACGATTAACGCCGTTACAATTCCTTTTTTCATCAAATCTTTCATTCTCATAATGATTTCTCCCTTCATCTTTGATAATTCCATTGTAACGGTTTCTCTGTACAAAATATATAAACTAAATTTTGTGTTTATTGGTTTTTCTTGTGATTTTGCAAGTCATATTCTCCTCTTTCGTCTAAATCTTCTTTGGTAAGTATGGGAATCTGCACAACGATAATCGTTCCCACATGGTAAATACTGGATATTTTTACAGGTTTGTCAATACCAAAATACAGTGTGATGCGCGCTGCGACATTGTGAAGCCCGATGCCGCTGCTGCGATGCTGCTCATTCTGCGTATCCTCCTCAACCGCCTCTCCATATATTTTCCTGCGCACCTTCTCCAGCCGTTCCTTTGTGATGCCCAGGCCGTTGTCAATCAGTTTTATCTCCAGACGATCGCCGACTTTTCTGATTTTCATTCTGATTTTCATTTTCCGGTCAAGCCCCTCCATGCCGTGCAGAAAGGAATTTTCTATGATAGGCTGCAAGATAATCTTCAGGGTCATCAGCTTGCGGATTTCCTCATGGTCTACCCGCAGATCAAAATCAAACGCATCCCCATACCGGTTCTTCTGAATCTGTGTGTATGCCACCAGATGCTCGATTTCATGCTTTACAGGGATAATAATCTGCCCGCCGCTGGTCGAAAGCCGGTACATTCTGCCAAGCATCGCCGCAAGCCGTCCAATATCCGGGTGCCCTGCCTCATTGGATTTCCAGACAATATTTTCCAGTGTGTTATACAGAAAATGCGGATTGATCTGTGATACCAGCACTTCCAGCTCTAACTCCTTCTTTTTGCGCTCAGACTCCAGTTTTTCCACGACATGCACATGAATACTCCGGAGCATATTATTATAGTAGCGCATCATGTCTGCAATCTCATTGCGCCCTGTCTCTTTTACATAAGCGTTGAGGTTGCCCATCTGCACTTCGCGCATCGCCTGATTCAGCTCATTCACCGGCGTAAAAAAGCCCTGATACATGCGAAGCAGTATCACAACACAGCCAATCAGACATAAAATCAGCACCACATAAATGCGCAGATACAGCGCATTCACTTCGCCTGTGATATTCTTCTGCGGAATTACCGCCACTGTCATCCATTTATTAACCTCTGACTGACGCACACAGATTTCAAAATTCTCTGTTCTTGTTTTCCATGTAAAATCATCTTCTGTCCGGCTCAGAAGCATTTTTCTAAATGGCTCATCCACAGCTCCCCGCTGCACACACTCCCGATTGCTCGAAGAGATCAGATTGCCATTCTCATCTAATATGTAGATTTCACCCTTGGTCTCCACGACGCTTTCCTGATACGTCTCGTACAAATCCTCCTCTTGGATGCAAAAGATATGCGTGCATATATATGCCGATTTCCATACAGAGTACACTCTGCGCGAGCCAAACACCGCCTTATCCTTGCGCACGTCGCCAGCCGCATCCTGCACCATAAAATTATCCCTGAGCGGATACCAGCAAAACCGCATCAAATGTTCAGGCTTATTGATGCCAAGCGCAATAAGCTGGTCCGCCACCTCTGGCCCGTCACAGTTCACATCCTCAAAATTGAATAAAACACCTTTTGTCGTAAGGATGCCACTAATCTTCTGTCTTTTTTGCAGGATATCAGAAGCCTCAAAATAATCACGGTACATTCGCATGACATCTGCCCGTTTCACATGCACCTGCTCTTCTGTGTAGGTTTTATCCAGATATCTTTCAAGCTGGTTGTTAAATGCAAAATAGTCTGAAATACTATAAACCTCCCGAACCAGCATGTCCAGCCTGTGCATTGCACCCTCCACGCTGCTCTGTACCAGTTTTCTGTACTCCACACGCAGTGTATTCTCTGTCTGGCGGAACAGCAATGTTACCACCACCGAAACGACTGCAAGCACTACCACAAATCCAGCCATAATCCTTTTTTTGATATTCCAGTGGTTTCGTTTCATCCAACGCACACTCCTTATATTGATTTATTTATCTCCTGCTGTCCGTCATGCCGGATGCCACCTTGCGGTATTCGTCCGGGCTGATGCCAAATTTCTTTTTAAATACTTTGATAAAATTAGATACATCTGCCCAGCCTAACTCCTCCGCAATCTCATATACCTTCACCAGAGGATCTGCGAGAAGCTCTTTGCTCTTCTCAAGACGCCGGTCTGTCACATAAGAGCTGAAATTACAGTCAAATTCATTTTTGAACACCTTCGATATATAAGATGGATTCTTGTGAACCTTCTCCGCAACATATTCCAGCGAGATCAGATTCGACATATATTCCTCATCCACAATGCGCTTTACCATGCGCGCCAACTCTCCTGTCTTAGATACCGTTTCCTTCTGCGTGCCGCACTCCTGCATAAACAGCTCAAAAATGCCCAAAAGAAAGTCCAGCTTACTCTCCAGAGCGGGTTTATCAAACACGTCCATATAATGATAATTATGTTCGCTCATCAGCTTTTCCGGGTGGACATTATACCGGTAAATCTCCCTGGAGACGGTGAACAGGATTTCCATACAAATTCTGTTCACATAGTGGATATCTACATAATCATTTCCCTTTGCCGCCGCATCACGGAACAGGCCAAAAACGCCTGAAAGTTCTTTTTCAAGCTGCTCTTTGTCCTGATTCAGAATATATTTCAGGATATTCTTGTCGTCAAAGCCAATCCCAAAATAATCAAAGCACATATCGTGCTTCTCCTCCTTGGTCTGCCTGTACCAGATAATCTTTTTGTCCGAATCCAGCAGCAGTTTTTGTCCAATACAGTATTTTGTCTGTTCATAGCACTGCGGAAGCATTCGATAATCCTCGCAGGAACCACTCACTGCACAGTGAAGCACGATTCCTGTCTCACCGTTTACCGCGTCGAGCACATCGAGAAGATTCTGTTCAATCTCCCTCTCCCCAATTCCCTCATCAATACATAAAATCCCTGTAACAGACTCTTCATAATTGCAGAGAAAGAAACCGCTTATCCCACGCTTCTGTATATGGCGGTTCATGATTTTTACAATCGACTGTTTTCTCTGATACCGCAGGCTTCTGTCATGCTCTGTGCCCTCCTCAATCTGTGCACAGAGCATGACAACACGATAAGACTCCGTATCCTTATGATAGAAAAACGATTCCACAAACTCCTCACTGTATCCATATCCCTTCAAAAGTGCATTGGATTCCCTGGTTTTGATCTGTATTTCCCGCTCTTCCTTCTGCTGTACCTCCTCGTCCAGCGCCTGCTTCATTTTCCTGAAAAGCTGTTCAAACTCCTCCAGCAGTGTAGGCTTCAGCAAATATTCTGCCACATGATTCCGTATCGCCATCTGAAGATACTCAAAGTCATTATATCCGCTGAGAATGACAATCTTTATCTCAGGATACTGCGCATTCAGATGCTGCATCAGAGCGATCCCATCCATCTTTGGCATTCTGATATCAGAAAGTACCAAATCAGGTTTGTCATGCTCAATGAACGCCACTGCCTCCTCCCCGTTTGCGCAGATTCCAACTACCTGAAATCCCCACTCTTCCCACGGATTGCTTTTTGCAATCCCCTGTGCAATTGCTTTTTCATCTTCAACGATTAATAACTTATACATATGCATTCTCCCTGTTTGATTGCAGGCCACATAGTTCCTCATACTGTATATAATAGCACACTCAAAGTATGTCTTTACCATGCGATACCCGTTCCTCTGCATGCCGCATGGCATACTCTCCTAGCTTTATCATACGGGAAATGCACCAAGAAATCTATCGGTTATATTTGTCATTTATGGTCAATGGCATGATTGCAAAAAAACAGCCCCCATAAGGGCTGTCATTTTTCCCACTGCTGCAATACAGATACAAAGGCGGGAATCAATTGTTTTTTTCTCGAAACAAGATTTTTCAGTTCAAACTTTTTCTGCGTCCTGGGCAGTTTAAATGCCGTTCTCACCAGCTCTCTTGCCCGCTCGCCAAAACACAAAAGCTCCGTCTTTTCATAGACAATATTCGTGAGCATGAAAAAGCACATCTCAACCGGGAGCCCTGGCATCTGCTCCCTGATATACGGTTCGATCTTCTCCTTAATCTCGTCAAGCTCAATACTGTTCATCGAATTGATCTGCCCCACACTGAACTCAAAACCGTTCACAGAGAAATTCTTATAATCCTGATTGAAAATCTCGTCTGCAGACTTATCACTCAGACTGCTGCCTGCACCAAACATGTCAATCGCAAACTCCTCGATCTCCACTTCACAGATCTCGGAGAGCTTCGCTGCCGCGGCCTTATCCACCTCTGTGACAGTCGGCGAGTGAAACATCAGTGTATCTGAAATAATCGCTGCCATCATGAGACCTGCTATATTTTTGGGAATCTCAATTCCTTTTTCCTGATACATCTGATAAATGATTGTCGCGGTACAGCCGAGCGGCTGGTTTCTGAAGAAAACCGGGGAGACGGTCTCCAGTGTCCCGATTCTGTGATGATCTATGATCTCCAGGATATCAGCTGCCTCAATCCCGTCAACTGTCTGTGAGAGTTCGTTGTGGTCAACTAAAATCAGCTGCTTCTTGCGCAGATTCAACAATGTCCGGCGCGATATCATACCGACATACCGATCCTCCTCGTCGAGCACCGGAAAATCATGATACCGCTTCTTCTTCATGATCGCCCTGATACTCTCCGTCTTGTCTGTGATCTTAAATGTCGTGAGTTTCTCGCGCCGCATGAAATAACCGATTGGCATACTCTGATTGATCAGTCTCGCAACAGTCGCTGTGTCATACGGTGTGCTGATCAGTATACAGTCGTGTTCTTTCGCAAATATCTGTATTGTCTTGGAAATCTTTGCACCCATCGTGACGACGACACATGCCGCGCCCATCTCGATCGCACACAGCTGCGTCTCATAACGGTTTCCCAGCAGAACCATGTCGCCGGGATGTATGTAATCCTCGAGCACATCCGGATTTGCCGTCGCAATGACCACCTCACCGCCCTCAAAACATCCGCCTGCATCTCCCACGACCATCTCCGCGTCGAGCGTCTCCAATATATTTTTGTATGAGGTCCTGGCGCGTGACAGGATACCATTGTCATACACGTCCATATATGCGTTTGCGATATCTCCGATGGTGATAATGCCCGTCAGCTTTTGCTTGTCAATGACAGGTACGGTGACATCACCCCTGTCCCTCATGAGATGCCACGCTTTCTTGAGGGATACGTCCTCTGTCACTCCTTCCACATCATTCATATCAATGTCCCTGGCGTCTGTCATGACATCGTGGAGATAGACCGGCGGATCCGTGTGAAAAGCATTCAGCACATACTGTGTCTCCTGGTTTACCTGCCCTGCTCTTGCCGGCACATACTCGCAGGTGCTGTCACATTTACTTTTCAGATATGCGTATGCGATCGCAGAGCAAATCGAATCTGTATCAGGATTTTTATGTCCGACAATATACACAGGACGTTTTGCCAATTCTAAATTATCCATCCTCTTCCTTCCCTTTCTTAATATTATGTGGTTAAAATTATTATATCCATAATACTACTATAAAATAATCCTACCGATATTAGCGTTTAAAGTCAAGAATTTTATTTGCATATCTTGTTGTCATCTTTTAGTTTTTTAAGATTCTATATTGATAATTTAAAATTGTTATGATATTTTATAAGTAAGAAACCCCAAAATGTCCGTTGTATCATCCAGAGCATACTGTACTAAGGTAAACGGCACTGTCTGTTTGCCCTGCGTTACAGGTGGTCAGTACACCAGCCCTATTATTTCTTTAAAGTCACTAATTACAAATGAAAAGTACATCGTCTAAAAGAAAAAGGAATGATAGCAGAATAGATCTCTTCCGAAATACAGCGTACCACAATGTGAACGGATCAAAATGCAAAAGATTGGAGAACTGTACAGCAATTCTCAAAACAAAAAAACCTGTAAAAAACCTATGACTTGTACCGTTCTGACATATGATCTCTGTTTTCTTTTAGTTCTGTAAGACTTTCATAATACATCAAAATGGAGTCTGTTGAAATGAAATCTACCCAAAACACAAAACGAGCAAAAATTGACGCAATGCGCATGAAGGATATTATTTCCCAACTCACAGATATCATCTATCTTCTCTGTAATGCGAAGAAAAGTAACGTTTCCATTATTCTGGACCAACTTACAAATATAACAGAAGAAGAACTGGACAGTCTCAACATTATTTTTCCACAAGACACAGATGATTAATGCAATGAGACGCTTCATACATAAAAAATCCCAGAGTTTACACGAAACGTGAAACTCTGAGATTTTTTATGTAACAATCTGCTACTAATACAGACTAATTCCAGAAGCATATCCATCAATTACATAATATGCCATGTTTTCGTCAATCTTAATATATACCTCGATATTTTTGATTGAATCCGCCTTATGTCCCTCTGCAACATATGCTGCTTTTACCCTGTCAATAAGGCTGTTCATAACCAAATCCTCTCTGCCGCCCATCTGCAGGACAACCTTCTCCGTTGCTGCTTTTGCAGTAGTCCTTGCCTTTGTCTTCGATTCTGCTGCTTTGTCTTCCTTCTTCGCTGTCGTTTTAGCTGTTGTCTTTGTATCTTCCTTCTTAGTCGCTCTCGTTCTTGTTGTCTTTGCAGCCTTTGTCTTCGGTTCTGTTTCCTCCTGCTTAACTGCTGCTGCCTCGTCAGCCACTGCCTCTGCCTCTGCCTGCGGCTCCTCCGTCTCTGCTGTTACCTCAGCAGCCTTTACCTCTGCTTTTGTATCAGCGGCCGCCTTAGCTGCACTGACGGGCTTCTTCTCTACCTGCTTCTTTGCTGTTGATTTCTTTTCTACTGATTTTCTCACTTCTAACCTCTCCTGCTCTAAATCTTCTAATTTTATTTGTCCCAAAATCATATTACGTGAATCTGCTTTTTTCTCTGATGCAGAACCCTCTTTGGTCTCGGAGACACGTTCTTGTTTTGAACTGCCAGTAACTTTCACAATGCCATCCTCCTCTTACGCCTGTATTCTTATGTCAGCAGCTGTGTTCTATCACCGGCAAAATACAGACTTCGAAATGATGCAAAATTACATGCATTAATATGATATCACATTCAATCACATATTTCAATTTATTTACATAAATTTTATGAATTAATTATAGGATTCTACTTTTTTCATCGCCGTATGTTGACAAAAAGTGACAATAAAAATTCTGTATACTTTGTATATTCTTTATCCTATATGGTAATCCTATTCATGGAGGAGGCGAAAAATATGGGTAATAAATTAATTGATGGCATCGCATTGACCATTGCGATTATCGGCGCTGTAAACTGGGGATTAATTGGCTTCTTCGACTTTAATCTTGTCGCTACTGTCTTTGGCAGCATGACATGGTTCTCCAGAATTATCTATGCACTCGTGGGTGTATGCGGTCTATACCTGATCTGCTTCTATATGAGGCTTGGCGACTCCGCATCAGAGGCATAAAACACCGGCATTGGTCTATGTTGTATCATGCCTGCGGCAGAAAATCTTTTACTGCCGCAGGCATGATAAGAATTATCTGTTGTAAAATATCTGTGTGATCGGTGAATCTTTGTCGAGAATAACCGTCTTATTGCCACCCTTTATCGAATTCTTGAGCGCATCCAGACTTCTCGTAAAACTGTAAAAATCTGCCTTCATATCTCCATCATATGCAGCAGCAATCTCTCTCATGTATTCTGCCTCACCTTCTGCTTTCAAAATCTCGGCATTTTTGTTTGCCTCAGAAATCATCAGTGCTGTCTCCTTATCTGTCGTATTGCGGATTTTCTGCGCGTCGGAATTTCCCTCTGCCGTGTATGTCGCCGCAATATTCTCGCGCTCTGAGATCATTCTCTCAAAAACTGCATTTTTGTTGTCCTCCGGCAGATCAAGAAGCTTGATTTCGACTGTTGTAATCTCAATTCCATACTGATTGATTCCGGTGACATTTTCCATAATCAGGTTGGTGAGCTTCTGTCCCCTCGCTGCGATGATATCCGCCTGTGTCATGCTGCTTATCACATTTTTGATCGAATTGTAGACCGCCACATTAATCCTTCCCTCCGCGTTCTGGCTGGACGTGTTCAGAGTCTGTGCAAAGACCTTCGGATCTGTGACGCGCCACAGGACAAAGCTGTCCACGATCATCGATTTTTTATCCTGCGTGATCACATCTGACTTGGCGATATCATACAACAGCAGCTCCTTTGAGACCGTATCTTTTTCCTGTATAAACGGCACTTTGAAATACAGCCCGGAATCCGATATCACTCTCTCAATCCTGCCAAATTCACGTACTAATCCATACTGGTTTTCCCTGATGATAAATGCCGAATTGGCCAGCACCACGAGAGCCGCCATCAATATGATGATGCAAAATACCTTGCTAAACGTTTTCTTCATATCTATTGTTCCTCCTGTGTATCGGTATCACTCGAAGAGGTTTCTGACCTGCTACCCGTGATATCTTCCAGCTGCAGTTCATCGAGATACAATGTTTTATTCAGATTGCCGCTGCCATCATCAATGATAAGCTTTACTCCCGGAAGCACCTCCTCCATCGCCTCGTAGAACATTCTCTGCTTGGTCAGAAGCGGGTTCTTCTCATACTCCGCATACATCTCATTGAATCTGGCCGCCTGCGCGATTCCTTCATTCACGCGCGACTGCTTTGCGGCTTCCGCATCCTGTGTGATCTGGTCAGCCTTTGCGCTCGCCTCGGGAAGCTTTTCATTCCGATATTTATTGGCATTGTTGATCGCTGTCTCCTTGCCCTGTTTTGCGGTCTCAACAGCCTTGAACGCCTCTATGACGTCCTCCGTGGGCGGCTCCGCGTCCTGCATGGAGATGTTGACAAGCATCAATCCGATATCCTGCTCTTCAAGCTTTTCGATGATCATCTCCTTGATTTCGGCCTGTATCTTGCTCTTTCCCGTGGTAATCACATCGTCCACAACGTAATTGCTGATAATGTTTCTGATGCAGGACTGTGCAATGTTTTTGAGTATTTCCTTGGGCTGCCTGGAATTGTACAGATATTTCACGGGGTCAGACACCTTGTACTCCACATAAAAATCGACGTTTACAAAATTAAAATCCGACGTGATCATCAGCGACTCATCGTCGATCTGCTCCTGGCTGGCACTGTCATCACCGCCTGATCTGTACCCGATGGGAAAGCCCAGGATAGTTGTGTTCACTTTTGTCACTCTCTGCACAAACGGAATCTTAAAATGCAGCCCCGATGTCACTACGCTGCCCGCATGCCCAAATGTCGTAACCACACCCTGTTCCTGCTCCCCAATGGAATAGACGGACTCCACCGCCAACACCGCCAACAGCAGCAGACAGACTATAATTGCAGCCATTTTGCCATAGGATCTGCCGCCTCTCTGCGATGACCTGTTTTGTGTGTTATTACCTTCATTTCCTGAATTATTTCCAGGGTTAAATTCTCTAAAGTTCTCTGCCATATTGTTTTCTCCTAGTCCTCACACATATTTCTTCCTAAAGAACCGTCCAGAAATAGTTTTTATCATTTTCCAATACTCTGTTAACAGGTTTTAAGTATCTCCAACAGATACGCCCACATCCTTGCCGTTGACGATATACTCAGACGCTCTTCTGTCGTGTGGATATCAAAAATATCCGGCCCAAAGGATACGCAGTCAAGACCTGGTATCTTCGATATCATGATGCCGCACTCGAGACCGGCATGAAGCGCCTCCACCTGCACCTCCCTGCCAAACATTTCCTTGTATATCCTAACCATATCAGCCCTCAATTTCGAGTCAGGATCAAACTGCCAGCCGGGATACTTGCCGTGCGTTTCTGTATATCCGCCAAAGATTCCTGTCAGAGTTTCCAGCTGCAGGTTGACTTTATGCTTCGCAGTCTCTATGGCACTCCTGATGGCACTGCTTGCAAGCACTTCACTGTCGCATGTTTTTAATATACCGACATTCAACGACGTCTCGACCAGTCCGTCTATGTCTGCACTCATTGCCATCACTCCATTCGGGAGCAGAACAAGGAAGGACAGGACTTTATCGGTGCTATCTTTATCCAATACCGTTGTCACATCTCGCTCTGCCGTTTCCGCCTTTATGCGCAGATTCTTTTCCTTGGACTTCTTCTCATTCTGCTCCTCTGCTTCAATCCTGTTCAATTCTGCGATAAAGCCTTCTCTCTGATTCTCTGCAATACTGATCACAGCCGCCGCCTCACGCGGAATCGCATTATCCTTCTCCCCGCCGCTGATCTCTGCCAGCCGGAACGGTATTTTCTTTCGGATCTGCTGCAATGTGATTCCCAGCAGTTTAATCGCATTTGCGCGCTCTTTATTGATTTCTGTGCCGGAATGACCGCCTAAAAGCCCGCCCGCAGAAACGTTCAGAACTACATCGCCGTCATTTGTCTCTCTTGTAATCGGAATGTGGCAATCCGTCCGCATGCCGCCTGCGCAGCTTGTCAGAAGAATCCCCTCCTCCTCCGAGTCGATGTTCAACATTCTCTTTGCCGTTAACATGGACAGGTCGATTGCCGTGGCACCTTCCATTCCAGTCTCCTCGTCCGTCGTGATAACCGCCTCAATGCGCGGGTGGGCGATATCATCAGAATCGAGGATTGCAAGAATGTAAGCCACTGCGATGCCGTCGTCTCCGCCAAGACTTGTTCCCTCAGCGCAGATAAAATCACCGTCCACTTTTAACCGAAGCGCGTCCTTTTCCAAATCGATATCACAGTCATTCTTTTTCACGGCGACCATGTCCATATGCCCCTGCAGAATAATGGGCGGGACAGACTCATAGCCGGCCGAAGCCTCCTTGACGATAATCACATTGTTGCTCGCATCCCTTATATGAAACAATCCCCTGTCTGCGGCAAACTGCGCAAGATAGCTGCTTATCCCGTCAAGATTTCCGGAACCGTGCGGTATCCCGCATATCTCCTCAAAATAATAGTATACTTTCTTAGGTTCCAAATTCTCCAATACTCTCATGCTTTTCCCTCATTTCCATCTCACAAATTTTTATCAGGCACCCTTATCTTAATATATCTGTTTTGCGGATATTCATTCCTCTCTAAATATAGCAGACTATTGAAATATGGTAAACTTACTTGTCAAAATATTTACAAAGTTTTTATTCTGATTTCTTAAAATTCTTAGGCAGGTACTGACTTGCGATTTTATCCTCCGGATTCGTCTCCACCATATATAATGCAATCACAAATACCCACTCCAACGGTTTCATGATAAGATACACAACATCTGCTGCGAACGCAGTATTGATATGTTTTGATATCGGATACCCGTAATCATCATAAAATTTCCTTACCGCTCTGTGAAACCCTGGCGCACGCTCCTGAATCATCTGCTCAAAAGCATTGGCGACACAAAGCTGACGGTTCACAACAATTTTTTCGTTCCGGCGCATTCCATACCGCAGCGGCTTCACCAGTTTTCTGTGTCCTCTCAGTGATACTGTACATAAATAGTGGGCATCATAGGCGACCGGAGGCGGCGAAATCTCTTTTGACAAGATCCAGTCGCTGGTCTTGGTAAACGCAAGTATGATACTGTCCGGCTGCTGACCAAACAGCGTCAAAATCACTGTGAGCACTGCCAGGAGCGGCAGCATCGCAAAAACTGCCAGCAGATATTTTCCCACACTTTTTACGTAGAATTTATTTAATTGATTCAACAGCGGATTATTGTAGTTCCTGATGCTCTGTTCCTGGGCCTTCTCTTTCATCATTGCAATCATGAGGTGAATACAATGGATCAGAAACAATACCGGCACAATGCACAGACACAGAATAATGAAGCAGCCAGACTCATTGAGTGACCCTTTCCAGTTATTGAAGTATTCCACATCCGCATCTCCCATCAGTCCACTGACGTCAACTGGTTGTGTATGTACTCCCATGAGCAGCTGAAACAGAAACACGATACAGAGCAGCATTCCTATATACATCCCGCCAAGCAGAAAAACCTCTATCAGCGGCGGAAACTTCTTTTTACAGAACTTCAGTATGATATAGCCTGCAAAACCCAGCAGCGCAAATAACAGGATCGCCGCACTGTATTCTGTATTAACCGGTTCGTGTACTAATAACCCTGCCTCAAATATATTGACCGGCATGTCATATGGCGGCAGTGACCATAGCAAATACGCCAGAACCATATATCCCCCGCCTATGGGAAACGCAAGTGCCTCAAATATGGGATGCTTCTTCTTTTTCACCATAAAAACAATGTCTGCAATAATCAATACAACCGGAAGCACCAAAATGGTGAATATCGTTATTTCGCCAATGAATTTATATATTATCATAAATTATACTCCCTTCCAGGCTCTGGTGTGTCTATCACTTAATCCAAATAATCCGTAAAACAGTAAAGGATACCATCATGAAAAATCTCTTCCATGATGATATCCCTCCTTACGGTATCACTCACCTGATCTAATTGATTATGCGCTCTTCTTTGCAAGCTCTGCAAGTGTCTTAAAGCCCTCTGCATCGTTGACTGCCATCTCTGCGAGCATCTTTCTGTTGATGTCAATCCCTGCAACCTTTAATCCGTGCATCATCTTGCTGTATGAGATGCCGTTCATTCTGGCAGCAGCATTGATACGTGCAATCCAGAGCTGTCTGAACTGACGCTTTCTCTCTTTTCTGCCGGCATATGAGGAAGCCAGTGCCCTCATAACGGACTGTTTTGCCACTCTGTACTGCTTTGATCTTGCTCCTCTGTAACCCTTTGCAAGCTTCAATGTTCTGTTATGTTTCTTCTTTGCGTTCAAACCGCCTTTAATTCTTGCCATTTTCTAAATCCTCCTAACAAATAATCACCTTTACCAACTCTTATAAGTACGGTAAAATCTTCTTCATATTCTTAACGTTGGTTGCATCTGTGATTGCAGCCTTTCTAAGATTTCTCTTTCTCTTTGTGGTCTTCTTTGTCAAGATATGGCTCTTATAAGCTTTTGCTCTCTTTAACTTACCTGTCCCTGTCACTTTAAAGCGCTTTGCAGCTGCTCTGCTGGTTTTCATTTTTGGCATAACTCATTCCTCCTAAACTTCATAATAATTCTATCTTTTAACTGACCTAAGCCGTTTCTCAAAACCGCTTATCGTTTCTCAGCTAAAAACATTGTCATACTTCTGCCCTCTACCTTGGGCTCCTTCTCCACCACTGCGATATCGCTCAGGCTCTCACCAAAATCTACAAGAATGTGTTTGCTGTTCTGCATATGCGCCATCTCGCGCCCCCTGAAACGCAGTGTGACCTTTACCTTATCTCCCTTGGAAAGGAATTTGCGGGCGGCATTTATCTTCGTGTTCAAGTCATTAGTGTCGATATTGGGAGACAAACGAATCTCTTTTACGTCGATTACCTTCTGCTTTTTCTTGGCTTCCTTCTCTTTTCTTGTCTGTTCATACTTGAACTTACCATAATCAACTATCTTACACACAGGCGGCTTTGCTGTGGGCGCTATCTTCACAAGATCGACTCCTGCCTCCTCCGCAAGTCTCATGGCCTCTCTGGATGACATGATACCAAGCTGCTCACCATCCTCGCCAATCACGCGCACCTCTCTGTCCCTAATTTGTTCGTTAATCATTAAATCGCTAATAA